>NZ_CAACUY010000303.1 GCF_900659615.1 Actinomadura fibrosa | reverse complement strand
CCGGCGGCCGCCGTGGCGCCCGGCCGGGCGCCCGGGGGCCCGGCCGGGACGTCGTCCGGCTGCGCGGTCGGGATCATGGCTCTCCTCGTCGTTCGAGGAGAGCCTTCCCTTTCCGGAGGCCGATCGTCATCCGGCGCCGAGACGAACCGCGGCTACTCCGCCCGTGGTACGCGGCGGCGTCCGGCTACGACCCCCGCTATCCCCGCCAAGGTCGCGCGCGGATCGGCTCGCAGGAGGATCCGCGGGGACCGCCTGACGCGCTAGTGTGACCTTGATCACTAGCTGTGTCCCCGACCCCCCAGGACAGACCAGATGATCGAGGCGGAGAACCTCACCAAACGCTACGGCGACAAGACCGCCGTGGACGACCTTTCCTTCACCGTCGTGCCCGGCCGGGTGACCGGGTTCCTCGGCCCGAACGGGGCCGGGAAGTCGACGACGATGCGGCTGCTGCTCGGGCTCGACCGGCCGCACCGCGGCGACGCCCGGATCAACGGCGTCCACTACCGCGACCTGCCGGAGCCGATGCGGGTGGTGGGCGCCCTGCTGGAGGCCCGGGCCGTGCACACCGGCCGCAGCGCCTACAACCACCTGCTGTGCCTGGCCCAGACGCAGGGCATCGGCCGCAAGCGGCTCGACGAGGTCATCGAGCTCGTCGGCCTCACCGGCGTCGCCCGCAAGCGCGCGGGCGGCTTCTCGCTCGGCATGGGCCAGCGCCTCGGCATCGCCGCGGCGCTGCTCGGCGACCCGGCGGTGCTGATCCTGGACGAGCCGGTCAACGGCCTCGACCCCGAGGGCATCGTCTGGATCCGCACGCTCATGCAGCGGCTCGCCGCGGAGGGCCGGACGGTGTTCGTGTCCAGCCACCTGATGAACGAGATGGCGGTCACCGCCGACCACCTCATCGTCATCGGGCGCGGCAGGCTGATCGCCGACTGCTCCACCGAGGAGTTCATCGAGCGCAGCACCGAGAAGACGGTGGCGGTGCGCAGCCCCGACGCCGAGCGCCTCGCCGGGATCGTCGCGGCGGAGGGCGGCAAGGCCGACCCGTCCGGCGACGGCCTGCTCACCGTCACCCACATGGAGGCCGCCCGGGTCGGCGAGCTCGCCGCCGCCGAGGGCATCGTCCTGCACGAGCTCACCCCCCGGCGCGGGTCGCTGGAGCAGGCGTTCATGGAGCTGACCCGCGAGAGCGTCGAGTACGGCCGCACCGAGGCGCCGGCGGCGGAACCCGCCGCGCCCGCCCCCGAAGGAGGCTCCCGATGACCACCGCCGCCGGCACCACCGGGACGCCCGCCGCGGCGCCCGCGGCACCGCCGCACCGGACCGGTTTCCTCCGCCTCGTCCGCGCCGAGTGGACGAAGATCCGCTCGGTGCGGTCGACGTTCTGGTCGCTGATCGCGATGGTCGTGGTCGACCTCGGGTTCACCGCCCTGGCCGTCGGCCTCACCGTCGCCCAGTGGGACGACACCGACCCGGGTGACCGCGCCGCCATCGCGGCCGACCCCACCAGCATGATCCTCGGCAGCGGGTTCTTCCTCGGCCAGCTCGCCATCTGCGTCCTCGGCGTCCTCGTCATCGCGTCGGAGTACTCCACCGGGATGATCCGCGCCAGCCTCCTCGCGGTGCCGCGGCGGCTGCCGATGCTGTGGGCGAAGGCCCTGGTCTTCGGGACGCTCGTCCTCGTCCTCGGCGTCGCGGTGTCGTTCGTGTCGTTCTTCATCGGCGAGGCGTTCCTCGACTCCAAGGTCCCGGTGTCGATCGGCGACCCCGGCGTGCTCCGCGCCGTGATCGGCGGCGGCCTGTACCTGGCGATGCTCGGGCTGTTCGCGATGGCGGTCGGGGCGATCCTGCGGCATCCCGCGGGCGGCATCACCGGCGTGATCGGGTTCGTGCTGGTGCTGGCGCCGCTCACGCAGCTGCTGCCCGGCAGCTTCGGCGACCACGTGCACGCCTACCTGCCGTCCGAGGCCGGGCACCTCATCGCGCAGGCCCACCAGGCCGACGGCGACCTGCTGTCGCCGTGGCAGGGATACGGGGTGTTCGCGCTCTGGACGGCGCTGCTCCTCGGCATCGCCGCGTTCCTGCTGAAGCGCCGCGACGCCTGAGACCCCCGCACGCCCGGTCCAGCCGGGCGGGCTCCGGCTCCCAGCCGCAGCCCGCCCGGCCACCGGATCGACGTCGCGCAGGGGCCACCGCGCCGCGGACGCCGCTCAGCGCGTGACGGGCCACGGAGTCCGCTCAGCGCGCCGTCCTCGGGCGGGGTCAGGCGTTGATCGTCCGCCACTGCTGCTCGATGCGCATCGACTCGCTGCGCCAGCCCGCGTCCGTCCGGCGCAGCCGGTGGTGGTAGAGGCCGCCGCCCCGCGTGAGCCCCGAGACGTCCGCCAGGGCCATGTCCCGGGACGGCGACAGCGTGTCGGTGAACGGCGCCCGGACGGTCGCCGCGTCGCCCGCCAGGTCGACGGACGCCGGCCCGATGAGGTGCTGGCGGCCCGGCCAGGCCGGTAGGGTGTCCGCCAGCCACGCCTTCACCGCCTCCGGCGTGCCGCACGGCCCGCCCGGCGCCGACAGGTCGATCTCGGCGTCGCCGGTGAACACGGTGTCGAGCAGGTCCCACTCGCCGCCGTCGACGGCGCGCGCGTACCGGGCGAGCAGCTCCGCGATCTCCGCGCGGTCGGACAGCTCCTGGAGCGTCATGGGCATCGGACGGCCTCCCCGGGGGAACGGTGGCGAGCAAGCGCTAGGGTAACCCGTCAGGCCCTCAAGCAGGGGTCTTCACGCGGGGCGCGCCGCCACCCAGCCGCCGTCCTCGTCCAGGAACCGGTCGAAGCGCAGCCCCGACGCCGCCAGCACCTCCGGCAGCTCCTCGTCGTCCAGCCGCCGGGACGCGAACGAGTGCGTCCAGGTCCGCTCGCCCATCCGGTACTCGATGGTCGCCGTCACCACGTCCGGCGAGGGACGGCCGACGTCCCGCATCCGGAACTCGACGCCGTCGTGCGACCACTCGCGCGGCCCCGCGTCGCGGAAGAGGGCGGGGGACTCCCGCTGCACCACCACGAGGCCGCCGGGGGCGGCGTGCCGGGCGCAGGTGTCCAGCAGCGCCTTCCGGTCCCCGTAGTTGACCAGGAACGACATCATCAGCACGCAGTCGAACCGCTCCGGCAGCCGCAGGTCCTCGATCGGCGAGCGGACGGTCCGCGCGCCCTCGATCCGGGCGAGCATCGCGGCCGAGCCGTCCACCGCGGTCACCGGATGGCCGAGTGCGACCAGCGGCCCGGTGACGCGGCCCGCGCCCGCGCCGAGCTCCAGGATCGACGCCCCGGCCGGAAGCGCCGCGTGCACCAGCGCCGCGCTGCGCTCGTCCGGCGGCATCGCCGCGTAGAACTCGACCGCGGACCCGTCGGCCGCGATCTCGCCCGGCCCCGTCCCGTGCGCCGTCCCGCCGTCCATCCGCGCCGCCTCCCCGTCCCCGCTCCATCGCGATCAAGGGCATCGTCGGCCGGGCCCGCCGGACCCGTCAAGGCATCCGCGCGGCGCGGTCAGACGTACAGCGCGTCCAGCCAGGCCTGCCACTCCCGCCGCGTCCGCTCCCGCTCGGCGTCCGCCCCCTCGGAGAAGAGGTGGACGGCGACGCCGACCGGCCCGCCCCAGGTGTTGCGGCCGAAGAACCGGTACATCGCGTCGCCGGTGCGCAGCCCGATGAACCACTCGTCGCGGTAGTCGACCACGGCATCGGCCTTGCCCGCACCGGGCAGGTCCACCCGCAGGCTCTCGCCCTCGCCGGTGCCGCCGGGGACGCCCAGGGCGCGGGCCACCGCCTCGAACGCGTCCTTCGCCGTGGACGCCTCAGGCCCCTGCACCTCCACGTGCGCCGCCGCGCGGCCCGGGAAGTGCGCCAGGTACTGCCGCAGCGTGTGCAGGTAGAAGTCGGTGTGCTTGTCCGCGCCGTCGTACTGGTTGTCCCAGTCGTCCTCAAGGATGCCGCTGTGCACGTAGCGGACCCAGGCCCGCCCGCCTTCGCGCGGCTCGATCAGGTGCTCGATCTGGTTCACCGTCCGCGCGTCGGCGCCCTCCCCGGACTGGTTCCGCGCGACGAACCGGTGCCCGGGCTCCCAGACCGCCACGACGCCGCCGTAGGGGGCGGCGCCGCCCTCCCGGGGCTCGTACTCCATCGGCCACAGCCAGCCGGCGGTGCCCGCGGTGACCGCCTCCCACACCTGGTCCGGCCGCGCGTCCACCTCGAACTCGCGGACGATCTCGAACTCCTTGCCCATGGCGTTCTCCTCGGATGCCGTACGAAAAAAGGGGGTCAGGACGTGCCGGCGGACGGCAGCCCCGGCGGGCCGCCGGGCGACGCCGCGACGCCGGGGACGGGCGCGGGGGCGCCCGGGTCCTGCTTCAAGGACGGATGGAGGGCCAGCACGACGCGGTGGTCGCGCCCGCCCTCGGAGTCCTCGTCGTGGTACTTGCGGATCAGTGCGCCGACCCCCGCGGTCAGCTCCTCGACGAACGCGGCCCGCGCCGCCGCCGAGGCGAACCGGACCTCGCCGTCCAGCGCGTAGGTGGCGAGCCGCCGGTTCGCGCGCTCCGCGCCGGTGATCAGCGCCCCGGCGTCGCGGACCAGCCGCGCTCCGAGCGCCAGCAGCCACCGCGCCGAGAGGGCGTCCCGGTGCCGCTCGGGATCGGGTTGCAGCGCGGCCAGCGCGACCGGCGAGATCACGTAGGCGCCGGCCGTGGCGCGCAGCAGCCGTTCGGTCATGTTGCCCTTGCGGCGCTCCTCGACCAGCTCGACCAGGCCGTGCCGCTCCAGGGCCCGCAGGTGGTAGTTCACCTTCTGCCGGGGGAGCCCGACCCGCGCCGCGAGCGTCGCCGCCGACATCGGCTCGGCCAGCTCGGCGAGCAGCCGGGCCCGCATCGGGTCCAGCGAGGCGGCCGCCGCCGCCGGGTCCTCGATCACCGTCACGTCCAGCATGGCCCCATCATGGCCACCGAACAATCATCCTGTCAAGACAAAAAAGTTTGTCGGTGGCGAGCATGGCGGCGCCGGGGGACGGGTGTCATGGAGAGCGCGCGGTCAGGCCGTCCGCGCGGCCGTTGCCGTGGTGGCGGGGGCGTCGAGGGCCGCCAGCAGGTCGGCGAGCGTGCGGCCGAGCGGCGCGTCCAGGGTCACCAGCGCGTGCCCGTCGCCCCGCGTCGCCCCCTGGTTCACGATCACGACGGGGATGCCCTGCGCGGCGGCGTGCCGGACGAACCGGTACCCCGACAGGACCGTCAGCGACGACCCCAGCACCACGAGCGCGCCGGCCCGGTCGGTGAGCGCGTAGCAGTCTCTGACCCGGGCGGGCGGGACGTTCTCGCCGAAGAAGATCACGTCGGGCTTGAGCAGGCCGCCGCACCGCTCGCAGTCCACGACCCGGAACGCCTCGATCCGGTCGTCGTCCAGGACGGCGTCGCCGTCGGGGTTGATCACCTCGGCGGTGGCGTCCCAGTCCGGGTTGGCCTCGCGCAGCCGCCGGTCCAGCCGCTCGCGGGACGTGCGCTCGCCGCAGCCGAGGCAGACGACCCGGTCCAGGGCGCCGTGCAGCTCGACGACGTCCCGCGCCCCCGCGGCCTGGTGCAGGCCGTCGACGTTCTGGGTGATGATCCCGGCGACCAGCCCCCGCCGCTGGAGGTCGGCCACCGCGCGGTGCCCGGCGTTCGGCTCGGCGCGGGCGATGTGCCGCCACCCGAGGTGGCTGCGCGCCCAGTACCGGCGCCGCGCGGCCTCGCTGCCGGTGAACCGCTGGTAGGTCATCGGATCGGCCCGCCGCCGGCGGCCCGTCTCACCGCGGTAGTCCGGGATGCCCGACTCCGTGGACAGGCCCGCGCCGCTCAGCACGACCACCTCGCCGTCGGAGACGAGGTCCGCGAGGATCCGGAGCCCGTCCTCGGCCGTCGCGGCCCCCGCCGCCCCGGCCTGGGCTGCCCCGGCCTGGGCCGCCTCGGTGGGCTTGTCCTCCACCTGGCCACTCACCACTTGCGTCACCCTTCCATGGTGCCTCACGGACGGCCTCACCCGCCTCGTCCGGAGGTGACGCCCGCCACGGCGCCGCCGCAGGTCAGCCGGCCCCGCGCGCCTCAACCCGCCCCGCGCGCCTCAGCCGTCCGCGCCGTCCAGCATGCGCACCATGTGCAGCTTCGCGACGGGCCGCCCGCCGACGAGCAGCGCGCGCGGCTCCCGGCCCCACACCTCGAAACCGCACGCCCGGTACAGGCGCTCGGCGGGCACGTTGCCCTCCGACACCGTCAGATCGACCTGGACGAGGCCCGCTTCGGCGGCGGTCTCCAGGATGCGCTCCACCAGGGCCCGCCCGACGCCCCGTCCGGCGGCGTGGGGCGCCACCGCCATGCCGAACAGGGTGCCCTTGTGGCGCTCCTGGAGCCGCGACGGCGCCCGGAGCCCGGCGGAGCCGATCAGCCCGCGCACCGGGTCGAAGGCGCCCAGCACGACGGTCCGCGTGCCGTCCGAGGGCACCAGCCGCGTGACGGTCGCCGCCAGCGGCTTGGCGTCCTCCTCCTCGAACGTGGAGGTGAACGCGCCCGGTGCGTCCCGCAGGGCCCGCAGCCGGAAGGCCCGGTACTCGGCGGCGTCGTCCTCGCCCAGCCGACGCAGGACGAGGCGCGGCTCAGCCTCGGCGGACATGGGACGGGAGCGCGGCGCGGGCCCTACGAGTGATCACGCCCGGAACCTAGGCGGCCCGCCGCACCGCCGTCAACGTCAGGAAGGCGTCAAAGTCGCCGCTTCCGCCGTTAACAGCGCGTTATGAGCCACCGGGATAAAAGGCGTGCTCAATAGGATTTCTGTGTCGGAACGTGAAGGAAGGTGCGGATGATGGGTGCGCTCATGGTGGTGCCGGTGCACGTGCGCGGCGGCGGCGCCGTCGTCCTTCGGACGGGACGCACCGGCGGGGGAGAGGGGCGCGTCGGCATCGCCTTCACCGACGAGCGGTGCCTGCGCGCGGCGCTCGGCGAGGACCAGGCGTGGATCCGGCTCGGCGAGAGGGCGCTGCGCGCGATGCTCCGCCCCTTGGGCATCGAGGTCGTCCAGGTGGATCCCCTGCTCGTCGCCCCAGAGTCCGCCGCAGTGACCTCGCCCGCGCGGACGGCTCCGCCCGCCGCCCCGACGGCGTCCCCGGCCTCCGGGTCGCCGGTGCCGCCGCGGCCCAAGGTCGCGGTCGGCATCCGGTGAGCCTGAGAGTGCCCGCGGTCCGGTAAGTGTTCTTTTCGGATTAGTTGAAAGGGCATGAAATGCTCGCCAGTGAAATCAGGACCGGTCTCGACGCGGCGATCTGGCCCGCCACCGCGCGCGCCGAACCGGACGGGGACGTGTCGATCGGCGGCGTGCGGATCGCCGCGCTCGCCGCGCGGTACGGCACCCCTCTCCAGATCCTCGACGAGGAGGACGTGCGGGGCCGCTGCCGCGCCTTCCGCGACGCCTTCGGCGACGCGGAGATCGCCTACGCGGGCAAGGCGTTCCTGTGCCGGGGCATGGCGTCCCTGATCGCCGAGGAGGGCCTGTCCCTGGACGTGTGCTCGGACGGCGAGCTCGCCGTCGCCCGGGCCGTGCGGTTCCCGCCCGGGCGGGTGCTGATGCACGGCAACGCCAAGACCCCCGACGATCTGCGGGCGGCGCTGGGCTACGGCGTGGGACGCGTCGTCGCCGACTCGTTCTCCGAGATCGCGCGGCTCGCCGCGGCCCCGGACGGGGCGCGGACGCGGATGCTGATCAGGGTGGCGCCCGGGGTGGACGGCGGCACCCACGCCGCCCTCACCACCGGGACCGACGGCCAGAAGTTCGGTTTCCCGCTGTCCACCGGCGCCGCCGCCGAGGCCGTCCGGCGCGTCCTCGGCCAGCACGATGCCGGCGGCCGCGGCCGGCGCGGCCCGGAGCTCGCGGGCCTGCACTGCCACCTCGGGTCGCAGATCACCGCCCTGGACGCCTTCGAGGAGGCCGCGCGCCGGATGGTCGCCCTCCTCGCCGCCGTCCGGGACGAGCACGGCGTCGTGCTCCCGGAACTGGACCTCGGCGGCGGCTTCGGCGTCGCCTACCGGCCCGGTGAGGCCGAGGTGGACCCGCGGGAGCTGGGGGAGCGCGTGCGCCGGGCCGTCCGGGAGGCGTGCGCGCTGCACCGGCTGCCCGTGCCGCGCCTCGTCCTCGAACCGGGCCGCGCCATCGCCGCCCACGCCGGGGTCACCGCCTACCGGGTGGTGAGCGTCAAGCGGGCGGCGGCGGGCGGCGTGCTGGTCGCCGTGGACGGCGGCATGAGCGACAACCCGCGGCCCGGCCTGTACGGCGCCGCGTACACGGTCCGCCTCGCCGGGCGCCGCGGCACCGGCGGCGACCGGGCGGCCACGGTCGTCGGCCGCCACTGCGAGGCCGGGGACGTCCTCGTCCGGGACGCGCGGCTGCCCGCGGACGTCCGGCCGGGCGACCTGCTCGCCGTCCCCTGCACGGGCGCCTACCACCACTCCATGGCGTCCAACTACAACCTGGTCAGGCGGCCGCCGGTCGTGGCCGTGCGGGACGGGCGGGCCCGGACGCTGGTCCGGCGGGAGACCGCCGAGGACCTGCTCGCCCGCGATGTCGGCTGACGCGCGTCCCGCGGTCACGCGGCGGCTCGCGGGGCCGCCCGTGTGTTATCTCCGTGACAAATGGTGCGCGGAGAATGTTCCTGGGAGGGCAAGTAGCCGCCCGCGGGGGCGCGCTAGCTTCCGAGACCTTGCGTAGTCGAGCGGAGCGCGGGGTGGCGGATGGGTCCAGCACGTCGAGCCGATGGAACGCCCCGGGTGGTGGTGACCGGGTTCGGTGTGAAGAGCCCGGCGGGCGGCACCCCCGCGGAGGTGCTCGCGACCGTGCTCGCGGGCAAGTCGCAGGCCGTCCACGTCCCCGAGCTGCTGGAGGCCGGGACGGCCGTGTCGTTCGGCTGCCCCGCGCAGCCGTTCGACGCCGGGCGCTACTTCACCCGGCCGGAGCTGCGGCGCCTCGACCGGGTGACGCGGCTCGGGGTCGCCGCCGCCGACGACGCGGTGGCCGACGCGGGCCCGGACTTCGCCGGACCGCCGGAGCGGCACGGCGTCTACGTCGGCACGGCGGCGGCCGGGCTCGCCGCGATCGTCGCGCTCGGCGGGCACGAGCACGCCCGGACGCTGGACCGCGTCCCCGTCCCCGCCGTCCCGATGATCATGCCGAACGCGACCGCCGCGCACATCTCCCTCCGGCACCGCCACGAGGGCCCGTGCATGACCTACTCCACGGCCTGCGCCAGCGGCGCCACGGCGATCGGGGAGGCCGCCCTCGCCATCCGCGCGGGCCGGATCGACGCCGCGGTCGCGGGCGGCGCCGACGCCGTCCTCACCCCGTTCACCATGGCGGCGTTCGCCCGCATCGGCAC
>NZ_CAACUY010000302.1 GCF_900659615.1 Actinomadura fibrosa | reverse complement strand
GCCGTCGTGCTGGCCGGCGCGGGCGGCGGCTCGTCCGGCGGGACGGCGAGCGCGCTGCCGCCGAGGACCGCGCCCGTGACCCGGCAGACCCTCAAGGACACCCAGACCGAGGACGGGCAGCTCGGCTTCGGGCCGACGCACGACGTGACGAGCCGGCTCCCGGGCACGCTGACGAGGCTCCCCGAGAGCGGTGACGTGGTCAAGCGGGGCCAGGAGCTGTACGAGGTGGACGGCAAGCCCGTCACGCTGATGTACGGGTCCAAGCCGGCGTACCGCGCGCTGCGGGTGGGCACCGAGGGCTCCGACGTGCTCCGCTTCGAGAAGAACCTGCGAGCGCTCGGCTACGACGGCTTCACCGTCGACGACGAGTACACCTCGGACACGGCCGAGGCGGTCGAGGAGTGGCAGGACGACATCGGCCGCGAGGAGACCGGCGCCGTCGAGCTCGGCCAGGTCGTGTTCGCGCCCGCCGCCGTCCGGGTGGACAGCCTGGCGGCGAGCGCGGGCGACCCGACGTCCCCCGGCCGGAAGGTCCTCACCTACACCGGCACCGACAAGGCCGTCACCGTCGAGCTGGAGACCACCGACCAGCGGATGGCGAGGAAGGGCGCCGCGGTCGAGGTGACGCTCCCCGACGACGAGACCGTCCCGGCGAGGATCGACGACGTCACGACCGTGATCGAGCCGGGGTCGCAGGGCGAGGACCCGACCACCAAGGTCGAGGTGACCGTGTGGCTGCGGTCGGCGAAGGCCCGCAAGGCCGCCGCGGCGTACGCGCTGGCCTCGGTGGACGTCGCGTTCACGGCGGGCGAGCGCGAGAACGTCCTGACCGTGCCGGTGTCGGCGCTGCTGGCGCTGGAGGAGGGCGGGTTCGGAGTGGAGGTCGTCAAGGACGGCACGTCCTCGTACGTTCCCGTGAGGACGGGCCTGTTCGCGGACGGGCGGGTCGAGGTGTCCGGCGCCGGGATCGCCGAGGGCACGACCGTCGGGGTCCCGAAATGATCGATCTGCGGGACGTGACCAAGATCTATCCGGGCGGCGTCCGGGCCCTCGGCGGCGTCTCGCTGCACGTCGGCGCCGGCGAGCTCGTCGCGATCGTGGGGCCGTCCGGCTCGGGCAAGTCGACGATGCTGAACGTCCTCGGCACGCTGGACCGGCCGACGTCCGGGACCGTCCACATCGACGGCCACGACGTGGGGCGGCTGCCGGACGCGAAGCTGTCGGCGCTGCGGGCGGGCCGCATCGGGTTCGTGTTCCAGCAGTTCCACCTCGCGGCGGGCACGAAGGCGGTCGACAACGTCGCCGACGGGCTCCTGTACGCGGGGCTGCGGCCGGGGGAGCGGCGCCGCCGCGCGATGGCCGCGCTGGAGCGGGTCGGGCTCGGGCACCGGATGGGCCACGAGCCGCACGAGCTGTCAGGCGGGGAGCGGCAGCGGGTCGCGATCGCGCGGGCCGTCGCGGGCGAGCCCGCGCTGCTGCTCGCCGACGAGCCGACCGGCGCCCTCGACTCGGTGTCCGGGAACGGGGTGATGGAGCTGCTGCGGGAGCTGCACGCGGGCGGCACCACCGTCGTCATCATCACGCACGACCGGGAGATCGCGGACGGCCTGCCGCGGCAGGTGCGAATGCGCGACGGCCTGGTGGTGAGCGACTCCGGCCCACCCGGCGGGACGTCCGCCGGAGCGACCGGCGAAGCGGCCGTGGCGGCACCGGCGGAGGTGCGGTGATGGCCGCCGCGTCCGCCGGCGGGGCGCTGCGCCCGGCGCGGCTCTGGCCGGGGGACGTGCTGAAGGTCGGCGCGGTGGGGCTGCGGACCCGGCCGATGCGGGCGTTCCTGTCGGCGCTCGGCATCGCGATCGGGATCGCCGCGATGGTCGCCGTCGTCGGCGTCTCCTCGTCCTCGCGGGCCGACCTCGACCGCGCCCTCGCCGCGCTCGGCACCAACCTGCTCACGGTCTCGCCCGGCAGCACGCTCACCGGCGAGAAGGCCCAGCTCCCGCTGGAGTCCGAGGCGATGGTGGCGCGGATCGCCCCGGTGCGGGAGGTGTCGGCGATCGGGCTGCTGGACGACGCGAAGGTCTACCGGTCCGGCAGGATCCCGAAGACCGAGACCAGCGGGATCGCCGTCTACGCCGCCCGCACCGACCTGCGCGCCGCCACCGGCGCGGAGCTGCGCGGCGGCACCTGGCTGAACGCCGCCACCGGCTCCTACCCGGCGGTCGTGCTCGGCTCGTCGGCCGCGGACCGGCTCGGGATCGGGCACGCGGGACCGGGCGTCAAGGTGCTGGTCGGCGGGAAGTGGTTCACCGTCGTCGGCATCCTCGCCAAGGCGCCGCTGGCCCCGGAGCTGGACGCGTCCGCGCTGGTCGGCTGGCCGGTGGCGCAGGCGCGGCTGGGCTTCGACGGGCACCCGACCACGATCTACACGCGGTCCCGGGACGCGAGCGTCGAGGACGTCCGGAACGTCCTCGGGGCGACCGCGAACCCGGAGGCGCCGAACGAGGTGCAGGTGTCGCGCCCGTCCGACGCGCTCGCGGCGAAGAAGGCCGCGGGCGAGGCGTTCACCGGGCTGCTGCTCGGCCTCGGCGCGGTGGCGCTGCTCGTCGGCGGCGTCGGGGTGGCCAACACCATGGTCATCTCGGTGCTGGAGCGCCGCGCCGAGATCGGCCTGCGGCGCTCGCTCGGCGCGACCCGGGGCCAGATCCGCACGCAGTTCCTCGCCGAGTCGCTGCTGCTGTCCGCGCTCGGCGGCGCGGGCGGGGCGCTCATCGGCACGCTGGTCACGCTGGTCTACGCGCTGTACCAGGGCTGGCCGGTCGTCGTCCCGGCATGGGCGGTGGCGGGCGGGGTCGCGGCGACGCTGCTCATCGGCGCGCTGGCCGGGCTCTACCCGGCGATCCGCGCGTCCCGGCTGTCCCCGACCGAGGCCCTCGCCGCCACCTGAGCCCGGGCGCCACAGATGAGGCGTCCCCCGCTCACCGCGGGGGGCGCCAGCGGACGGGCAGCGACTCGACGCCGTAGATGCCCTCGACGCCGCCCAGGCGGGGCGGGCCGTCGAGGGCGAGGCCCGGCATCCGCGGCGCGAGGAACGCGAGGGCCTCCTCCAGCTCGGCCCTCGCGAGGTTGGCGCCCAGGCAGTAGTGCGCGCCGGCGCCGAACGTCAGCGGGCGGTGCTCGCGGACGGCCGTGATGTCGAACTCCTCGCCCTCGTCCCGGTTGGCGCGCTCGGCGCAGACCGCGACGATCGCCCCGGCGGGGAACGCCACGCCGCGGAACTCGACCGGCTCCAGGCAGACCCGCGCGGTGAACGGCGTGATCGGCTCGAACCGCAGCACCTCGTCCACGGCCCGCGCCGCCCGGCCCGGCTCGGCGGCGAGCAGCGCCCACTGGTCCGGGTGCTCGGCGAACAGCCGCAGCGCGTGCGCGAGCTGCGCCTGCATCGTGTCGATCCCGCCGGCCATCACGTTGAGGACGAGGTTGACGCACTCGGCACGGGACAGCCGGTCGCCCTCGTCCTCGGCGGCGAGCAGCGTGCTCAGCAGGTCGTCGCCCGGCGCGTCCCGGCGGGCGGCGAGCAGGTCCTCGACGTAGGCGTACACCTCCGCGGTCGCGCGCTCGATCGCCGGCAGGTCCGCGGCGAGCGCGCGGATGTCGAACTGCCGCTGCACCCAGGCGGACCAGGCCTGGAGCCGCGGGGCGTCCGCGGCGGGCGCGCCGAACACCGCCGCGATGGTCAGCGCCGGGTACGGCCGGGCGAAGGCCTCGACGGCGTCGCAGGACGTCCGGGCGGGGTCCCACAGGCCGTCGAGGAAGCCGCGCATCACGGGCCGCCAGCGCCCCGCGGCCCGCGGCGCGAACGCCGGGCCGACGAGGGAGCGCAGCCGCCGGTGCCGCTCGCCGGTCTGGTTGACGATGTTCGCGTCGATCTGCTCGCGCAGCCGCCCGCCCGTCACCCCGAACAGGTCCGCGATCTGCGGGCCGGGGAACGCCGTCGCGCGGGACCGGAGGAAGAACTCGGCGGACTCGCGGTCCAGCACCACGTAGGACAGCGGGGCCTGGGCGAGCCAGCCGTGCCGCGCGGTCTCGGCCAGCCGCCGGTGGTACACCTCGCCGGTGAGGTCGGGCGCCGAGTAGTCGAAGAAGGGGAGGTCGAGCTCAGCCGCGTCGGTCACGATGTCCCCTGCCCGCCGTGTACATCCGTCCAGCCGATTATGCGTGCCGGACCGCGCCCGGGCCGAGGCTTCACACCGGCCGCCACGGGCCGTGCGGGTTCGGTGCCCTACCCCTAACAGGACGGCAACCGGACCGAAAGCACGGTGCGTTGTCCTGTGCTCACTGGAACGACCTCACCCCTGGAGGAGCGCGCCATGAGCATCTACGAGCGCATCGGCGGCGAGCCCGCGCTGACCGCGGTGGTGGACGACCTGTACGTCCGCATCCTCGCGGACGACGAGCTGAAGCCCTTCTTCGCCGGGACGAACCTCGCCCGGCTGAAGGGGCGCCAGGTCGAGTTCTTCGGCCAGGCGCTCGGCGGCCCGATGGTGTACGGCGGCGCGCCGATGAAGGACGTCCACACGGGACGCGGCATCGAGCGGGCCCACTTCGACCGGGTCGCGGAGCACCTGGTCGCGGCGCTCGCCGCGGCCGGCGTCCCGGACACGGTGATCGCCGAGATCGCCGCGGTGGTCATGCCGCTCGCGGACGACATCGCGGCCGCCGCACCCCCGCCCGCCGCCGGCACGGCCGCCTGAGACCGGCCGGGCCGGGGGGCCTGGGCCGCCCGGCCCGTCCCGGCCGGTGATCGTCAGCTTGCCGTTGCGAGGAGGTCCTGTAGCTCCCGCACGGCGCGGCGCAGCTCGTCCGCGAAGACCCGCATCGCGCCCGCCACGGCCTGCGGCGTGCTCAGGTAGACGTTGAAGCGGTCGGGGAGCAGGACGTAGGCGACGCCGATGCACTGCTCGCTCGTGGACCCGAACCCGAAGTACTGGATGTTCACGGACGGCGCCGAGCTGGTGCTCAGGTAGTCGTCCCGCATCCTCACCCAGCCCGGCGACTCGAACAGCGCCAGGGGCTCGGTGATCCCGAGCTCCGCGCCGCGCCGCTTCTGGATCAGTTGCAGCTCCCACAGGTGCTGCTCGGGCGCGTCGCCCGCCTGGCACTCCTTGGCGCGGCGGACGTGCGCCTCGGCGGCGGCGCGGAAGGCCGCGGCGCGGGCGGCGTCGTCCGCGCCGGGGTCGTCCATCGTCTCGACGAAGCGGACGACCTCGGGCGTGACGACGCGCATCGCCTCCGTGCGCCCGTTCCGGTACTGGCGGGTCGCGATCGACTCGTAGGTGGCGCCGGTCAGGCCCTTCGCGCGCCGGTGGGCGAGCTGGTAGGCCATCTGCACGAACGCGTCGGGCGAGACGCGCAGCTCCTTGGCGCGCGTGCTGCCGAAGTCGTCGAACGACACGGCCGCGGTGGCCGTGGCGGCGGCGTAGGCGGCGAACGCGTCGCCCGCGTCGCGGATGTCGGCCCGCAGCGCGTCGTCCAGGGCGAACTCGATCGGCGCGAAGGCCGGCAGCCCCTGCGCGACGGCGCCCGAGCGCACCGAGTGGTCGCCGGCGGGGGAGCCGAGGAGGTCGTCGACGAAGCTGAGGATCGTGGTGCCGTCCAGCCCGCAGTGCTCGACGTTGATCCCGGCGCGCCCGTCGCCGAACACCACGAACGACACCGCCTTGTCGAACCACCGGTTCGCGCTGTCGCCGTGCAGGAGGTGGTCGCACGCCTCCAGCTCGTCCCGGGGCGAGAAGTCCTCCAGGCAGAGGCAGAACAGCGCGGTCTCCACGTCGTCGAGCGCGCGGGCGTTGGCGGGGTCGGCGGCGAGGAGGGCCCGCCGGCTCGCCGCCCACTCGGCGCGGGCCTTGGTGGTGAGGTGCCCGGCGGACGGCTCGATCGCCGGATCGGTCTTCATGGCGGCCCGCAGCCCGCCCGCCAGCTCGTCGAGGGTGTGCGGCCGCCCGTCCGGGCCGAGCACGTCCATGCGGATCATCGTGCCGCGGAAGAACACCATGATGTGCCGGGCCTCGGACGGGCCGGGCCACGCGTCGGTGTAGGGCGCGCGGACGGTGTCCTGCTCGTCGCCGGGGATCCGCGTCGTCGAGAACAGGTACCGGTTCTGCGCCATCGACAGCGGACGCCCGCGCTGGACGGCCGGCGCGACCGCCTCCGCGTCCAGCCGCAGCTTGTAGTCCAGGGCCGCGGCGACGAGCCCGGCGGCGCGCTCCACCTGGCCCTCGCCGGTGTCCTTGAACAGGAAGAAGAAGTTGGCGTTCAGCGCGATCCGGTCGCGCCGGCCCAGGTACCGGTACGGCCAGAACGTGTCGAGCCAGCTGTGCACGCCCTCGCTCCGCTCGTAGCGTTCGAGCGCCGCGTGCAGCGCCCGGCCCGGCCCGTCCGGGCGGACGAACGCGGCGAGCGCCGCCTCGGTCTCCGCCCGCTCGTCCGGGGTGAGCAGCGGCGCGCACCACTCCAGGAAGCGGTCGGCGGTCGCGTCGAGCGAGGGCAGCGGCACGCGCGGCAGGGCGTCCTCGTTGCCGAAGGTGCGGGACGAGAGCTCGGGAGTGGCGTTCACGGGCGGTTCCTCGTGCTGGTGCGGAAAGGGGCGTCGGGGTCAGGTCGCGGCGCGGGGACGCGAGACGTGGAGCTGCGCGTAGAGCCAGCCGTCCGTCTCCAGGCCGCTCGGGTCGACCCCGACGGCCGACAGGCGGTCCAGGACGAGCGTCCGCTCCTCCTCGGTGGCGAACCGCCGCTGCCGGAACACGCCGTCGTGGCGGACGGTCTCGTATCCCGCCTCGGCGAGGCGCTCGGCGATGGGGTCGAAGGGGAACATGCGGAGGACGAAGTGCGCCATCCACGGCGGCCCGCCCGTCCCGGCGCTCGCCTCCACGACCCGCAGGAGGGTGCGCTCGGTGACGTAGCCGAGGCAGCCGGTCGAGATGACGACGTCGGTGGGGGCGAGCTGCGCGCGCTGCTCCTCGGTGGGGTCGCCGGCCTCCAGGTCCGCGTGGACGGCGCCGTCGAGGAAGCCGGCTTCGAGCGCGTAGGACAGGGCGTTGTCGGAGGCGTCCAGGCCGAGGAAGCGGGTGCGGTTCGCGGGTTCACCGGTACGGATCGACTCCCGGTCGCGGGCCAGCAGCGCGGCCCGCGTCCACCGGTCGGCGTCCGGCCCGCTGTAGCGATCGTACAACTCGGCCATCGTCGCGCCGTGCTTGAGGAGCGCCGCGTTGATGCCGTAGGAGCAGCCGATGTCGAGAACGGTCGGAACGGCGACCCCCCGCGCCTCCCGATACTCGTCGACGAGCGCGGCGAAGTGCGGTTTCGCCAGCTCGGGAATGTGGTAGTCGAGACCGCGCAGCGTCCCGAAGTAGGCGCGCGGATCGGGCTGGACATAGATGTGGTCGAGCGAGACTTTCCCTGTCATGTCGACACGCACGATCGCGTTCCTTTCCTGGAACCTGCGGGACATGGAACGGCCCGGACCGGACCCCGGGCCCTAGTCCAGGAGGGCGTCGACGCGGACGGCTTGGGGTTCGGCGGCCAGGTGGGCGGGGAGGACGCGGCCGAAGAGCTGCCGGGTGCGGGCCACGCTGCCGATCACGCCGGGCCGCTCGCTGTAGGCGAAGATCGCCGTGTGCCGGGCCGTCGCGCCGCCGACCTCGCGGACGCGGTGCAGCGAGTAGCGTCCCTTGAAGAGCTGGAGGTCGCCGGGGCGCAGCGTCAGCCGGCGGACCAGATGGCCGCCGTCCCCGGTGAGGACGGCGCGGACGTCGGGGAGGTTCTCCGCCGCGGCGGACCGGATGTTCGGGCAGTACTCGAAGACGCCGCCGGCCTCGGGCTCCTGGGTCAGCAGGCTCACCGTGAACTCGTTGGTGTCGAAGTGCCAGGGGTGCTCCATGCCGGGGTTGACGACGTTCAGCACCAGCCCCGACAGCGGATCGGCCAGCTCGTGGACCTCCGGCAGCCCGAAGCAGCTCGCCACGAAATGCCGGAACGCCGCGCTCGAATAGAGGCGCTGGATGATGGATTCCGCGGGAATGAGGTCGCGCGCCACGAACGCGTTCCCGCGCTCGACGGTGATGCGGCCCGGATGGTCGTCCGGCAATGGCGTGGCGATGTCGATGTTGTAGGCGTTGACCGTCTCGACGTCGTAGTGGGCCAGCGGCGCGATCGCGGCGCCTTCCGCGCGCAGGTCGGCGCGCAGGTCGGGGCGGACGAAGTCGGGCAGCACGCTGCACCCGGATTCCGCCAGGTCGGCGCGGGTCCGCGCGACGACGGCCCGCCATTGGGCGCCGCCCGGGTCGGCGAGCGGGTACCGCTCCGTGTCGACCGTCCGTCCGATGTCCCGAGCCTCCACCGCGCCCATGAAGTCCCTTTCGTGTGGCCGACCTCCTCCGGGTTCTAGCACATTGATCAGGTCATTTCGGGACGGGATTTTCGGCCCCGACTTATCAGGTCCCGACAGGAAAAGGGCGTGACCTGCTCCTTATCACGTTCCAAATTCGTGCGGGGCCGTGCCCGGCTGAGCGTCCGATGTGGCCCACATCACCCGGCCGCCGTCCCGGGCGTCAGATCAACTTGTTGCGAACCTTCCCTTACGCACAGGCGTCACCTCCTGGTGGAATGCTGACCGGGCACGAGCAAGGGGATCGCGATGGCGGAGTGGCGGCTGGCGGACTTCATCGAGGATCGCGAGCTCGGACGCGGCGCGCAGGGCCGGGTCGTCCTCGCCCGGCACGCGCGGGCCGGCACACCGGTGGCGATCAAGTACCTGGCGCAGGCGGACGCCGGGGCCGTCGCCGGGTTGCGCGCCGAGGCCCAGATGCTCGGCCGCCTGACCAGCCCCTACGTCGCGCGGCTCTACCAGTTCGTGGAGAGCGAGCACGGCGCGGCGATCGTGATGGAGGCGGTCAACGGGGCGTCGCTGAAGGCGGTGCTCGGCGAGCACGGCGCGCTGGCGCCGGAGGCCGCGCTGCTCGTCCTGAAGGGCTCGCTGCTCGGGCTGGCCGCCGCGCACGCCGTCGGCGTCGTGCACCGCGACTACAAGCCCGCGAACGTCGTCGTCCAGGGGGACGGGCTGAGCAAGCTCGTCGACTTCGGCGTGGCCGTGCTCGCGGGGCAGGGCTCGTTCGCCGGGACGCCCGCGTACATGGCGCCCGAACAGTGGCGCGGCGAGCCCGCCACCCCCGCCACCGACGTGTACGCCGCCACCTGCGTGTTCGTGGAGTGCGTCACCGGCAGCCGGCCCTTCGCCGCGGGCGAGCGGGCGGCGCTGATGAACCAGCACCTGGCGGCGCCGGTGGACGTCGAGGGCGTCCCGGAGCCGCTGCGGCCGCTCGTCCTCGCGGGGATGGCCAAGAGCGCCGAGGACCGGCCGCCCGGCGCCGCCGCCTTCGTCACCCGGCTGGAGTCGGCGGCGGTCGCCGCGTACGGCTCCGACTGGGAGCGGCGCGGCGTCCGCGCGCTGGCCGCCGCGGCGGTCGCCCT
>NZ_CAACUY010000301.1 GCF_900659615.1 Actinomadura fibrosa | reverse complement strand
CGACCACCGAGATCTACACTCTTTCCCTACACGACGCTCTTCCGATCTGGCGGGGCTCGCCGGGCGGCACGACCGGCTGCGGGCCGGTCGCGGGGAACGCCGCGTGCGCGCCGGAGGCGCCGAGGGAGGGCAGCGGGCCGGACTCGTTCATCCGGGGCTGCGGGCCGGTGGCGCCGCGGACGGGCCGCTGCGGCCCGGTCCCGCCGACGACGGGGTGGGTGCCCGAGCCGCCGACCATCGGGTGGCCGCCGGACGCGCCGATCACGGGCTGGGCGCCGGTGCCGCCGAGGGACGGGATCGGGCCGGAGGCGTACTCGTCCTGGCGGAACCCGCCGCCGCCGAGGGCGGGCGGCTCGGCGGCCGCGGTGAGCGCGGTGAGCTGCCCGTTGCCGCCGGCCTCGCGGGGGCTGAAGCCGCGGGACCCGATGCCCGCGTTCTCGCCCGGCGTGACCACGGCGTCCGGGAGGACGACGAACGCGGTGAGGCCGCCGCCCTGCGCGGCGCGCAGCTCGACCCGGATGCCGTGCCGGACCGCCAGGCGGCCGACCACGAACAGGCCCATGCGGCGGGCCGCGGAGAAGTCGATGACGGGCGGGTTCGCGAGCCGCCAGTTGGCCTGCTCCAGTTCCTCGGGCGACATGCCGACGCCGTTGTCGGTGATCTGGAGCATGGAGCCGCCGCCGCTGAGCATCTGGCCGGAAACGGTCACCTTGGTGTGCTCGGCGGAGAACACCGTGGCGTTCTCGATGAGCTCGGCCAGCAGGTGCACGAGGTCGTTGACGACGGGGCCGGCGACGGTCATCTCGCCCTGAACCCGCAGCGCCACGCGCTCGTACTGCTCAACCTCGGACAGCGACGCCCGGACGACGTCGATGAGCGGGACGGCCTGGTTCCAGCGCCGCACCTGCTCCTGTCCGCCGAGGACGAGGAGGTTCTCGCAGTTGCGGCGCATGCGGGTCGCGAGGTGGTCGAGGCGGAACAGGTTCGCGAGCTGGTCCTCGTCGCGCTCGCTCTGCTCCAGCTCCTCGATCAGGCGCAGCTGGCGCTCGATGAGGGACTGGCTGCGGCGCGAGAGGTTGACGAACATCGCGTTGATGTTGCCGCGCAGGACGGCCTCGTCGGCGGCGAGCCGGACCGCCTCGCGGTGGACCTCGTCGAACGCCCGCGCGACCTGGCCGATCTCGTCCGTCGAGTTGATCTCGATCGGCTCGACCTCGATGCCGCCCGCGGCGGCCTCCGGATCGCGGAGCCGGTCGACCAGGCCGGGCAGCCGCGTGCTCGCGACCTCCAGGGCGCCGGACTGGAGCCGGCGCAGCGGCCGCACCAGCGACCGGGCCATCACGACGGTGATCAGCAGGACGAGGAGCAGCAGCGCGACGGTGGCGGCGGCGTCGGTGATCGTCGAGGTGCGGGCGTCGGCCTGGTTGTCCTCGCTGGCCTGGTGGATCTCGGCGGCCATCTTCGTCTCGACCGCGCGGATCTGGTCGATCATCGCGGTCATGGACGAGCGCACCAGGGCGAGGGCCTGGCCCGAGCTGAGTGAGGCCGGGAGCAGTCCGTTGGACTGGGTCGCGGCCGAGATGACCCGCTGCCGCAGGTCCTTGGCCTGGTCGATCTTGGTGCCGACGACCGTGTCCTCGAAGAGCTGGCGCTGCGCCAGCGAGGCGGAGCTGCGGAACGCCTGGAGCTCGCTGTCCTCCTGCGCGCGGGCCGCGGTAAGCGCGTTGAGCTCGTCGGCGTCCAGGCGGTGGGCGCGGACGGCGATGAGCAGCAGCGCGCGCTCGCGGGAGACCGCCTCCTTGGACCGGGCCAGCGCGCCGAGCGCCCGGCTCGACTCGGCGAGGGCGTCGTCGGCGACGTTCTGGGAGAGTCCGTCGAGGATGTCGACCAGTTCCCCGGAGGCCTCGGTGTACTTCTGCAGCACGGTGAACGCCGGGACGCGCGTGCCGACGCCCAGGGAGCGCAGCGCCTTCACGCCGTCGAGGCGGCTGAGGACCGTGACGGCGTCGCGCGAGGCCTCGGCGCCGTAGGAGGAGTCGATGCGCTGCGCCGCCGTCCGCACCCGCGAGAGCTGGTCGTCGGTCTTGCGCTGCTGGGCCTGCACGCCCTCCAGCAGGGAGGCGTTGCGGTTGGTGCTGATGTACTCGACGAGGACGTCCCGCTCGGCCGTGAACTCCTGGACGAACCGGGTGACCTCCTCACCGAGCTCGGCCATCCGCTCCACCCGCCCGTAGGCCTGCATCTTGCCGGCCGAGTCGGTGATCCGCAGTCCCGCGAGCGTGACGGCGGCGACGGTGGGGACGAGGATCAGCACGATGAGTCGCTGCGGCACCCGCCAGTTCCGCAGGCTCATCCTGCCGCCCGACCGTGTCGAAGGGTGCGCCCGAGCCTCGACGTTCTCACTCCGAGGAAGGTCGCGACCTGCGTCGCTTGGTTGCATCCGGCGTTAACACCCTCTCCCTCTCGATGTGCCGCATCCTCTGTGACTGGACCGCCACGAAGGGTGGAATGCAACATCGTTCCGCCTCCGGCGCACGACATTGCAGCACATCCATGGATGGGCCGCAAAGGACCCTAGACGAGTCGATACCGACTATTGCGACATTCGCGATTTCATGTCGGCCTGTCCGTTTCAATGAGTACAGGCGGCTACGCTGCGTACCGGGACGGTCCGTAGCCGCACCGGCACGCGCCGCGACGCCGCCTGCTCGTCCACGACCGACCCATGATCGCAAGCCCGCGGCCGTCGGCGCAGCAGGTTCCGGATGATCACTCTCCGAATTGCCGCGGCAATAGACCGTTACGAGCGCCGGGAAGGCGCAGGGAAGGGGCCCTGGAGAGGCGGGAAGGGGCCGGGCGGTGACAAGGAGTCCAATAAGGCGGCGGCGCGCCGTCCGAATGGACGACAAAAGCCGAATGAGGTTCTGGCCGACCGCCGCCGGAGACCGGTGCGGAGGACGTCGAAACCCCTACGCCATAGGGCCTGCGGCGCCTCGGACGGAGTGCCGCGGGACGCCGCGGCGCGCCCTCACCGCCGCCCAGCCGAGACGCCCAACGCCTAGTCAAACGCCCAGCCAGGACACGGAACAGTCACACAATCTGGAACTAATCCACCCAAGACGCCCAGTCCGCGATACTCTCCGAGCCGCATGATCACAAGGCGCGGCGGGAGCGGTGGTGTCGGTCGTTCCCCCTGGCTCTTCCCCCTGGTCTACCCAGCCACGCCGAGCAACTTCCCCCTGATGAGTTAAGGAGTGCCATGAGGCAATCCCGACGTCTATCTGCCCTGCTCGGTGCGTTCCTCCTGGTCGCCTCCGCCACCGCTGCCTGCGGTGACTCGGACTCCTCGTCCGGCGGCGGCAAGGGACTGGAGAAGAAGACGCTGACGGTGGCGTCGCTGCCGCTCGTGGACGGCGCCGCCCTGCACATCGCGCAGAAGCAGGGACTCTTCGCCAAGGAGGGCCTCAAGGTCAACATCAGCCCGGTCCAGCAGAGCACCCAGGCGCTGCCCGCCCTCGCCAGCGGCAAGGTCGACGTCATCGCCGGCGCCAACTACGTGTCCTTCCTCCAGGCGCAGGACAAGGGCACGCTCAAGCTGAGCATCGTCGCCGAGGGCGCCACGCTCACCTCCAACATGATGAACGTGCTGGTCAAGCCGGACTCGAAGATCAAGACGGCGAAGGACCTGGAGGGCAAGAAGGTCGCGGTCAACATCCTCAACAACATCCAGTCGCTGACGCTGAACGCGATCCTCAAGGCCAACAACGTCAACGCGTCCAAGGTCCAGTACGTGGCGATCCCGTTCCCGCAGATGGCCGCCGCGCTGGACAAGGGCCAGGTCGACGCCGTCCACATCGTCGAGCCGTTCCTGTCCGACACGCAGAAGAAGCTCGGCGCGCGCGTCGTCGTCGACGGCGGCAGCCAGCCGGTGACCGACACGCCCATCAGCGGCTACGTCAGCACCCAGGCGTTCACCAGCAAGAACCCGAAGACCGCCGCCGCCTTCCAGCGGGCGATCCAGAAGGCGCAGGCGATCGCCGCCGACCGCAAGAAGGTCGAGGAGGTCCTGCCGGGCTACGCCAAGATCGACCCGCAGGTCGCCAAGGTCATCACGCTGCCGGGCTACCCGACCTCGCTGAGCGGCACCCGCCTCCAGCGGGTCGTGGACCTGATGAACTCCGGCGGCCTGCTCCAGCAGAAGCTGGACGTCAAGTCGGTGCTGTTCCAGCCGACCTCCTGACGAGGGTCCGACTCCTCCCATGGCCGACCAGTCGCCGTCCCCCGGCCTCTCGCGCCCCGGCAAGTGGGCGCGGGGGGCCGTCGGGGTCCTCATCCTGTTCCTGGCGAGCGAGGCGCTCGGCAGAGCGGACATTGTGGACCGTTCCTTTCTGCCTCCCGCCTCCACCGTCACCGCCCGCGCGTTCGAGCTCCTCGGCGACGCGGAGTTCCTGCACAACGTCCGCGTCACCCTCACCGCCTGGGCGCTCGGGCTGCTCATCGCCATCGCGATCGCGGTCCCGCTCGGGCTGCTGCTCGGCAGCGTCCCCGCGGTGAACACCGCCGTCCGCGCCATCGTGGAGTTCCTGCGGCCGATCCCCTCGGTCGCGCTCATCCCGCTGGCCGGGCTGGTCCTCGGGTCCGGGCTCAACATGGAGGTGCCGCTCATCGTCTACGCGTCGTGCTGGCCGATCCTGTTCAACACCATGTACGGCCTGGACGACGTCGACCCGACGGCGAAGGAGACCCTCCGCACGTTCGGGTTCTCCCGCCTCCAGGTCCTGCTGCGGGTCTCGCTGCCGAGCTCCGCGCCCTTCATCGCCACCGGCGTGCGGCTGTCCGCCGCGATCGCGCTGATCCTGGCGGTCGGCACCGAGATCCTCTCCGGCTTCGGCGAGGGCCTCGGCATCTTCATCGCGCAGGCCGGCAACGTCCCCGACGGCACCCGCGACGTCCTCGCCGGGACGGTCTGGGCCGGCTGCCTCGGGCTCATCATCGACAGCGTGCTCGTCCAGACCGAGAACCGGCTGTTCCGCTGGCACCACGCGCTGAGGAGCGGCGCCTCATGACCACCGCGGCACTCCCCCTGCGCCGCCGGTCCCGGGCCGGCGGCCTGCTCGCCGGCCTCGTCCGCGGCGTCCTGCACCGCTGGCTGCCGCTGGCGATCCTGGTCGTCTGCTGGGAGGCGGCGACCCGCGTCGCCGACAGCGCCTTCTTCCCGCCCCCGTCCGAGATCGTCAAGCGGATGCGGGAGATGTGGTTCTCCGGCCCGGCGGACCACCTCTTCCTCACCACCAAGGCGGGCGACTCCATCGCCCCGAGCCTCGGCCGGATGGCCCTCGGCCTGCTGCTGTCGACCGTCGCGGGCATCGTCCTCGGGCTCGCCCTCGGCCGCTCCGAGAAAGCGCTTGCCTACCTCAACCCGGTCCTCCAGTTCGCCCGGGTCATCCCGCCGCCCACGCTCGTGCCGGTCTTCATCGTCCTGTTCGACCTCGGCACGCAGATGCAGGTGGCGTCGATCATCTTCAGCGCGATCTGGCCCATCCTGCTCAACACCGCCGACGGCGTCCGCACCGTGGACCCGGTGCAGATGGACACCGCCGAGACGTTCCGGATGTCCGCCGCCGACCGGATCCGCTTCATCATCATCCCGTCGGCGCTCCCGAAGATCTTCGCGGGGCTGCGGCTGGCGCTGTCGCTGTCGCTGATCCTCATGGTCTTCTCCGAGCTGCTCCCGGGGACCTCCGACGGCCTCGGCTTCGAGCTCACCAACGCCCAGAGCCAGTCCGACCTGCCGACGCTCTGGTCGGTCATCGTCCTGCTCGGCATCCTGGGATACCTGTTCAACACGATCCTCCTCGCCGTCGAGCGCCGGGTCCTCACCTGGCACCGCGCGGCGCGAAAGGTGGCTTCATGACGACGCGGTTCACCGTCCGCGACGCCGTCTTCGACTTCTGCCGGCGGGCGGGCATGACCACGCTCTTCGGCAACCCCGGCTCCACCGAGCTGCGGATGTTCCGCGACTTCCCGGACGACTTCGCGTACGTCCTCGGCCTCCAGGAGACCGTCGCGGTCGCCGCCGCCGCCGGGCACGCGCTCGGCACCGGCAACGCCGCCCTCGTCAACCTGCACTCGGCCGGCGGCGTCGGCCACTCGCTCGGCGCCGTCTTCAACGCCTACCGCGACCGCGTGCCCGTCGTCATCGTCGCCGGCCAGCAGTCTCGCGCGATGCTCCCCACCCGGCCGTTCCTCAGTGCCGACGAGCCCGCGCAGTTCCCGCGCCCGTACGTGAAGTGGTCGCGCCAGCCCGAGCGCGCCGAGGACGTGCCCGCCGCGCTCGCCGAGGCGTACCGCGTCGCGATGACGCCGCCGCGCGGCCCCGTGTTCCTCTCCGTCCCCGAGGACGACTGGGACCGTGAGGCCGAGCCCGTCCCCGACCGCACCGTGCACGCCTCCTTCACCGCCGACCCGGCGGCGCTCGCCGAGGTGGCCGAGGCCCTCAACGGAGCCCGCAACCCGATGATCGTCGTCGGCTCCGGGGTGGACGACGAGGGCGCGCTGCCCCTCGTGGTCGACCTCGCCGAGCGCGCCGGCGCGCCCGTGTGGATCAGCCCGCTGTCCGGCCGCTCCGGGTTCCCCGAGGACCACGCGCTGTTCCAGGGCTTCCTGCCGCCCGTCCGCGACCAGCTCGCCGCCCGCCTGGACGGCCACGACGTCGTCCTCGTCCTCGGCGCGCCGATCTTCGTCTACCACGTGCACGCCGACGGCCCCTACATCCCCGCGGGCACCCGCCTGTTCCACTTCGACTGCGACCCCGCGCAGACGGCCTGGGCACCGGTCGGCACCAGCGTGCTCACCACCATCGCGTCCGGCGTCGCGGGCCTGCTCGACCTGGTCGAGAAGGCCGACCGCCCCGCGCCCGAGCCGCGCGTCCGGCTCGCCGCGCCGCGGCACTCCGACCCGATGGACCCGGCGCTCGTCGTGGAGTCCCTCCGCGAGCGGCTCCCGGCGGACGCGGTCATCGTCGAGGAGGTCCCCAGCTACCGCGAGATGCTGCACGCCCGGCTGCCGATCACCCGGTCCGGCGGGTTCCTCACCACCGGCAGCGGCGCGCTCGGCTGGGGCCTGCCCGTCGCGGTCGGCCGCGGCATCGCCGGCTCCGGCGAGCGCGTCGTCTGCGTCATCGGCGACGGCTCGATCATGTACTCGGTGCAGGCGCTCTGGACGGCCGCCCAGCACCGGGTGCCGCTGACGGTCGTCATCATGAACAACCACGGCTACGGCGCCGTCAAGGCCCTCGGCCGCCGCATCGAGCTGGACGTCATGCCCGGCACCGACATCCACGGCATCGATTACGTCACGATGGCCCGCGGGCTCGGCGTCCCCGGCCGCGCCGTCACCGCCGCCGCCGACCTGGACGCGGCGCTGGAAGAAGGCCTGTCGCACGCGGGCCCCTACCTCCTCGACGTCCGCGTCGCCTCCGACGACTCCGCCGCGTACGAGCCGAGCCATGGATAAGGTGACCGGCATGCTGGAGATCACCGGACTCGGCCACGCGTACGGGTCCCATCGGGTGCTTCAGGGCATGGACCTGAAGGTGTCGCAGGGCGAGCTGGTCACCATCGTCGGGCCGTCCGGCTGCGGCAAGTCGACCCTCCTGCGCTGCATCGCGGGGCTGATCAGGCCGAGCGAGGGCAAGGTCGTGCTGAACGGCACGCCGATCGACGGCGTCCCCGACGGCCTGGCCGTGGTGTTCCAGGACTACAGCCGCTCGCTGCTGCCGTGGCTGACCGTGCGCGACAACGTGGCGCTGCCGCTGCGGCGCCGCGGCACCGGCAAGGCCGAGCGGCGCGCGCAGGCCGTCCGGGCGCTCGCCTCGGTCGGGCTCGACGACGCCGCGTCCAAGTACCCCTGGCAGCTCTCGGGCGGCATGCAGCAGCGCGTGTCGATCGCCCGCGCCCTCGCCTACCGCCCGTCCATGCTGCTGATGGACGAGCCGTTCGGCTCCGTGGACGCGCAGACCCGCGAGGACCTGGAGGACCTCGTCCTCCAGGTCCACCGGGCCGAGGGCATGACGATCCTGCTGGTCACCCACGACATCGACGAGAGCGTCTACCTCGGCGACCGCGTCGTCGTGCTGGCCCGCAACCCTGGGCGGATCCGCGAGGAGCTGCCCGTCTCGCTGCCCGCCGCGCGAGACCAGATCGGCACCCGCGCCGCCCCCGAGTTCGTCCGCCTCCGCGCCGAAGTAGGCCGCCTAGTCCGCGGCGGTGCCGCCAAGGACGGGCCGCCCACCGTCCACGAAAAACCGGTGCGCTAACTCACTCGCTGCCCGGCGCATTCGCGCGGGCTTATGTGGCGGCGGCGTTCAGGCGGGCGGTCAGGGCCTTCTTTGCGCGGGTGTAGGCGGAGTCGTCGTCGTGGAGCAGGGCCTGGGCGCCGCCGCTGCGGCACAGGGCGTCCAGCTCGAAGGCGAGCTGGGGGACGTCGGTGTCGGCCCTCAGCTCGCCGAGGTCGCGGGCCTCGCTGAGGCAGCGTTCCAGGAACTCCTGCCAGCGGCGCTGTGACGTGGCGATCGCGTCCCGGACGCGGCCGGGGCGGGCGTCGAACTCGGCCGTCGTCGAGTAGAAGAAGCAGCCGCCGGGGAAGACCGGTTCGCGCTGGTAGCGCTGCCACGCCTCCAGGAGCGCGCGGACGCGGGCGAGGCCCGGGGGGACCGCGAGGGCGGGGTCGATGACCTCCTCGCGGTAGACCTCGACGGCCCGCCGGACGGTCGCGAGCTGGAGCTCCTCCTTCGAGCCGAAGTGCGTGAACACGCCGCTCTTGCTGACCTTCAGCTCGGTCGCGAGGCGTCCGATGGAGAGGCCCTCCAGGCCCTCGGCGGAGGCGATGTCCGCGGCGCGGGCGAGGATGGCCCTGCGCGTCTGCTCCCCTTTGAGGATCCGTCCGTCAGTGGTCACGCCCTTGAATCTGCACGATCGTTCGTGCAAAGTCAAGGACCCGGACCGCTTGACGGGACCGCCTTCGAGAGAAGAAAGTACGACCGTTCGTTCTAATTCTCGAAGGGGATCCCATGACCGTTGACACTGCTGCGGCGCCGCCGGGACCGGCGGCCGCCGCGCGGCGCGGCGTCCCGGTGCTGGCCGCCGGCGCCACGTTCCTCGCCATGCTGGACGCGACCGTCGCCAACCTCGCCGTCCCGGACCTGCACACCGACTTCCGCGACGCCACGTTGTCCGGGCTCACCTGGGTGATCACGCTGTACGCCGTGCTGTTCGCGGCGCTGCTCGCCCCGGCCGGGCGGCTCGCCGACATCGTCGGGCGGCGGACGCTGTTCCAGACCGGGGTCGGGCTGTTCACGCTGGCCTCGCTCGCCTGCGCCGCCGCGCCGAACCTGCCCGTGCTGCTCGCGACCCGCGGGCTCCAGGGCGCCGCGGCGGCCGCGATGATCCCCGCCTCGCTCGCGCTGCTGCTGCACGACACCCCGCCCGAGCGCCGCGCCGGCGCCATCGGGCTGTGGAGCGCGGCGGG
>NZ_CAACUY010000300.1 GCF_900659615.1 Actinomadura fibrosa | reverse complement strand
CCTACACGACGCTCTTCCGATCTCGGCCGCGCGGGTCCGGCGGCGGGTCCGGCAGCGGGTCCGGCAGCGGGTCCGGCGGCGGGTCCGGCGGCGGGTCCGGCGTCCGGTCTGCTTTCCGGGGCCGGTTCGGGTTCGGCGGTCACAGTCGGTATCCCACTCCGGGCACGGTCTCGATCACCGGGGGGTCGCCGAGCTTCTTGCGCAGCGTCATCATCGTGACCCGGACGACGTTGGTGAACGGGTCGATGTGCTCGTCCCACGCCTTCTCCAGGAGGTGCTCGGAGCTGACGACCGCGCCGTCCGCGCTGAGCAGCACCTCCAGGACCGCGAACTCCTTGCGGGTGAGCTCGACGGGGCGGCCGTCCCGCAGGACCTCGCGGCGGGCCGGGTCGAGCGTGATCCCGGCGCGCTCCAGCACCGGCGGCAGCGGCGCGGCGGCCCGGCGGCCGAGCGCGCGGACCCGGGCGATCAGCTCGGCGAACGCGAACGGCTTGGCCAGGTAGTCGTCGGCGCCGATGGACAGGCCCTCGACGCGGTCGTCGAGCTCGCCCGCCGCCGTCAGCATGATGATCCGCGCGGGGTAGCGCCGGGCCACGAGGTGCTTGCAGACGTCGTCGCCGTGGACCCTCGGCAGGTCGCGGTCCAGGACGACCACGTCGTACTCGTTGACGCCCGCCCGCTCCAGCGCGCCGGCGCCGTCGTAGGCCACGTCCACGGCGAGCGCCTCCCGGCGCAGGCCCGTGGCGATGGCGTCGGCGAGCACCCGCTCGTCCTCGACGACAAGAACACGCACTGCGTCCCCCTCCGGTCGGGGCGGGCCGACACGGCTCCGCCCCGCGAGTCCAGATATCCCACGGCGTCCGTAAGACGCCCGTAAGAGGCCGTTCAGGTCCCGGCCCCCGAGCCTGCTTAGGCTCGCCGTAAGGAACCGCGAAATTTGCATCGGCGAGCAGGTTTACCTTCAGCCTAGGCCTGGGTAGGCATGGGCACGATCCGGGAGGAGGCCCATGGGCGAGTTGTCACGCACGATCCAGCAGCGGCTCGACGACGCGTACGCGTCGCTGCGGAGCGCCCACGCAGATGGCGACACCTACCTGGTGGACATCCGCCAGGAGGAGATCAAGGAACTGCGCCGGATCGCAGCGAACCATGACATAGGCGTCGAAACACCGCGCTGCGACTGAGAACCCCCACCGCCACCGGAGCCCGGGACCGCCTATGGTCCCGGGCTTCGCGGTCTCCCGCGCCCTGACGCCCGCCGAGGGCCATGCCTCAGTCCCTGAGCGGGTCGAGGGGGACGAGGAGGTCGTGCAGGGCCTCGAACGTGCCGGGCCCGGCCGCCATGGTCAGCTCCGGCCCCGCCGGCGCCCCGTGGAGGCCCTCGACGCGTCCGCCCGCCTCCTGGACGATCAGCGCGCCGGCGGCGATGTCCCACGCCTGGACGCCCCGCTCGTAGTAGGCGTCGAGCCGTCCCGCCGCCAGCGAGCACAGGTCCACGCAGCACGAGCCGCCCCGCCGGATGTCGCGGACCGCGGGCAGCACGCCGGTGAGGACCTGCGCCTGCCGGGCGCGCCGCGCCGCGTCGTAGCCGAACCCGGTGCCGAGCAGCGCCTTGTCCAGGGGGACCTGCGAGTTCACGCGGAGGTCACGGGTGCCCACCGCTGTGTGCAGTCGGGCGCCGCCGCCGCGCGAGGCCGTGTAGGTCTCGCCGCGCCGCGGCATCTCCACCGCCCCGGCGACGGCCTCGCCGTCCACCTCGGCGGCGATGCTGACCGCCCAGTCGGGCAGGTCGTACAGGTAGTTGACGGTCCCGTCGATCGGATCGACGACCCAGCGGACGCCGCTGGCGCCCGCCTGGGCGCCGCCCTCCTCGCCGAGGAACCCGTCGCCCGGGCGGGCCGCCCGGATCCGCTCGATGATCAGCGCCTCGGCCGCCCGGTCCATCTGGGTGACGACGTCGGTCGGGCTGGACTTGGTCTGGACGACGTCCGGTCCGTCCGCCGGGCGCTTGTCGATGAGCATCCGCCCGGCCTCCCGGGCGGTCGCGACGGCCAGCTCCAGCAGTTCCTGGGCCAGGGTCATCCAGATTCCTCCGTGGTGTCGGGGGCCGTGCCAGAGATCGTGCCGGGACGCTCCGCGAGCTCCGCGAGAAGCTCGCGGGGCAGCGCGGCGAAGCGGGGGTCGGCGCCCGGGGTCGCGGCGCGCGCGAAGGCGATGCCGAGCTCGGCGGCCCGTCCCGCCGCCTCCACGTCGAGGTCGTACTTGACCTCCATGTGGTCGGAGACGAACCCGATCGGGACGGCCGCGACCGCGCGGACGCCCTCGCCGTGCAGCTTCTCCAGGTGGTCGACGACGTCGGGCTCCAGCCACGGCTGGCTCGGCGGCCCGCTCCGGCTCTGGTAGACGAGGTCCCAGGGCGCGCCGGGCGCGGCCCTGCCCGCGACCGCCCGCGCGGCCGCCTCCAGGTCCGCGACGTAGAGGTCGCGGTGGGGCTGGGACAGCGGCACGCTGTGCGCGGTGAAGACGAGGCGGGCGCCCTCGGGCAGGCCGGCGAGCGCTTCTCCGGCGGCGTCCGCGAACGGCTCCAGGAAACCGGGCCTGTCGCTGTAGACGGGCAGCTTGTCGATCTCGGGTGCGCCGGGGACCTCCGCGCGCACACGCGCGAAGTCCTCCAGGTACTGGTCGTTGGTCGAGTAGCCCCGGTACGCGGACGTGACGAACGCCGCGGCCCTCCGGACCCCGTCGGCCGCCATCCGCCGGACGGTGTCGGCCAGGTAGGGCGTCCAGTGCCGGTTGCCCCAGTAGACGGGCAGGTCCACGCCGTGGGCGGCGAAGTCGGCCTCGATGGCGGCCTTCAGCTCGCGGCAGAGCCGGTTGATCGGGCTGACCCCGCCGAAGAGGTGGTAGTGCTCCGCCACCCCCTCCAGGCGCTCCCGCGGGATGTTCCGGCCGCGGGTCACGTTCTCCAGGAACGGGATCACGTCGTCGGGCCCCTCCGGACCTCCGAACGACATCAGCAGCAACGCGTCGTACGACGTCATGCCACCATCCAACCAGCCGCCCCCCGGTGCCCCGGCACCACCCGGCGCGCCCCGGCGGTTCAGCGGTAGCGCGCCGCGTACGCCCTCGCCAGGTTCAGCACCTTCTGGACGTACCAGTCGGCGTGGTTGTAGTGCCACACCGCCTGGTAGAGCTGCTGCCCGCCCCTGCCCGCGCCGTTGGCGCACAGGTACTTGGCGGCGCCCGGGACGGCGTCGTAGGGGTTCATGATGTCGGCCTTGCCGTCGCCGTCCCCGTCCACCCCGTAGGACTTCCAGGTGGCGGGCATGAACTGCATGGGGCCGAGCGCCCCGGCGCTGGAGCGGCCCGCGTTGCGCCCGTGGTCGCTCTCGACCTGGCCGATCGCGGCGAGGACCGTCCACGACAGGCCCGGGCAGCTCGTCGCGGCCTGCTTGTACAAGTCCAGGTAGCTGCCGGGGCGGCCGTTGTCCCCGGACGCCTGGTACTTCCTCTCGTGCAGGTTCACCACCTTCACGCCCGGCCCGAGCGCCCTGGTCACCGCCTTGACGACCGTGCCGGGCGCCACGCCGGGCGCGTTGACCAGCAGCGCGACGTTCGGGACGAGCCCCATGTCGGTCCCGGACTTCCTGCTGACGAGCATGTCGATGCCGGGCAGGCCGAGCTCGCCCGAACCGCCCATCGTCAGGTTCGGCATCGTCCGTCCCACCACCGGGTACTGGGTGCCCCTGCTGAGCCGCAACTGCTCGGCGGCGGCCGGGGACACCACGAACCTGTCGGCCGCCAGCGCCGACCACAGGTCGGTCTTCTTGGCGGTGCCCGGGGGCGTCCAGGAGCGGAACGAGGACGGGTCCACGGCCAGGGCGTTCACCTGGCGCCCCTGAAGCTGGACGGCGCCGCCCGCGACCGCCGTCACGTCCCGGACCTTGGACAGCTTGCGGACCCGCGCGATCCGGGCGGCGGAGATGGAGCCGCTGCTGCCGACCGCCAGCACGTCCGGCGGGACGACGCGGCGCAGCGGGGCGACCTGCCCGCCGTCCACCACGGTGACCGGGTCGCCGGGCGCGGTGCTCGGGGGCGCGTCGCCCTGCGGCGTGGTCGCGCCGCTCGGCTCGGCCTTGTCGGTGGTGAGGGCCGCGTAGAGGCCGCCGGACGTACTGCCGAGGGCGAGCACCGCGATGGCGGTGATGGCGACCGGCAGGCCCCGCCCGCGCCGCCGCGCCGGGGACCGCGCGCCCTTCTTCGGCAGTTTCCGCTGCTTCTTCTCCTTGGGCGTCCGGGACGCGGAGGGACGCTCCGCCCGAGACGCGGCGTCGAGGATGTCCTTCCCGGCGCCGGCCATGTCTGGAGCGGGGGCCGCGTCGCCGGGGGCGGCCTTCGCGCTTCGGAGGTCGTCTCGGGGGGCCGCCTTCATGGGAGGCGCCTTCTTGGCCGCCGCGCTGGCCACGCTCCCGCCCGGCGCGCTCCCGCCCTTCGCGGTCCCGTTCGGCACGCTTCCGCCCGGCACGTTATTCGAATGCCCGTTCGCGCCGTTCGCGGTACGGTTCGGGCCGCCGGAGCCGCCTGAGGCGCGCGGTGCAGAAGGAGAAGACACACCATTTCCCAACGAGTGTCGCCGCGGGTGGGTTACACGTTTCCGCGTTCTTTCCCCCCGATAGCGTGATCATGGGCCTGACGTCGAGCGATGCGATCCGGAGGCGGTCCGCCTCCCGGAGGGGGAGGAACGGGTGCCGAGTCCGTACCGGGAACTGCTGGCGATCCCCGGCGCCCGCCTCTTCGTCGCCGCGGGCTTCGTGGGACGCATGTCGATCTCCATGGAGGGGATCGGCATCGTCCTACTGGTGTCCGCGGTTACCGGATCGTACGGTATCGCCGGAGCTGTGACGGCGGCGCTCTCCGTCGGATACGCGGTCGGGGCGCCCCTGACCGCCCGGCTCGCCGACCGGAACGGGCAGCACCGCGTCCTCGTCCCGCTGGTGCTGGCCAACTCCGTGAGCTACGCCGTCCTGATCGTCTTCGCGCAGGCCCGGCTGCCGGTCTGGACGCTCTTCCCCGCCGCCGCGGCCGCGGGGCTGACCCAGGTGTCGCTGGGCGCCTGGATCCGGGCGCGGTGGTCCCACGTGCTGCGCGACACCCCCGCGCGCCTGCACGCGGCGTTCTCGTTCGAGTCCGTCGTGGACGAGTGCATCTTCGTCGCCGGGCCGCTGATCGTCACGGTGCTGGCCACGGGCGTCCACCCGGCCGCGGGCATCGGTGCCGCGGCGACGTTCACGCTGGCCGGCTGTCTCGCCCTCGCCGGGCAGCGCGACACCGAGCCGCCGCCGCGGCCCCGCGAGCCCGGCGCGCGCGGCGGGGTCCTCGGCAACCCCGGCGTGCTGGTGGTCACCCCGGTGTTCCTGCTGCTCGGCATGGTGTTCGGGGCGATCGACGTCAGCGGCGTCGCGTTCGCCGAGGACCGCGGCCACAAGGCCCTCGCCGGGGCGCTGCTCTGCTGCTACGCGCTCGGCAGCGGCTCGGCGGCCCTCTTCTACGGCGCGCGGCACTGGCGCGCGCCGCTCTCCCGCCGGTTCCTGATCGGCCTCGGGCTGCTGACGGCCCTGTTCGTCCCGCCCGTCCTCGTCGGGAACCTGTACCTGATGATGGTCGTGGTGTTCTTCTCCGGGCTGGCGATCTCCCCGACGATCATCCCGGGGTTCGGGCTCGTGGAGCGGCTCGTCCCGCCGCGGATGCTGACCGAGGGGCTGGCGCTGGTCTCCACGTCCATCGGCATCGGGGTGGCGCTGGGCTCGTCGCTGTCGGGACGGGTGGTGGACGCGCAGGGAGCGCGCGCAGCGTTTTTCGTCCCGCTCTCCTGCGCGGCGCTCGCCGCCGCCGTCGGCCTCGCGGGCGCGCGGGCGCTGCGCAGGCAGGAGCTCACCCGGGACGTGACCGCGGCAAAACATGAACTTTCCTCACGATCGATTGCCGAGTAGAGTCACCGCATGTCCCCCGAGACCCGTCGTACGTGGCAGAACTGGGCGGGAAACCAGCAGGCCACACCGCATCGCACCGCGACACCGCGCACCGCCGCCGAGGTGGCCGACGCCGTCCGCGCGGCGGCCGCCGACGGCCGCACCGTCCGGATGACCGGCACCGGGCACTCCTTCACCGGCGCCGCCGTCGCCGAGGGCGTCCTGCTGCGCCCCACCGCGCTGACCGCGGTCCGCTCCGTCGACACCGCCGCCGGGCTCGTCACCGTCGAGGCGGGGCTGCCGCTGCACGCGCTCAACCGCCTCCTGGACGACCACGGCCTCGCCCTGGCCAACATGGGGGACATCCAGGAGCAGACCGTCGCCGGCGCCCTCCAGACGGCCACGCACGGCACGGGCCGCGACGCCGCCGGGCTCGCCTCCCAGGTGGCCGAGCTGGAACTCGTCCTCGCCGACGGGACGACGGTCACCTGCTCCCCGGCCGAGCGGCCCGAGCTGTTCGACGCCGCCCGGGCCGGCCTCGGCGCCCTCGGCATCGTCACCGCCATCACCTGGCGGACCGTCCCGAAGTTCCTCCTGCGCGCGCAGGAGGAGCCAATGAAGTGGGACGAGGTGCTCGCGCGCATCGACGAGTTCGACTCCGCCAACGAGCACTTCGAGTTCTACTGGTTCCCCCACACCGAGGGCTGCCTCACCAAGCGCAACAACCGCGTCGAGGGCCCCGCGCAGCCGCTGCCGAAACTCAAGCACTGGCTCGACGACCGGTTCCTGTCCAACACCGTCTTCGGCGCCGTCAACCGGGTCACCCACCGCGTCCCGTCCAGCACCCCGTTCATCAACGGGATCTCCGCCAAGGCCCTCGGGGCGCGCACCTACACCGACACGTCCTACAAGGTCTTCACCAGCCCGCGGACCGTGCGGTTCAAGGAGCAGGAGTACGCGATCCCCCGCGAGGAGCTGGTTCCCGCGCTGCGCGAACTCCGTGGCCTGTTCGCCAGGAAGGACTGGCGGATCAGCTTTCCCATCGAGGTCCGGCTGCTGCCGGCCGAGGACGCCTGGCTGTCGATGGCCTACGGCCGGCGGACCGCTTTCATCGCCGTCCACGTCTACAACCGCGACCCGCACGAGGAGTACTTCGGCGGCGTCGAGGACCTGATGACCTCCCTCGGCGGACGGCCGCACTGGGGCAAGCTCCACACCCGCGACGCCGCGTACCTGGAGAAGGCCTACCCGAGGTTCTCCGACTTCCAGGCCCTGCGCGACGAGTACGACCCCGACCGCCGCTTCGCCAATCCTTACACCAGGCAGGTCTTCGGCGACTGAACCACGGCCGGGGCCCACACGCGTCCCAGGGAGTCAGCCCGCAGACGATCCGGTACGGGACTGGGGATCGGTCCCCTGCTGGACGCCACCGCCGCCACCGCCACCGTCGCCGCCTGAGCTGCGCGTCGGCGCGGGCGTGTTCGGCTCCGTCGGGGTGGACGGCGCCGTGGAGGGGGCGGTCGGCGTGACGGTGGGAGTCTGGGTCGGCCGCCCGGTCGTCCCGCCCGTCGTCCCGGTGCTGGGGGTGTCCGACGGCGTCCCGGACGTGCCGCCGGTCGGCGCGTCGCTGGGCTCCGTGGTCTCCGGGGACGGGCTCTTCGACGGCGTGTCCTGGGTGTCGGTGCCGCCGGTGAGGACCTTGGTGACGGTCAGCCCCTTCTCGTTCTTGCCGAGCGAGCTTCCCGTCGTCGCCTCGTAGAGCGTGATGCCGCAGATCACGATCGCGAACACCGCGGCCGACGAGACCGCCAGCTTCACCCAGTTCCGCTTCGCCCACTCGACCGTGCTCTGGAGCGCCGACCGCCGGACGACCTCGCGCACGGCGTCCTCGCCCGCGTCCTCGGCGAGCGACTCCGCGACGGTCTCGGCGGGCGTGCGGTCCAGGCGCGTCGCGTTGGGGTCGCCTCCGCCGGGCGGGACGGGCCCGGGCCGCCCGGCGCCGGGCAGCGGCAGGTCGAGACGGGTCGCGTTCGGGTCGCCGCCGGCCGGCCACGCGCCGCCGCCGGGCCACGCCACGGTCCGCGTCGGGTCGGCGCTCACCGCCTCCGCCGCGGCCGTCTGCGCCGCGTCCCGCTGCTGCACCGCCGCCTGGATGTGGCTCAGATCCTTGAGCTGCTCCCGTCCCTGGTCCAGGTAGTGCTTGCAGATCGCCGAGCCCGCCGTCGACGCGACGCTCATGAACGCCGCGCCCAGGATCGTCCCGTAGACGCCGAGGTACGACGCCCCGACCGCCGCCGCGAGCGTCGCCACCCCGCTCGCGATCAGCTGCGTCGTGCTCAGGTCGGGCAGCCTGCGCTGCATGAACTAGTTCCCCTCATCCGATTGACCGTGGATCCCCCCGAACCTGAACTAATCGCCACTTATGGGTGTTCCATGCACGGACGTGATGCTCGCTACGTCAAAGGGGTGGAGCCCGGGGGGCGCGTCAGGCACAGTGTGGAAAAGGATGCACAAGAATCCGGCAGGGCGACCCCGGCCGGAGCCCGGCACCGGCAAGCTTGGTCGGGAGCCCTCTTCGGCCTCGTGAAGAGGGCTTCGAGAGCGGCGATGTTCGGACATGCCGGGTACGGTGCTGGCAGCAGGTGTGTCCGAAAGAGAGACTCGGGAACCCGGGGGAAGGGCACGCATGCGCCCTCGGCGGGCATCGGACGACCGGCCGGTGAGAGCACGCTGGACGCGGGCTCCGCACCGGGCGGGTCGTCGGGCGCCCTCCGTGCCGTCAGGACAGGGCAGGAAGGACACGCATGCAGGAGCTGCGCCTCGTCGCGGTCAGCGAGGACGGTACGTACCTCGTCCTGGCCACCGCGGGCCGAGGCACCCGGTTCACCCTGCCCGTCGACGACCGGCTCCGCGCCGCGGTCCGTGGGCACTTCTCCCGCCTCGGCCAGTTCGAGATCGAAGTGGAGAGTCCCTTGCGTCCCAAGGAGATCCAGGCCCGCATCCGCTCCGGCGAGACCGCGGAGGAGATCGCCGAGTCCGCGGGCATCCCGGTCGAACGGATCCGCTGGTTCGAGGGCCCGGTCCTCCAGGAGCGCGAGTACATGGCCCAGCAGGCCCAGCGCGTCGCCGTCCGGCGGCCCGGCGAGTCCACCCCGGGGCCGCCCCTCGGCGAGACCGTCGAGGAGCGCCTCGGCCGCGGCGGCGTCGACCTCGACGAGGTCGAGTGGGACTCCTGGAAGTGCGAGGACAACACCTGGCGCGTCCGCCTGTCGTTCTTCGACAACGGCCGCCCGCACGCCGCCGAGTGGGTCTTCGACCCGCGCCGCCGGCACGTCTCCCCGCTGGACGAGATCGCCGCCCGCCTCACCGCCGTCGAGTGGGACGAGGAGTCCCTGTCCGACACCGTCACGCCGCTCGTCCCGCGCCGTCCCGCGATGAAGGTCGTCTCGGACGCCCGCGACCTCGGCGACCCGGGCGACCTCGGCGTCCGCGGCCTGCCCTCGGACCGACTCCTCGACGCGGATCGGCGGGTGGCCGAGGTAGGCCAGCTGGGCGAGGGTGCCGCCGGGCCAGGGCTCGCGCGCGGGGTCGGACACGGGC
>NZ_CAACUY010000299.1 GCF_900659615.1 Actinomadura fibrosa | reverse complement strand
GCTGCGGCGGCCGGTCCCGTTCGGGTTCGTCGCGGCGGGGGGCCCGGAGCTGGCGGAGGTGGTCGCCGGGCGGCGGCGCCGGGGCGCGGGGCGGGTGGCGGTGGCGTCCTACGTGCTGGCGCCGGGCCGGTTCCACGACCGGATGCTGGCGTGCGGCGCGGACTCGGTCACGGGTCCGATCGGCGCGCACGATGCGACGGCGCGGCTCGTCCTGCGCCGCTACGACGAGGCGCGCCTGCGCGCGGGCGCCGCGATCTCCGTGCGCTGAGCGGACGCCGCGCCGGACGCCGCGCCGGGGGGTGCGGTGAAGCGCTCGTCGTGCTGGGCGAGGACGCGCAGCACCAGCGCCTTGAACTGGTCGAGCTCGTGCGGGGCGAGCGGTGCGAACAGCAGGTCGTTGAGCCGGTCCCGCCCGTCGCGGCTCTGGGCGAGGAACAGCCGGCCGTCCTCGGTGGCTTCGAGGGCGTAGCGGCGCCGGTCTCCGGGGTCGCGGCGGCGCCGGACGTGGCCCGCGTCCTCCAGCGCGTCGACCAGGCCGACGATGTCGCCCGCGTCCATCCGCAGGTACTCGCTGACCTCCCGCTGCGACAGCGGCCCGAGCCGCGCCACGCAGGACAGCACCAGCAGGTGCGGCAGGCGCAGGCGCTCGCCGGGGAACAGCTCGGCCGAGGTTCTGCGGATCAGCCTGACGAGCTCGAACACCAGGTAGGAGGGCGAGTCGTGCAGCGGGTCCGGCCGGTCCTCCACGGCAACTCCTTGGGGTGATCCAATCTCTCTTGACTTGAGAGATAGGGCGATCCTACCGTTGGAGCATCCAAGAAAGAAGGAGGCCCCATGCCGAGCGGGGAACCGGCCGTCGCCGTCGACGGCCTGAGCAAGCGGTTCGGCGACGTGGAGGCCGTGCGGGGGATCGAGTTCGCCGTCCGGCCGGGCGAGATCTTCGGGTTCCTCGGCCCCAACGGCGCCGGGAAGTCGACCACGATCAACATGCTCTGCACGCTGCTGCGGCCGTCGGGCGGCGCCGCGCGGGTGGCCGGGTACGACGTGGTCGCCCAGCGCGACGACGTGCGCCGCAACATCGGGCTCGTGTTCCAGGACCCGACGCTGGACGGCTACCTGACGGGCGAGCAGAACCTGCGCTTCCACGCCGAGCTGTACGGGGTGCCGCGCGCGGCGACGGCGGGCCGCATCGAGCAGGTCCTGCGGATGGTGGGGCTGTGGGACCGGCGCGAGGACCGGGCGCAGCACTACTCCGGGGGCATGAAGCGCCGGCTGGAGATCGCGCGCGGGCTGCTGCACTCGCCCCGCGTCCTGTTCCTGGACGAGCCGACCGTGGGCCTCGACCCGCAGACCAGGGCGTCGATCTGGGAGTACATCCGGCAGCTCAAGGAGGCCGAGGAGATCACGATCTTCCTCACGACCCACTACATGGACGAGGCCGAGAACTGCGACCGGATCGCGATCATGGACAAGGGGCAGATCGTCGCCCTGGACACCCCGGAGGCGCTGAAGGCGGGCGTCGGCAAGGACCGGGTGCGGATCGAGACCGCCGACGACGAGGCCGCGATCGCGGCGATCAAGGAGCGGTTCGATCTGGAGGCGAGGGTCTCCGAGGGCGCGGTGACCTTCTCGGTGGCCTCCGGGGAGGCGTTCGTCCCGCGGCTGTTCGCCGAGCTCGGCGTGCCGATCCGGTCGGTCAGCGTCTCGCGGCCGTCGCTGGACGACGTGTTCATGTCCTTCACCGGTTCGACGATCCGCGACGCCGAGGCGGGCGCGAGCGACCACATGCGCATGATGATGCGCGCGGCGAGGAGATGACGATGGCGGGTACCGCTTCCACGGCCGCGCCGGCCGCCGACGTCGCGCGGGTCGTGGTGCCCGAGCGCAGCGTCCGGCACGACCTGCGCGCCGTGAAGATCGTCCTGCACCGGGAGCTGATCCGGTTCTGGCGGGACAAGGTCCGGATGGTGTCCGGGCTGATCCAGCCGGTGCTGTGGCTGCTGGTCATGGGCACCGGGCTGTCCAACCTGATGGCGCGCGGCGGCGGCCCCGCCGGCGACATCGACCTGAAGACGTTCATCTTCCCCGGCGTGTGCGCGATGTCGGTGATGTTCACGGCGATGTTCTCCGCCGGGTCGATCGTCTGGGACCGCGAGTTCGGGTTCCTGCGGGAGATGCTGGTCGCGCCGGTCAGCCGCGGCGCGATCGTGGTCGGCAAGTGCGTCGGCGGGGCGCTGGTCGCGACGGTCCAGGGCGCGGTGATCGTGCTGCTGGCGGGCCTCGCGGGCGTGCCCTACGATCCGCTGCTGATCCTCCAGCTGCTCGTCCTGATGTTCCTCGGGGCGTTCGCGCTCACCGGGTTCGGCGTGATGATGGCCGCGCGGATCAAGACGATGCAGTCGTTCTTCGGGCTGATGCAGATGGCCATGATGCCGATGATGTTCCTGTCGGGGGCGCTGTACCCGCTGAACGGCCTGCCGGCGTGGCTGAGCGTCCTCACCCGGTTCAACCCGCTGACCTACGCCGTCGACCCGCTCCGGCAGGCGGTCTTCGCGCACCTGGACGCCTCGCCGGAGCTGGAGCGGGCCTTCAACCCCGGCGTCACGTGGAACGGCTGGCTCGTCCCGGTGTGGCTGGAGATCGTCATCGTCCTGCTGATGGGGTTCGGGCTGATGGGGGTCGCCATCCTGGAGTTCCGCCGCGCCGACTGACGCCGCCGGGCGTCAGCCGTGCGGGTGGAAGTGGCCGAAGGACCCGCGGTGGTAGAGCAGCGGGTGGCCGCCGTCGATGAGGTCCGCGCCGGTCACCAGGCCGACGACGAGGATGTGGTCGCCGATGTCGACCGTGGAGTGCCGGACGCAGGACAGGTGCGCTCCGGCGCCGTCCAGCAGCGGCGCGCCGTGCTCGTCGGGGTGCCAGGACGTCGGCGGGGCGAACCGGTCGGCGCCGCGGCGGGCGAAGCGGGCGGCGAGGTCGGCCTGGTCGCCGGTCAGGAGGTTGACGGCGAACCGGTCGGTGGCGCGGAGCGCGGGCCAGGTGGTGGAGGAACGGTCCACGTAGAAGGAGACGAGCGGCGGGTCGAGGCTGACGGACGAGAACGACGTCGCGGTGAGCCCGGCCGGCGCGCCGCCGGAGTGCGCGGTGATGATCACCACGCCGGCGGGGTGCAGGGCGAGGGCCTCGCGGAACGCGGCGGGATCCACCGCCCGGCGGGGCAGGATCTCGGTCATGGGCGTGCTCCGGGGGTCGGACGGGTGAGGGGCCGGGGTCACGGGCGGCGCCGGGCAGGCGGTGGCTGGACTGGCACATTCCGATGCAAACACGACACCCGCTCGAAAGTCAATCTTGCCTATCGGTTTGCTAGGGAATGGGCGGGGCGGAGCGGCGGGCAGGGTCGTCGGCATGGTTGACTCCTTAATCTATTTTTCCTACCCTCTAAGTAGGTAATGGGTGAAGGAGTCGTATCGGTGCCCGTCACGTCAGCGCCCGTCAAGCAGATCCACCTCGCGGCCCACTTCCCCGGGGTCAACAACACCACCGTCTGGTCCGACCCCCGGTCGGCGAGCCAGATCGACTTCGGGTCGTTCGTCCACCTCGCCGAGACCGCCGAGCGCGGCAGGTTCGACTTCTTCTTCCTGGCCGAGGGGCTGCGGCTGCGCGAGATGAAGGGCCGCATCCACGACCTGGACGTCGCGGGGCGGCCCGAGTCGCTGACCGTCCTGTCCGCGCTCGCGGCGGTCACCACGCGGCTCGGCCTCGCCGCCACCGTCAACTCCACCTTCAACGAGCCGTTCGACGTGGCGCGGCGCCTCGCGACCCTCGACCACCTCAGCGGCGGCCGCGCCGCCTGGAACGTCGTCACCAGCTACGACGCGTTCACCGGCGAGAACTTCCGGCGCGGCGGCTTCCTCGACGAGGCCGACCGCTACACCCGCGCCGCCGAGTTCCTGCGCACGGCCCGCGAGCTGTGGGACTCCTGGGCGGACGGCGACGTCCTCGCGGACGCGGCGGCCGGCGAGTTCGTCCGCCCCGGCGCCGGGACCTTCGCGCACCGGGGCGAGCACTTCGACATCGCCGGGCGCTTCACCACGCCGCGCGGCCCGCAGGGCCACCCGGTGATCATCCAGGCCGGCGACTCGCACGAGGGCCGCGAGTTCGCCGCCGCCGACGCCGACGTCATCTTCAGCCGGCACGGGACCCTGGAGGACGGCCGCGCCTTCTACAAGGACGTCAAGAGCCGGCTCGCGAAGTACGGGCGGGGCCCCGACGAGCTGAAGATCCTGCCCGCGGTCACCTACGTCCTCGGCGACACCGAGGAGGAGGCCGCCGAGCGCGCCCACGAGATCCGCCGCGCGCAGGTCAGCCCGCAGAACGCCATCGCCTACCTGGAGGGCTACTGGGGGCGCGACCTGTCCGCCTACGACCCCGACGGCCCGCTGCCCGACGTCGAGCCCGACCTCAGCGAGGGCGTGTCGAAGGGCCGGGCGCAGTTCCGCGGCGACCGCGGCGAGGTCGTCCGCCGCTGGCGGGCGCTGGCCGCCGAGCGCGGCCTCAGCATCCGCGAGCTCGTCATCGAGGCCACCGGGCGGCAGACGTTCGTCGGCACGCCCCGGACGGTCGCCGACCGCATCGACGAGTTCGTGCAGACCGACGCGGCCGACGGGTTCGTCTTCGTCCCGCACCTCACCCCCGGCGGCCTGGACGACCTGGTCGACCGCGTCGTGCCGCTGCTCCAGGAGAAGGGCGTGTTCCGCGCCGACTACACCGGGCCGACGCTGCGCGACCACCTGGGCCTCGGCGCCCCCCGCCCCGCCAGTGCCCGCGCCCGCGAGGAGGCCTCGTCATGACCCGGCTCCACCTGTCCGCCGCCCTGGACGGCGCCGGCTGGCATCCCGCGGCCTGGCGCGACCCCGCCGCCCGCCCCGCCGACCTGTTCTCCGCCGGCTACTGGACCGGCCTCGCCGCCGAGGCGGAGCGCGGCCTGCTCGACCTCATCACGATCGAGGACTCCTTCGCCCTCCAGTCGTCCCGGTTCGGGCTGCCCGACGACCGGACCGACCAGGTCCGCGGCCGGCTCGACGCCGTCCTGATCGCCGCGCGGCTCGCTCCGGCGACGTCCCGGATCGGGCTCGTCCCGACCGCCGGGACCACGCACAACGAGCCCTTCCACGTCGCCATCGGCATCGCCTCGCTCGACTACGCGAGCCACGGCCGCGCCGGGTGGCGCCCGCAGGTCTCCGGCCGCGCCCACGAGGCCGCGCACTTCGGCCGCCGCACCTTCCCTGGGATCTTCGAGCCGGCCGCGTTCCGGACCCCGGAGGGCCGCGCGCTCATCGCCGAGCTGTTCGGCGAGGCGGCCGACGCCGTCGAGGTCGTCCGCCGCCTCTGGGACAGCTGGGAGGACGACGCCGAGATCCGGGACGCCGCCACCGGCCGCTTCCTGGACCGCGACAAGCTCCACTACATCGACTTCGAGGGCCCCCGCTTCAGCGTCCGCGGCCCCTCGATCACACCGCGCCCCCCGCAGGGCCAGCCGCTCGTCACCGCCCTCGCCCACGACGTCGTCCCGTACGAGTTCGCCGCGGGCGGCGCCGACGTCGTGTACGTCACCCCGCACTCGCGGCCGGACGCCGTGACGATCGTCGCGCAGGTCCGCGAGGCCGAGCGGACAGTCGGCCGGACCGGCGAGCCGCTGCGGATCTTCGCGGACCTGCTGGTGTTCCTCGACACCGAGCCCGGCGCGGCCGCCGCCCGCAAGGCCCGGCTCGACGACCTCGACGGCGCCGCGCTCACCTCCGACGCCGAGATCTTCGCCGGCACCCCCGGCGAGCTGGCCGACCTCCTGCTGGACTGGCGCGACGCCGGGCTGGACGGCTTCCGGCTCCGCCCCGGCGTCCTGCCGTCCGACCTCGCCGCGATCAGCCGGGAGCTCGTCCCGGTGCTCCAGGGGCGCGGCGCGTTCCGCACCGCCTACGAGTCCGGCACGCTGCGCGGGCACCTCGGCCTGCCCCGTCCCGCCAACCGCTACGCGGCGGCGCCGTGACCGGCCCGGCCCGCGGTCCGCTGCCCCCCGGAGGTCGCGCATGATCCCGCTGTCCGTCCTCGACCTCGCGCCCGTCCGCGCCGGCGGCACGGTGCCCCAGGCCCTCCGCGAGACCCTCGACCTCGCGCGCCGCGCGGAGGAGGCCGGCTACCGCCGCTACTGGCTCGCCGAGCACCACCTCGCCCCCGGCGTCGCGAGCTCGGCCCCCCAGGTCCTGATCGGGGCGGTCGCGGCGGCGACGTCCCGGATCCGCGTCGGGTCCGGCGCCGTCCAGACCGGGCACTGGACGCCGCTCGCCGTCGTCGAGCAGTTCGGCACGCTCGACGCACTGTTCCCGGGCCGCATCGACCTGGGCCTCGGCCGCTCGGGCCAGCGCCGCGCCGAGACCCGCGCCCCGGGCACCGGTACCGCTGCGCCGCGCCGCGGGCGCGAGGTGGTGGACGGCCTGCTCATCCCCGAGCCGTTCGACCAGTCGCGGCTCGCGAAGTCCCCGGTCGTCAAGCTGTTCGGCGCGCTGCTCCAGCAGCCGGGCGCCGAGCCGCCCGACTTCGCGGGCGTGGTCGACGAGATCGCCGCGCTGCTGGACGGCTCCTACCGCTCGCCCGAGGGGTACGAGGCGCACGCGATCCCGGGCGAGCACGCCGATGTGGAGCTGTGGATCCTCGGCAGCAGCGGCGGCCAGAGCGCGCAGGTCGCGGGGGAGCGCGGGCTGCCGTTCGCGGCGAACTACCACGTCGCCCCGTCCAACGTGCTGGAGGCCGTGGAGGCCTACCGCGCCGCGTTCAAGCCGTCCCCAGTGCTGGACGAACCGTACGTGGTGGTGTCCGCCGACGTCGTCGTGGCCCCCACCGACGAGGAGGCGCGCGAGCTCGCCGCGCCCTACCCGCTCTGGGTGCACAGCATCCGGTCGCGCCTCGCCGCGATCCCGTACCCGAGCCCGGCCGACGCGGCGACCCACCACTGGGGGCCGGACGACTGGGACCTCGTCGCCGACCGCGTCGACACCCAGTTCACCGGTTCGCCCGCCACCGTCGCCGCCGGCCTGGAGACCCTCCGCCGCGTCACCGGCGCCGACGAGCTGCTCATCACGACCATCACCCACGACCACGCCGACCGGGTCCGCTCCTACGAGCTGCTGGCCCGCGCGTGGGGGAGTTGAGTCCTTAACATCTGAGCTGTTAAGTTCAGCGGGTCTCCTGCCGTCCGGGCGCGGCAGGGGACCCGCTGGCGTTCGCCCACCCCTCGCGCGGCAGCGTTCCGTGACGGAACCGGCGCATCCCGTGCGAACTCTTCGGGGCAGATAACAGGCTGCGCGCTGGCCTGAGTCACCGTTTCCGTGCGACCGATGCCGCGCGATGACGTGCGCCTTCACGCGCGTCGACGCCATCTCGTCACGTCTCTGAATGTTAGTTAACGGCCATGTATTGACACTTCTAACGTCGCTGATGTTACGTTCTCCCCGCGGCGGCCGGTGATCCGGTCGGCCGTGCCGGTTCGACCGCCCGTCCCGCGGGCGCGCACCACCGAGGAGAACCCAGTGCACAAGCCCTCCCTCCGGACGGCCGCCGCGGCCGCCGCGGCCCTGGCCGCGCTCACCCCCGCCGCGGCCTGCTCGTCCGGGAACTCGGGGTCCGGCGGCGGCGCGGGAAACGCCAAGATCGCGTTCCTCATGCCGGACATCGCCTCCACCCGCTACGAGCTGTACGACGCGCCGCTGTTCAAGGCCAAGGTGAAGCGGCTGTGCGGCGGCTGCTCGGTGCTCTACCAGAACGCCGGGGCGGACGCGTCCAAACAGCAGCAGCAGGCCGGCTCGGTGCTCGCGCAGGGCGTGAAGGCGATCGTCATCGACCCGGTCGACTCCGCCGCGGCGGCCTCGATCGTCCGCATGGCCCAGGCGCGCAAGGTCGCGGTCATCGCCTACGACCGCCCGATCCCGGCGGCCAAGGCCGACTACTACGTCTCGTTCGACAACGAGAAGATCGGCGCGATGATCGGGCAGTCGCTCGTCGACCGCCTGAAGCAGGAGAAGGCCAAGGGCGGGATCCTGGAGGTCAACGGCTCGCCGACCGACGCCGCCGCCAACCTCATCAAGAAGGGTGTTCACAGCGCCGTCGACCCGAGCGGCTACGAGCTCCTCGCCGAGTACGACACCCCGAACTGGGAGCCCGCCAAGGCCCAGGAGTGGGTGACCGGGCAGATCAGCAAGTTCCGCGGCCGGATCGCGGGCGTCGTCGCCGCCAACGACGGGACCGGCGGCGGCGCGATCGCGGCGTTCAAGGCCGCCGGCGCCGACGTCCCGCCGGTCACCGGCAACGACGCCGAGCTCGCCGCCGCGCAGCGCATCGTCGCCGGCGACCAGTACAACACCATCTCCAAGCCGATCAGGATCGTCGCCGAGGCCGCGGCCGACGTCGCGTACCGGTTCGTCAAGGGCGAGCGCCCGGCGGGCAAGACCACCCTGTTCGGCACGCCGTCCGAGCTGTTCACCCCGACCGTCGTCACGCGCGACAACGTCGGGAAGGTGCTCCTCGGACCGGGCGGCGCGCTGAAGACCGCGGACGTCTGCACCGCCCCCTACGCCGCCTCCTGCGCCGAGCTCGGCCTCAAGTAGCGATCGCCGAAGGTTCGCCATGCCACCAACGTCCCCCCTGCCAGCGTCCTCCCGTCCGGCGTCCCCCCGGCCGGCGGACCCGCTGCTGTCGCTGCGCGGCGTCAGCAAGTCCTTCGGCGCGGTCGCCGCGCTCACCGGCGTCGACCTCGACGTCGCCGCGGGCGAGGTCGTCGCGCTCGTCGGCGACAACGGCGCCGGGAAGTCCACCCTCGTCAAGGTCCTGTCCGGCGTCCACCCGCCGGACGCCGGGACCATCGCGTTCGGGCCGCGGGAGGTGCGGATCCCGAGCCCGGCCGCCGCGCAGCAGCTCGGCATCGCCACCGTCTTCCAGGACCTCGCGCTCTGCGAGAACCTCAACGTGATCCAGAACCTGTTCCTCGGCCGGGAGCTGCGCGCCCTGCGCCTCGACGACGTGGCGATGGAGGTGCGCGCCCGCGCGCTGCTCGCCCAGCTGTCCGCCCGGATCCCGGCGGTGGACGTCCCGGTCGCCGCGCTGTCGGGCGGCCAGCGCCAGACGGTGGCGATCGCCCGCTCCCTGCTCGGCGACCCGAAGGTCATCATCCTGGACGAGCCGACCGCCGCGCTCGGCGTCGCGCAGACCGCCGAGGTGCTCAACCTCATCGAGCGGCTCCGCGAGCGGGGCCTCGGCGTCATCATGATCAGCCACAACATGGCGGACGTGCAGGCCGTCGCGGACACCGTCGCGGTGCTGCGGCTCGGGCGCAACAACGGCGTGTTCGACGCGGCGACGGCGTCGGCGGAGGAGCTGGTCGCCGCGATCACGGGCGCCGACGACAACGTGGTGAGCCGCCGCGCCGGACGGGGCGCCGCGGCCGACGACGGCCGGCGGGCCGCGCCCGCCGGGACGAGGGAGAGGGCCGATCATGAGTGAGGTCACCACGGCGCCTTCCGCGGGGGCGGCGCCGGCGGGGGAGGAGCCCGGCCCGCGGGGC
>NZ_CAACUY010000298.1 GCF_900659615.1 Actinomadura fibrosa | reverse complement strand
GGCATACGAGATTCCTCTTAGTGACTGGAGTTCAGACGTGTGCTCTTCCGATCTGGGTGTCCCGGCGGGGGTGGCGGTGCGTTCGGCGGGCCGCGCGCCGTCGGGCGGCCCGATCTCGCCGCCGAACGCCGGGGCGGCGGAACCCGGCAGGGCGGGCGGGGGCGGCGCCACGGGGGCGGGCACTGCCGTCGCGGACGGGACGGCGTCCGGCGCGACGCCGTGCCCCGGGGGTTGGCTGACCGTCCCGTACGCGACGGTCAGCATGATCCCGCCCGCCAGGGCGACCGCGAGGGCGACCGCGGGCAGCGACGACTTGAGGCGGATCGGGCGCCGGCGGGGGCGGTGCGAGCGGTGGCCGGGGCGCGCGCTGAGGGCGTGCTTGCGGCGCGGGGGTTGCGGCGCGGCGCGCGTGTAGCCGGCCGGTGGGACGTCACGAGAAGGGCACACCTACCGATGGTCACCCTCGGTGCCCGTCCGGGCACGCAGAATCGCCGTGACCGTTGCCTGGTCGATACCGGAGCCGGTCCTCGGGTCAGGTCCGCGGGACGACCGTGTAGCGGCGCAGGGCCAGGGCGGGGTTCCGCTCGCGGACGGCGGCGACGCGCTCGGGCGCGACGTCCCCGGCGGCGGTGCCGGTCCCCTCGCCCAGCGCGGCGACGACCACGCCCATCGGGTCCACGATCATGCTGTTGCCGGCGCCGGTCGGTGCGCACTGGTCGGCGGCGGCCACGTAGATCGTGTTCTCGATCGCGCGAGCGCGGACGAGGGTGCGCCAGTGGTCCTCCTTGAGCGGCCCCGGCACCCACTCGGCGGGCAGCGCGAGGACGTCGGCGCCCGCGTCCACGATGCGGCGGGTCACCTCGGGGAAGCGGACGTCGTAGCAGGTCTGCATGCCGACCGTGACGCCGTCGACGGTGAACGTCTCGGGGTCGGCGAGGTCGCCGGGGCGCACCATCGCCGACTCCTTGTAGCCGAACGCGTCGTAGAGGTGCGTCTTGCGGTACGTCGCGGCGATCGACCCGTCCGGTGCCACGGCGACGAGGGTGTTGGAGATGCGGCCGGGGTCGTCGAGCCGCTCGTTGACGCCCGCGACGAGGTGGATCCCGTGGCGGCGCGCCAGCTCGCCGAGCCCGGTGGTGAAGGGCCCGTCGAGCGGCTCGGCGGACGCGAGGAACCGCTCGTCCATCCGCGGGGCGGTGAACGACGCGAACTCGGGCAGCACGACGAGCCGCGCGCCGCGTCCGGCCGCCTCCCCGACGAGCTTGCGCACCGCCGCGAGGTTGCCGTCGCCGTCCTCGCCCGGCGCGAACTGCGCCACCGCGACCTGCACCATCGAAACCTCCCTAGAGCCTGTCCACACCGGTCACGCGGATGACGGCCTCGCCAGCCTGGTCGGATCCGGCGAGGTCGACCTCGGCCGAGATCCCCCAGTCGTGGTCGCCCGCCGGGTCGTCGAAGACCTGCCGGACCCGCCACAGCGCGTCCTCCGGCACCTCCTCGATCTGGAGCAGTTTCGGCCCGCGCGCGTCGGGGCCGGTGAGCAGCTCCTCGTGCTCGGCGTAGTAGGCGTCCATCGCCTCCCGCCAGGCGTCCGCGCCGAAGTCGGGGTCGAGCTCGCCGAGGTCGCCGTACCGCTCCAGCGCGGCCAGCTCCACGCGGCGGAACAGCGCGTTGCGGACCAGGACCCGGAACGCCCGCGCGTTCGCGGTGACCTTCGTGACGCGCTCCTCGATCGGCTCGTCGACCTCGTCTGTGGGGTTCGCGAGCTGCTCCCACTCGTCCAGGAGGCTGGAGTCGACCTGCCGGACGAGCTCGCCCAGCCACTCGATCAGGTCGATGAGGTCGTCCGTCTTGATCGACTCCGGGACGGTCTGCTGGAGCGCCTTGTAGGCCCCCGACAGGTACCGCAGCACGAGGCCCTCGCCCCGGGCCAGCTCGTAGTAGCCGATGTACTCGGTGAACGTCATCGCCCGCTCGTACATGTCGCGCACCACCGACTTGGGGCGCAGCGGATGGTCGCCCACCCACGGGTGCCCCGCCCGGTAGATCTCGTACGCGGCGTCGAGCTCCTCCTCCAGCGGCTTCGGATGGTCGACGTCCTGGAGCAGCTCCATCCGCTCCTCGTACTCGATCCCCTCGGCCTTCATCTCCTGGACGGCCTCGCCGCGCGCCTTGTTCACCTGCGCCGCGAGGATCTGCCGCGGGTCGTCCAGCGTCGCCTCGATCACCGACAGGACGTCCAGCGCGTAGGACGGCGACGCCGGGTCGAGGATCTCGAACGCGGCCAGCGCGAACGTCGACAGCGGCTGGTTGAGCGCGAAGTCCTCCTGGAGGTCCACGGTGAGCCGCGCGTACCGTCCGAGGTCGTCGGGCTCGGGCAGCACCTCCACGACCCCGCCGGCCAGCAGCGACCGGTAGATCGCGATGGCCCGCGAGATGTGCCGCCGCCGCGCCGCGGGCTCCTCGTGGTTGTCGGTGAGCAGCCGCTTCATCGCCTGGAACGCGTTGCCCGGCCGCGCGATCACCGACAGCAGCATCGCGTGGCTGACCTCGAACCGGGACCGGAGCATCTCCGGCTCGGCGTCCTGGAGCTTGCGGAAGGTCTCCTCGTCCCAGCCGACGAACCCCTCCGGGGGCTTCTTCCGCTGGACCTTCCGCCGCTTCTTCGGGTCGTCCCCGGCCTTGGCGAGGGCCTTCTCGTTCTCCACGACGTGGTCGGGCGCCTGCGCCACCACGAACCCGACCGTGTCGAACCCGGCCCGCCCGGCCCGTCCGGCGATCTGGTGGAACTCCCGCGCCCGCAGCCGCCGGACGCGGTGCCCGTCGTACTTGCTCAGCGCGGTGAACACGACCGTCCTGATCGGGACGTTGACGCCGACGCCCAGCGTGTCCGTCCCGCAGATGACCTTCAGCAGCCCCGCCTGCGCGAGCCGCTCCACCAGCCGCCGGTACTTGGGCAGCATCCCCGCGTGGTGCACCCCGATCCCGTGCCGGACGAACCGCGACAGGTTCCGCCCGAACTTCGTGGTGAACCGGAAGTTGCCGATCAGCTCGGCGATCCGGGCCTTCTCCGCCTTGGTGCACACGTTGATGCTCATCAGCGCCTGCGCCCGCTCGATCGCCGCCGCCTGCGTGAAGTGCACCAGGTAGATCGGCGCCTTCTGCTCGGCGAGCAGCTCCTCGATCGTCTCGTGCAGCGGCGTGACCCGGTAGTCGTAGATCAGCGGAACGGGCCGCTCCGCCGAGCTGACCAGCGCCGTCGGACGGCCCGTCCGCCGCGTGAGGTCCTTCTGGAAGAACTCGACGTCCCCGAGAGTGGCCGACATCAGCAGGAACTGGGTCTGCGGCAGCTCCAGCAGCGGGATCTGCCAGGCCCATCCCCGCTCGGGCTCGGCGTAGAAGTGGAACTCGTCCATGACGACCACGCCGATGTCGGCGTCCGCGCCGTCCCGCAGCGCGATGTTGGCGAGGACCTCGGCGGTGCAGCACACGATCGGCGCGTCCGCGTTGACGCTGGCGTCGCCGGTCATCATGCCGACGTTCTCGCGCCCGAACATCTCGCACAGGTCGAAGAACTTCTCCGACACCAGCGCCTTGATCGGCGCGGTGTAGAACGCCACCTGGTCCTTGCCGAGCGCCGCGAACAGCGCCCCGGCCGCCACCAGGCTCTTCCCGGAGCCGGTCGGCGTCGCGAGGATCACGTTGGCGCCCGAGACGACCTCGATGAGCGCCTCCTCCTGCGCCGGGTACAGCGTGATGCCGCGCCCCGCCACCCACCTCTCGAACGCCTCGAACAGCGAGTCGGCGTCAAGGTCGTTCGCGGCGGGCAGCTCATCGATAAGGCTCACCCCTCCATCCTGCCCCCGATCGCCCAGTGCCCGCGTCACCGGCGCCGCCGCCACCCGCCCAACGCGACCGCGGCCCCGATCCCGGCCGCCAGCACGTTGAGGACGCCGCCGATCACCGGCGCCAGCTCCACGATCATCCGCATGACCACCACTCCCGTCCCGTCTCCGGCGAACGGGATCAGGGTGCGGCGACCGCGCGGGCGGCGGCTGTGCGCTCCTGTGACGCCGTTCGTGTGACGGGGTGATCATGACCTTGACCTGGGCTTTCCTTCGTCCAGAGGGCACACGGGCGCACGTCCCGCGTCACGCCGGAGCGTGTCCCTACTCGGCCGCCCTAGGCAGCCTGCGCATCGCCTCCGCGAGGCTCTCGTCCACGTCCGGCACCTCGAACCCCAGCCACCGCAGCCGCTCCGCCGCGTCCCGGATGGTCATCCCCGTCTTCTTCGAGGCGTTCAGCAGGTGGAAGAGAGGCACGGCCTTCTCCACGTCCAGCCAGACTTCGGAATAGTTCTGGCGGTACCGGAGGAGAGCGAGATCCGCCGTGTCCACTCCGTCCGGGATGTCGTGTGGCACCGCCATGCCGCACCCGGCCAGGCGCGAGGCCGCTGTCGCCGGGCTGATCCCGAACTCGCAGGCGGCCCTGATCAATTGCCCCCGTGTCACCGGAACGACCGGATCGAGCCATTGTCCAGTGGTGAAAAGGATCCGCGACAGGAGCCGCACCGTTGAATCGTCGATTCCGGCGGGCCATGGCCCGGCTGGCACCCTGAAGCCGTACTCTTCCAGCCGGAGCGCGGTGGAGGTTGGATCGACGCCGGCCCGGGCGCTGAGGATGAGCAGGTGGGGCAGCGGGACGTTCCGCGCCGTCCACCACGGGGGCGAACCGTCGCCGTCCCTGCTGAACAGGGCGAGATCCGCCCGCTCGACGCGTTCAGGGAGCCGCTCCGGGACCGGCACTCCATAGGACGCCAGGCGCTCGGCGACCTCGGGAAGCTCCCAGCCCAGGGCGAGCGACGCGTGTGCGAGGTGGACGGGGAGCAGCGGAAGCGCCGGATCGAATTCATCTTCTTCGAGGTAGTCGAGCCTCCAGTCGAACAACAGGTGATCGATCTCAGACGGACGGGAAGGGAGTGCGAGCCCCTCCGTTCGGAACCCGAAGCTCTCCAGCCTCTCGCGCACCTCCTCGACCGCGATCCCGAGATCCCAGGCGCACGAGACGAGGTGACTGGCCGGCAGCGCTCGCGGCCTGTCCTTGATCGGAGCAACGCCATCCTTGCTCCAGGACAGCAGGCGGAGGTCCTGCGAAGTGGGGAACCCGACCTCGGGTGCGGCACCGGAACACCGGAACCCGAAGGACTCCATTCTCCTGTGCACCTCGGACAACGCGGTACCGGACTGGAGGGCGACCGCCACGAGGTGTCCGAGAGGCACCGTCCGGGTCACGTCGAGCCATTCCGGCCTGCCATTGCGCGACTCGCTGAGCAACGCGAGGTCGAGGCCTTCTACCTCCGAGTCGCCGAACTTCAGCGGCTCGACCTCATGGACGCCCAGTTCCACCGCCCGCCGCGCCACCTCCCGCGGAGCCGCTCCGGTCAGCAGCGCGATCCAGAGGACATGCCCGGGGTGCCGCCGGACGCCATCCGGTGTCCATTGCCAGTCGGTGGAGAAAAGGGGTCGGTCAGGCACGGGCAGGTCGTTGAATCCAAGGAGGAGCACATCGGAGGGCTGTGCCCGGACGACCGGCCCGATGCCGTCGGCCGCCGCCTCGCCGACCAACTGCGCCGCCCTTCCGTGCGCGGCCATGCGCCAGAGAAGCACGTGTTCGCTCACATGGGCACCGAAGTCATGCCGCCAGAGGCCGACCGTCTCGTCCGTGAACCGGAGTGCGGCGCCGTCGCCTCCGAGGACGAGGTGGGAGTCCTGGAGGAAGCAGCCAGTGCGCGCGACGTCCAGGCTGCCGGATCTGGTGGAGACGCGTTCACCACGGGCGGCGACGGCTTCGCTGACGAGGTCGCCGAGACGCGGGCTCGCCTGGGTGACGTCGCTCACCCAGCGGACGTCGAGCAGGCGGCGGCCGTTGGAGACGAGTTCGCTCGACGCCGCCCGCAGCAGGTCCTCGACGTCCCTGGACACGTCGGACAGGACCTTGCGGCGGTCAACGGAGAGGCGCTCGGGCATGCGGGCGCCGGTGAGGTTGACCAGCGCGCCGTGCAGGGTGCCGTTGCCGAGTCCGGCGAACACGCCGCGGCGCAGGGCGGGACGGGCGTAGATGCCGTCGACGAGGAGGCCGCCGCCCTTCTCGCACCAGACCACCTGGCCGTGGCCGTCCGGGTCCGTCCAGGGAACGAGCGTGCCGTGCACGTCGAGGCCGTCGTTCTCCCAGGAGGGCCGGACGCGGGGCTTGAGGACACCCGGCTCCCAGACCTCGCGTTGCGTCCCGTGCTCGGCCACCGTGCGGAACTCGGCGATGCCGAGGAGGCGGCGCAGCTCCTCGACGCAGGACGGGGCGTCCTCGCCGTCGCGCAGGTACAGCCGCACGGTGGTGCCCGGATGCTGATCGACGGGGAGGTGCTCGATGCGGAACAGGTGGCCGGGGCCGAAGATGGAGACCTTCAGGGTCGGGTGCGGGCGGTGGCCGCGGTCGAGCGGGCGGGTGACGACCTCGATCTCGTCGGCGATCATGAAGTAGCTGAGCACGCCGATGCCGAAGCGGCTGTTGGCGTGGAACGGGATGGGCGGGTCGGAGCTCTCCCACTCGGCCGACTCGACGAGGAACTCGGTCGTGTCGGTGAAGCGGGTCCCGGCCTGGGAGAAGACGTCGGTGAGGACGGCCTCCGTCATGCCGATGCCGTTGTCGCGGCAGTCGAGGTAGGCACGGCCGTTCGCGTCGACGCCCTGGACGAAGCGGATGCGCCCCTCCCAGTCGTCCAGCCAGTCGCCGCGGCTGCGGTAGGCGAGGCGGGCGCGGCGGTAGCGGCAGGCGTCGAGGGCGTTCTGGTACAGCTCGCGGACGGCGAGGCCGCGGTCCTGGTAGAGCTGCTCGCCCATCAGCAGGTCCTGGACGCGCCGCTCGTCCAGGCGGAACCGGCTGACGCGCTGGAAGAGCAGGCGGCCGTCGTCGTCGGTGCCGGGCCGCACGTCGTCGGCGGACGCGCGGGACGGCAGCAGGGCGAGCGCCCGCAGCGTCGAGTGGTCGCCGCAGCCCTGCCGGACGGTGTGCAGCAGCGCGTCCACCTGGTGCGCGTACTGGCGCAGCCCTTCCAGTTCGGCCGGGTGGTGGCAGTCGGCGCGCAGCACGAGGCAGCCGGACGACAGCACCCAACGCGCCCGGCCCGTCGCGGTCCGGCGCAGTTCCGCGAGGTCGACCGGGTGCGGGATGCCCAGGTGCCGGACGACGACGTCGGGCAGCCGGACCAGGTCGACGGTCAGCGCGTAGCCGACCGTCAGGACCTGCCCGACCAGGAGTTCCCGGACGCGCTGCTCGTGCGGCTCGCCCGCGAACAGGACGGTCTCGAACTGCGGAGCGTTCTTTCGGTCGGTGTCTCCCAGTTCGGAGAGGTCCAGGCGGAGGGCGGCGAGGAACCGCTGGACGGTCTTGGCGTCGAGCACCTCGTCGCGCAGCCGGGCGTCCGCGATCCCGGCCTCGTCCAGGAGGTCGCGGACGGCGCTCAGCCGGTACGCCTCGGGGAGCCGCGCGGCCCAGCGGTGGAACAGCCACCAGCCGATCTCGGCGCGGGCGGGGGCGCGATCGGGAAGGGTGCGGGCCGTGGCCCGGTCGACCAGTTCCCGCTGGCCGCCGAGGAAGGTCTCGTACTGGCGGCGCGCCCCCTCGGCGCCGCCCGGGCCGGAGTCGACCGGGTCGAGGTCGAGCGGGCCGATGTCGCGGAGTCCGGCGAGCGTCCGGGCCATGTGGGCGTGGTGCAGCATCGGCACCAAGACCAGGAGCGCGGCCTCGGCGGGCGAAAGGTCGCACAGTTGATCGGCGAGGCGTGTGCGCAGGAGCCAGTCGGTCCAGCGGGTGAAGCGGGCGGCCAGGTCCGGGTCGAGCCAGGGATCGCCGTCGAGGGCCGCCTCCGCCTCGGCGGCCAGCTCCCCGAGCCGTCCGGCGACGATGGCGGCCGCGTCCCGGAAGGCGGACGCGTCGCGTTGTGCGTCGACCAGCGTCCAGGCGATGTGCTCGGGGATCTGCCCGGCCCAGGGGTGCGGCGCCGGAGCCGCCGGTTCGGCGGGCGGTGCCTGCGCGTGGAGCCGGACGGCGGTGCGCGCGTCGTCCTCGCCGCCGCCCAGAGCGCGGACGAGCGCCACGAGCTGCGCCTCGTCGACCGGACGGGACCGGCCGCGCAGGATGTCATTCACCCGGGTCGCGGACTTGAGGTGCATCCCGTCCGCGATGGCGCGCAGGCTCTTGCCCCCGTTGTCGGCGTGGATCCGCGCGAGGAGCTCCAGGAGCCTGCGGTAGAGGCCGTCCTCGGGCCACTCGGTGTCGTCGATCCGATGCCCGCCCGCCACGCCGCCTCCCGAGTGCCGCCCGGAGAACGTATCTACACGCCCGTTACCCGGCAGACCACCCGAATCCCGGAACAAAGCGTAGGGCGGGTTAGGGCGAGATCGTGGGGCAACAACGTGCTGGACGAGACGAAAAACTCGGAGGGAGCTCGATATGGAGAAGAAGGATCCGGCGGACCGGGGGCCCGGGGCCAACTCGGGGCAGGAGGAGCTGCCGCACGAGCGGGTCGTCCCGGGGACGGGCAGCGCCGCCGAAGGGTACGAGGGACCGGACGCGGGCGACGGGACGAGCACGGGGAACCCGATCGCCGGGGTGGAGAAGGACCCGGACGAGTCGTGAGCTACGACCGGGTAGCGATCGTCACGGGAGCCGACTCGGGGATCGGGAAGGCCACGGCCGTCACGCTGGCCGAACGCGGGTTCGATGTGGGGATCACCTACAAGTCGGACCGGGACGGGGCCGAGGGGACGGCCCGGGAGGTCCGCGAGGCGGGCCGGCGGGCGGCCGTGCGGCAGCACGACCTGCGCGATCCGGAGGCGGCGGCCGGGGCCGTGGACGAGCTGGCCGACGAGCTCGGCGGTGTCGGCGTGCTCGTCAACAACGCCGGGACGGGCAGTTCCCGTCCGGTGCTCGACATGGGGCTCGACGAGTGGCGCGAGGTGCTCGCGGTCGACTTGGACGGGGCGTTCCTCTGCTCGCAGCGGGCGGCGCGCCGGATGGTGGCGCGGGGCCGGGGCGGCCGGATCGTCAACGTGACGAGCGTCCACGAGGAGCATCCGCGGGTCGGGTCCGGGCCGTACTGCGCGGCCAAGGGCGGCCTGAAGATGCTCGCGCGGGTGCTGGCGCTGGAGCTGTCCCAGTACGGGATCACCGTGAACACGGTGGCGCCCGGAGAGATCGCGACGCCGATGACCGGGCAGCACGAGCAGCCGCCGGAGCCGGAGAGCCGGCCGGGCTACCCGATCGCGCGGCCGGGCCACGCCCGCGAGGTCGCGGAGGCGGTCGCGTTCCTGGCCGACCCGGGCGCGTCGTACGTCACGGGCGCGTCGCTGTTCGTGGACGGCGGCCTCGGCCTCATGGGCCCGCAGGCGGCCGGGGCGCTGGAGTCGGCGGACTGGCGCAAGGGCTGACCGGCCACGGCTGACCGGCTACGGCTGACCGGCGCGGATCGGCGCGGACCGACCGGCGGATCCGGCCGGGCGGGCGTCCCGCGGGTCCAGTCTGGCCGGCGTCCCGCGGGTCCAGTCTGGCGGGCGTCCCGCGGGCCGGTCGGGCG
>NZ_CAACUY010000297.1 GCF_900659615.1 Actinomadura fibrosa | reverse complement strand
GATGGGGCGGGCCGAACCGCGGGGGCGCGGCGGGCCTGGCGGCGGTCGCGGGCGCCGCGGTCTGGGCCACCGTGCGGGCGGTCGCCGACGCGACGGCCCCCGAGGAGGGCACCTGGACGCTGGACGAGCTCCCGGAGCGGCCGTCCGGCGGCCCCGTCGTGGCGGGCGGCCTGGTGTTCGTCACGGTGGGCATCGGCTCGAACGGCTCGCTGGTCGCGATCGACCGGCGCACGGGCCGGCGGCGCTGGCTCGCCGACGGCGTCCGCGGCCCCCTGTCGGCCACCACGCTCCAGCTCGCCGTGAGCGGCGGCGTCGTCTACGCCTGCGGGGAGAGCGAGATCCGCGCGCTGGGCCTCGCGGACGGCAGGGAGCGGTGGAGCGTGCCGAGCAGCGACGACCCCGTCCCCGTCCTCGCGTCGGGCCTGCTGATCGCTCCCGAGGCGGGCTCGTCCGTGCGGTCCGAGGCGCTGGTCGCCTATGACGCCGCGACCGGCGCCAAGCGCTGGACGTTCGACGCGGGCGAGGGCATGAGCGCGGCGCCCGCCGTCTCGGGGACGCTCGCGTACGTGACCGGCAACCAGGGCCAGGTGTACGCGCTCGACACCGCCACCGGGCAGGCGAGGTGGCGCGCGGCCCTCGGCTCGGAGCGGCTGTTCACGACGGGCATGACCGCGACCCCGGTGGTCGGCGGCGGCGTCCTGTGCGTCACCGACGACAGCGGCGCCGTCCACGCCCTGGATCCCGCGACCGGCAGGCGGCGGTGGACGTCGGAGGAGACGACCGGGCGCGGCGGCGTCTTCGGCGCCGCCGTCAGCGTGGCGGGCCCCACCGTCTACCTGGCCGACGCGGGCGGCAACCTCCGCGCGCTCCGGCTGGGCGACGGGAAGGTCGCCTGGCGGCACGCGTTCCGCAAGTCCGGCAATTCCCCCAGGTGGCTGCTGCCCCTGGTCACCGGGGGCCTCGCGATCTGCTTCGCCGACGACACCCTCGTCGCGCTGGACGCGGCGTCCGGCCGGATCCGCTGGGAGTCCCCCGGGCATCCGGGCATCTTCCAGCGCCCGGTCCTGGCCGCCGGAGCGGTGCATTTCGGGAGCCTGCGCGACCTCACGTCGCACGACCTCGCGACCGGCCGGCACCTGCGCACGGTGTCCCGGGACGCCGCCAGCAACGTCACGGCGGCAGGGGACGTCCTGTACTGGAACGGCGAGGAGGCCGTCCACGCCGCCAAGGCGCGCTAGGCGTTCACGCTTACGGGCGTCCAAGCGTGGGGAGATGAGGCAGGGAGGCGATCGAAGGAGAACGCCATGCTGGTCCGAGAGGCCATGACCTCCCCCGTCGTCACGATCCCGCCGTCGGCCACGGTCCGCCAGGCCCTCCGCGTCCTGCACGAGCACGACCTCGCCGCCCTGCCCGTCGTGGACGGCGGCGGCCGGCTGCTCGGCATCGTCACCGAGATGGACCTGCTCAGGGCCGAGATCGACGCCGACCCGCGGGCGTTCGCCCGTCCCGTCGCGTCCCGGACCTCCGGGGCGGCCCCGGGGAGGGACCCGGACCCGGCTCCGCCGCCGCGGCGGGTCGAGCAGGTCATGACCCGGGACGTGGAGACCACCCGGCCCGGCGCCGAGGTGGCCGACCTCGCCGAGACGATGATGAAGACCCGCGCCGGATGGGTCCCGGTGCTGGACGGTGCCCGCGTCGTCGGCATCGTCGGCCGCCGCGACCTCGTCGCCGTCCTCGCCGGCGGCGACGCCCGGATCCGCGACGACGTGCTCACCGCGATCGCCGAGTACGGGCCCGCCGGCCCGGGCTGGGACGCCTCGGAATGGGACGTCTCGGTCGACGGCGGCGTCGTGGAGCTGCGCCCCGGGCCCGGCCGGCACGACGACGCGGCCGCCCGGCGCATCGCCGACCTCCTCGCCCGGACGGTGCCCGGCGTGACCCGCGTCTCGTTCCGCGGGACGGTCGCCGACCCCTGAGCCGGGCCTGAGCCGACCGCCTGCGCCGGGCCTGAGCCGGATTCGGTCGCCGACCCCGGGGCCGTCCGCCCGCGCCGTCTTGTTAACTAAATCAGTAGGAATAGTTGCGTTTATGCCGGGTGACGTGGTCTCATACGGCCGAGGTGCCCCGCGCCAGCGCGCGGGACCCGCGGATCACTGCCCGAGGAGCGCGTTCCCCATGCCCAGAAGAACCCGCACGGCCGCGACGGCCGCCGTGACCACCGCCGTCCTCGCCGCCGCCCTCGCCGGCTGCGGCGGCGCGGCGCGCGGCTCCACCGGCTCCGTCAAGATCGGCTACTTCCAGGGCGCGGTCGCCGGGCCGGAGGCGGTCGTCGCCGCGAACGCCGACCTGGCGTCCAAGGTGCCGGGCAAGATCGAGCTCCGGCCCATCGACAGCGGCGTCGCCGGGATGGCCCAGCTCCGCGCGGGCGCCTTCCCGTTCGTGTCCGGCGTCGGGAACCCGCCGTTCGTCGGCGCCTTCACGAGCGGCACGGACGTGCGCGCGGTGTACGTCGAGAGCATCGACGCGTCCGGGCTGGCCGTCAACGACAAGATCAAGTCCCCCGCGGACCTGAAGAAGGTCGGCGTGCTGGTCGGATCCACCCTGGACTTCCAGCTCCGCGGCTGGCTGAAGTCGCAGAACCTGACCTCGAAGGTGCAGATCGCGAGCTTCGCCAGCGAGGCCGCGGAGGCCGCCGCCTGGAAGGCCGGGAAGATCGACTCGGTCTACATCAGCCAGTCGTTCCTCATCGAGCTCCAGAAGCACGACGCGAAGGTGCTGGTCAAGAGCACCGACATCGCCGGGCTCGGCTACGCGGCCGTCAACATGCTCGCCGTGTCGGCCTCCTACGCCGACCAGCACCCGGACGTCGTGCAGGGCCTCGTCTGCCAGATCTCCAAGGCGGAGACCCTCGTGAAGGGGCCGGAGGTCGCCAAGTACGTCACGCCCGCGTCCCGCTTCCTCGGCGTCAAGCCGGAGGACGCGATCACCGCCACCAGGTCCTACCCGTACGTGACCACCGCCGAGGAGACCGGCTGGCTCAAGGGCGCCGACGGCACGGCCGCCTCCGGGAAGCTCGCCCAGAACTTCAAGCTCACCGCCGAGTTCCTGGTGACGCAGGGCCGGGCGAAGACCGTCCCGTCCACCGCCGAGATCGCCAAGCACATCGAGCCGAAGTTCTGGGACAAGGCGCAGGCGGGAGGCTGCAAGTGAGCGCCGTCGCGGCGGAGCCCGCCGTCACCGACCGGCCGACCGGGGTGAGGCTGCGCGACGTCCGCAAGACCTTCAGCCGGCGGCGGCGCCCGGGGCGTCCCGCGCTGGACGGCGTCAGCCTCGACGTCGAGCCCGGCGAGTTCCTGTGCCTGCTCGGGCCGTCCGGCTGCGGCAAGTCCACCCTGCTCAACATCCTCGCCGGGTTCACGCGGGCGGACTCCGGCGAGGTGCTGGTGGGCGGCGAGCCGGTCACCGGCCCCGGCCACGAGCGCGGGGTGCTGTTCCAGACCCCCAACCTGTTCCCGTGGCTGACGACCTGGCAGAACGTCCTGTACGGGCCGAAGGCGCGCGGCGCGCTGACCCCGCGCGTCCGCGAGGAGGCCGCGGAGCTGCTGGAGACCGTCGGCCTCGCCGACGCCCGCGACGCCTACCCGCACGAGCTGTCCGGCGGGATGCGGCACCGCGCCGCGTTCGCCCGGGTGCTGATCAACCGTCCGGGCGTCCTGCTCATGGACGAGCCGTTCGGCGCGCTCGACGCCATCACCCGCGCGAACATGCAGCGGTTCCTGCTCGAACTGTGGCAGCGGCACCGCACCACCATCGTCTTCGTCACCCACGACGTCGAGGAGGCCGCCCTGCTCGGCGACCGGGTCGCCGTGCTGTCCGCGCCGCCCGGCGGCACCAAGGCCGTCATCGACATCGACCTGCCGCGGCCCCGCTCCTACGAGGACACCGACACGCTCGCCTTCGTCAACGCCAAGCGCGGCATCCGGGAGGTGCTGGAACGATGACGACCACAGCGGAGCACGCGGACGCCGCCGTCGCGGCGGTGCCGGGCGGCGCGCGGCCGCGCCGCCGGTCGTGGCGGCGGCTCGGGACGGGCGCGGGCGCGCTGGCCCTCGCCCTCGCCATCTGGGAGGTGGCCGCCCTCGTCATCGGGGACGCGGTCACGCTGCCCACCGTCACCGAGACCGCGGACACGTTCGCGACCTACCTCACCAAGCCCTACCCGGAGGTGCAGGGCAAGACGCTGCTGGAGGACGCGCTCATCAGCACCGGCCGCATCCTCGCCGGGTTCCTGCTCGGGACGGCCGCGGGCCTGCTGCTCGGCGCGGCGATGGCGGGCGTGCGCGTCGTCCGCGAGCTCGCCGACCCGATCATCGGGGTGATGCGGCCGCTGCCGCCGATCGCCTTCATCCCGCTGCTGGTGGTGTGGTTCGGCATCGGCGAGACCTCGAAGATCGCGCTGATCTTCTTCGGGGTGCTGCCGATCGTCACGGTCGCGACGCTCGGCGCCCTCGACGCCGTCCCGCCCGACCTGCTGAACGCCAGCCGCAGCCTCGGCGCCTCGCCCTTCCACACGATGCTGCACGTCCGGCTGCGCGCGGCCGTGCCCGGCGTCATCACCGGGATGCGCATCGCCATGGGCGGCGCCTGGACCGCCATCATCGCGGCGGAGATGATCGCCGCGACCGGCGGCGTCGGCTTCCTCATCCTCCAGGCCGGCAACTACCTCCAGACCCCGCTGATCTTCTCCGGGATCGCGGAGATCGCCGTCCTCGGCTTCGCGTTCGACGGCCTGCTGCGGCTGCTGCTGCGGCTCGCCGACCCGACCGTCCGCCGCTAGGGGCTCAGGGCTGGGCGGCGCCCTCCAGGATGGCGCCGAGCCGGTCGACCGCCGGCCTGGACCGCAGGTGCAGGCCGGCGAGGTCGAGCCCCTCGTCGCCGAGGACGACCAGCAGGCCCTTCTGCCGGACGGCGTAGACCACGATGTGGCCGCGCTGGCAGCGGGTCACCACCTCGCGCAGCTCGCCCATGCCGACCTCCTCGCCGGTGCTGCGGCCGAGGCCGAGCGCCGCCGCCGCGAGCGCGGCCAGCACGTCCGGCCGCACCTCGTCGGTGTCGGCGGCGACCAGGATCCCGTCCACCGACGCCACGGCGGCGTCGGTCACCCCCACGACCTCGCTCCGCAGCGTCTGAAGTTCCGCGAGCACGGTTTCACGCATCATCGAAATCCCCCTTGTCCGGCGACGCGGGCTCCGCCGCCCGCGCACCGGCCGTCACGGCCCCGGTGTCCCGGGCGCCGTCCGTCCGCGCCGGCGTCAGACGCTGAGCTCGCCCTCGATGCGCCGCAGGTGGTGCCGCGCCAGCGCGAGGTTCGCGCGCTCGCGGTTCAGCGCGAGGTAGAGGAACAGCCGGCCGTGCCCGCCGCGCTCCAGCAGCCGGATGATGTGGTACTGCCCGTGCAGGGTGATCAGGATGTCCTCGATGGAGTCGTCGATCGCGAGCGCCTCCAGCGTGCGCAGCTTCGCGCGCACCACCTCGGTGTTGCCCGCCGCGGCGACCTCCAGGTTGAGCCCGGGACCCCCGCCGATCGTGCCGAGCGACATGCCGCTGTCGTAGTCGACCAGGGCGGCGCCCAGCGCGCCCTCGATGGCCATGGCTTCCTTGAGCGCGGTCTCGATGTTCACCGGTACTCCCCGTTCGTGAGCGCCCGCAGCGCTTCCGTTTCGGTCCCCGGAGGACGGCACGCGCGGACATCTCGGCTATTTCGGGCAGCAATCTATCCTGAGCACCACGTGCCGCACCGGTCGCTCAGGAAATCGACTGGGTTTGTTTCCTACCGGGCCGACCATGACACCGCACATGACCTCCGGCGCGGGACGCCTCGCACCGTCCGTCGCGTCGGAAGAGCAAGACGACGGTGTACTGACCTGACATGATGTTGACGCTCCCACCCGTACTAGCCGCATGCCGCTGGACGTGAAGAGAACCGAGATGGCCACAGCCGCACCACCGCCGGGCCGCACCGAACCGGCGACACCGGCCCCGTCCGACCGGGCGGGGATCCTGCTCTCCGCCGTCGTCCGATGGGGACGGCAGCGCTTCTCCGGCACCCTCCGCCTGGACGGCACGCCCGGCGGCACGGTGACGATGCGGGACGGCCTCGTCGTCGCGGCCGCCACCCCGGTCGCCCCCGGCCCCGAGCCGCTGCTGCTGCGCTCCGGCCGGATCTCCGAGGCCGACTGGAGCGCGGCCTTCACCGCCGGCGCCCCGGACGGCAGGCTCGCCGCCGAGCTCGTCGAGCGCGGCCTGCTCGGCACGGCCGGCCTGGAGGTCGTCACGCAGACCGCGGTGTTCGACGCGGTCTTCGCGATGGCGCTGTGCGGCGTCCGCACCTGCACGGCCGAGCCGACGGGCACACCCCCGCCGCTGCCCGCAGAGCCCGGCGTCGACGCCGAGCGGCTCGTCCGCGAGACCACCCGGCGGCTCGCGACCACGGAGACCTGGCAGTCCTTCGGGCTGACCGTGCACGGCCGCGCCCGCGCGCTGCCCGCCGGGGCCTCCGCGACACCGGTCGGCGCGGCCCGGCGCGCCGTCCTCGACCGCGCCAACGGCCGCCGCACCCCGCGCGACATCGCGTTCGCGCTCGGCCGCGGGCTCTACTCCGTCATGACCGACCTCGCAACACTCGTCGGCGACGGCCTAGCCATCATCGACGAACGCCCCGCGCCGAGCACGGCGGCGACAGCCGCGAGAACGCCTGGAACGGCTAGGACGGCCGCCACCGGACCGGCCACCGCGAGCACCACCAGAACGCCTGCCGCGGGCACCACCGGACCGGCCACCGCGGGCACCACCGGAACACCTGCCGGCGGAGCTGCGCCCACGCAGCCCCGGTACGCGACGCCTCCCGTCCACGAGGGGCCGGACGGTCTCCCGCAGCGCCGGCGCGGGGCCGCTGGTTCCTGACGCCCGGAAGGAGCATCCGACCACACGCCGGAGTGCGGGCGCTGTAACCGCGAAGCCAGAATATTGCTAGTTGTAGTTGCTCGAAAGCTGTGAGTGACTGTGACGCATGGTGGACCTGTTCAGCCACACCTTCCTCCCCCGCGCCCGGAGTAACCCGCTCCCCCGGCCGTCCGTCCCGGGCCCGCCGACCGCGGGCACGCCGGTTCCGGACAGGCCGCATCCCGGCACCCCGCCCCCGGCCACGCCCCCCGAAACCACGGTCCCGGACAACGCCGCTTCTGAGGTCGCCGCCACATCGAAGGCCGCCGCCACAGCGAACACCGCCACCGGGGCCGCCGCCGCAGACAAGGCCACCGCCACGACGGTAGTCGCCGCCGTGGACAGGGTCGCGGCCGTGGACAGGGCCGCCGCCGCGACGGAAGTCGCCGCCGTGGAGAAGGCTGCCGCCGTGGACAAGGTCGCGGCCGCGCGGGACGTCGCCGCCGTGGACGAGGACGCCGCCGTAGAGAAGGTGGCCGCCGCGACGGACGTCGCTGCCGTGGGCGAGGAGGGTGGCGGTGCGCGGCTGCGGTGGCTGTTGTCTGGGCCGACGGGGCTGGGTGCCTCTGCGGCGCGGATCGGTGGCGCGGCACCGGCCGTGCCAGGGGCCTGCACGGGTGGCGGTGGCCGGTTCCGGCCGTCCCCGGTCCCCTTCATCACGCGCCTGGGCGGGCACTTCTCGCCCGGGTACGCGGAGCGGGAGTGGGGCGACGGGTCGTTCTCGCCTCTGTACTGCCCCGTGACGGCGCGGATCGACGAGGGCCTCGCCCGCGAGGTCAACGACCGGCTCGTGGCGTGGGCGCGGGAGGTCGGGATCTACGCCGACCAGCTCGACCGCTTCCACGACACCGGCTTCGGGCGGCTGGCCGTGCTCGCCCACCCCGACAGCGACGACCCCGACCTGCTGCTGCTCGCGGCGCAGATGAACGCCGCCTGGTGGGCGTGCGACGACTACTACGCCGACGAGACCGACCTCGGCGCCACGCCGACGGAGCTGCCGCCCCGGCTGGCACTCGTCATGTCCGCCATGGACGCGCCGCCGCCCGCCGGGAAGTACACCGCGCAGCTCGGCGAGGCGCTGGAGGCCGACCCGGTGCTGGTCGCGCTGGACTCGGCCACGGCGCACCTGCGGCGGCACGCCACCCCGTCGCAGGTCATGCGGATCTGCAACACGACGTTCCAGATGTACGTGAGCTGGACGGCCTACGCCGCCTGGCGCCACCTCGGCGAGGTCCCCCCGGTATGGCGCTACCTCGCGGCCCGCCAGCACGACAGCTTCTACACCTCGATGACGCTGATCGACGTGGTCGGCGGCTACCAGCTCGACGGCAACCTCTTCTACGACCCGCGCGTCCACCGCGCCGTCATGCAGGCGGGCACGGCCTCGGTGATCGTCAACGACCTCCACTCCGCGGCGAAGGAGGCGGCCGACGACCTGCCGGACTGCAACGTCGTGCTGCTGATCGCCGCCGAGGAGGGCTGCTCGCTGGAGGAGGCCGCCGAGACGGCCGTCGCGCTGCACAACCGGTTCGTCCGGGACTTCGAGGCCGGCCAGAAGGAGCTCGCGCGGGTGCCGTCGCCGGAGCTGCGGCGGTTCCTGCTCGGCGTCCAGGGATGGATGGCCGGGGGCTTCGAGTGGCACGGCTCCTCGGACCGCTACAAGTGACCGCCCCACCAGGAAGGGAACCCCCCATATGCCCGCCACGCGGAACACGCAGGTGCTCAGCAGCCTCTACCAGCGCTCCGTCGCCGAGTACTGGAACGCCGAGCGGAACCCCGTCAACCTGCGGCTGGGTGAGGTCGACGGCGTCTACCACCACCACTACGGCATCGGCGAGGTCGACTGGTCGGTCCTTGAGGGTCCGGAGGAGACCCGCGAGGAGCGGACGATCGCCGAGCTGCACCGCCTGGAGTGCGCCCAGACGGAGCTGCTCGTCGGCCATCTCGGCGAGGTGAAGCCGTCCGACCGGATCATGGACGCGGGCTCCGGCCGCGGCGGGACGAGCCTCGTCGCGGCCGAGCGGTTCGGCTGCCAGGTGGACGGCGTGTCGATCTCGGAGGCGCAGGTGTCGTTCGCCAACGAGCAGGCGAGGCGCCGCGGGCTGGACGACCGGGTGCGCTTCCACTACCGGAACATGCTCGACACCGGGTTCGAGACGGCGGCCTTCCAGGCGATCTGGAACAACGAGAGCACGATGTACGTCGAGCTCGGGCTGCTGTTCTCCGAGCACGCCCGGCTGCTGCGCCGCGGCGGCCGGTACGTGACGATCACCGGGTGCTACAACGACGCCTACGGGCTGCCGTCCCGGGCCGTGAGCGAGATCAACGCGCACTACATCTGCGACATCCACTCGCGCAGCACGTACTTCAGGGAGATGGCGGCCAACCGCCTCGTCCCGATCGGCGTCGTCGACCTCACCGCCGCGGCGATCCCGTACTGGGAGCTGCGCGCCAAGTCCACGCTCGCCACCGGCATCGAGTCGGCGTTCCTCGACGCCTACCAGGGGGGCAGCTTCCAGTACCTGCTCATCGCCGCCGACCGCGTCTGACGGGGACGGCGCCCGGGCCCGTCCGAGAACGGCGCGCCCGGTCCGGACGCGCCGGCGCGGGCGGGTCGGGCCGGGCGCGTCCCGCCGCGGTGGAGCGGCGGGCGG
>NZ_CAACUY010000296.1 GCF_900659615.1 Actinomadura fibrosa | reverse complement strand
AGCAGCGGCCCGGCGGGCGGCGGCTCCGGCAGCCGGGCGACCAGCGCCGCGAACCGCCCGTCCACGAGCCCGCAGAGGCCGGGGCCCGCCGCGGTCAGCGCGGCCTCCAGCCGCGCGGCGACCGCGGGATCGCTGACGTCGGACACCACGCAGTGGTAGGCGGCCGCCGGGTCGAGCGGCGCGAGCACCGGGACGGCCTCGCCGTGCAGGAGCTGCCGGAGCATCTGCACGCGGCTCTCGCGGGTCGTCCGGGCCATCTCCAGCTCGGCGATCCGGTGGGCGTGCACCATCCGGTGGACGAGCCGGGTGGTGATCTCGTCGATGCGGGACACGCCGTCCAGCAGCACCCCGTCGGGGACCCCGGTCCGGCGGCCGTCGGCGACGAGCGACCGGACGAGGTGCGCCCGGCCCGCCTGGAAGCCGTCCAGGAGCGCGGCGACGGGCACGCCCTGCCGGGCGCGGTCGGAGCCGAGCCGTCCCGCGGCGGCGAGGACGTCCTCGCCCGGCCCGCCGGTCTCCAGGGCCGCGAGGACGCCGCGGACGAGCGCCCGCGTGTGCCGCCGGGTCTCCTCCACGGGCAGCGCCGCCACCAGCTCGGACCGGCTCCGCGCCGCGCGGACGGTCGCCTCCAGCGTCACCGGGTCGTCGCCGCGCTCGATCAGCAGCCGCAGGAACCGGTCGCTCTCGCCGGTCTCCTCCCCTCCATGCATGCCCCCATTCTGCGCGGCCGTTGTCCCGGACGGACAACGGGGCGGCTCCGGCTTGGGCGGCGCCCCCTAGCGGCCCCGTCCCCTCCTGGTGTTCGGTGGGCGTAGAACAAGCGCGCCAAGGAGAGCCCCCATGTCCGAGGACGAGAAGTTCATCGAGAAGCTGCCGACCGACCTGATCTTCCGGCTGCCGCCCTCGTTCGACACCGTCGAGGAGGAGCGCCGCCACCGCAAGGAGCGGCTCGCGGCCGCGCTGCGGATCTTCGGCAAGCTCGGCTTCGAGGAGGGCGTCGCCGGGCACATCACCGCCCGCGACCCCGAGCGCACCGACTGCTTCTGGGTCAACCCGTTCGGGATGTCCTTCAAGCACATCACGGTGAGCGACCTGATCCTCGTGAACCACGAGGGCAAGGTCGTCGAGGGCCGCTACCCGGTCAACGAGGCGGCGTTCGCGATCCACTCCCAGGTGCACCAGGCCCGCCCGGACGTCGTCGCCGCCGCGCACAGCCACTCCACGCACGGCCGCGCGATCTCCGCGCTCGGCCAGAAGCTGGAGCCGATCACCCAGGACGTGTGCGCGTTCTACCAGGACCACGGCCTGTTCGACGACTACACCGGCGTCGTGACGGACCTGGAGGAGGGCAAGCGCATCGCCGCCGCCCTCGGCGACTCCAAGGCCGTCATCCTGCGCAACCACGGGCTGCTGACCGTCGGCGACAGCGTGGACGCCGCCGCCTGGTGGTTCATCACCATGGAGCGCTCGTGCCAGGTGCAGCTCCTCGCCAAGGCCGCCGGGCAGGTCGTCCCGATCGAGCACGAGAACGCCGTCCTCACCCACCAGCAGATCGGCAACGACCTGGTCGGCTGGATCAACTACCAGCCCCTGCACGACCAGATCGTCCGCGAGCAGCCCGACCTGTTCGACTAGGTCCGGCGACGTTCGCCCGTAAGGCCCCCGCCCTCGTTCGGGCGGGGGCCTTCGCCGTGCCCGAGCCAGCGAGGCGTCATTCGGCGGCGGGCGAGGGCCGGGCGCGCGGGTCGTGGTGGGCGAGGAGGACGCGGGCCATGCGCGCGAAGGCGGCCCGGTCCGCGGCGTCCAGCGGGGCGAGCAGCTCCGCGTCGAGCTCCGCGGCGCGGGCGGCGACCGCGTCGAGCTCGGCCCGCCCCTCGGCCGTCGGCTCGACCACGTAGCGGCGGCGGTCCGCCGGGTCGCGCTCGCGCCGGACGAGCCCGGCGCCCTCCAGCCGCCCGACCACCTCGACGAGGTCGCTCGGGTCGATGCGCAGCCGCCGGCCCAGCTCCCGCTGCGAGGCGTGCCCGGAGTCGTCCAGCGCGGCGAGGACGGCGAAGTGCCACAGCCCGAGGCCGTGCTCGTCCATCATCCGGCCCATCCGGGCCCGGCCCGCGCGCCCGACCTGGGCCAGCACGAACGTCGTGATCCCCCAGAGCCGGGGCGGCAGCCGTCCCGGGCCCGGGTCGGGCGTCTCGTCCATGCGCGCTATTGTAGGGGCGCACCAATCGTTGGTGGACACCCACGAAATGGAGAACGGCATGGACGCGCTGTACCCGCGCCTGCTGGTGGACGACTTCGCGGCCTGCGCCGCGTTCTACGAGGCGGCGCTGCGGGAGCTGCTCGGCGTCGGCCCCGCGAAGGTGCTGCCCGAGGCGGCGTACGCCGACTGGGACCTCGGCGGCGAGAAGGTCCTCGTGCTCATGGGACGCGACACGGTGGCGGCGGCCGTGGGCACGGCCGGCTCGCCGCCGGCGCGCGACCGGGACCGCTCCATGCTCGTCTTCCGGGTGGACGACGTCGACGCGGCGGCGAAGGCGCTGCTGGAGCTCGGCGCCTCCCCCGTGACGGAGCCGAGGGACCGTCCCGAGTGGGGGCCGGGCCTGCGCACGGCCCACCTGCGCGACCCCGATGGGAACCTGCTGGAACTCCAGTCGTACTGAGCCTGAGCCCGGGCCGTCAGGCCAGGACGGCCGCGTCCTCGGTGAGGGGCAGCAGCACCTGGAAGCGCGTGTCGCCGGGGGCCGACTCGACCCGGATGTCGCCGCCGTGGCGGTCGGCGACGATCCGCCAGGAGATGTCGAGGCCGAGGCCCGTCCCCTCACCGACCGGCTTGGTGGTGAAGAACGGCGTGAAGATCCGCGTCAGGTTCTCCTCCGGGATGCCCGGCCCGGTGTCGCCGATCTCCACGAGCGCGTTGTCGTTCTCCCGGGCCGTCCGGATCGTCAGGGTCCCCGAGCCGCCCATCGCGTAGAGCGCGTTGACGATCAGGTTTGTCCACACCTGGTTCAGCTCGGCGGCGTGGACGGGGACGGGCGGCAGATCGGGGTCGTAGTCGGTCTTCACCGTGACGCCCTTGCCGATCTTGCGCTTGAGCATGGTGAGCGTGCTGTCGAGCAGCTCGCGGAGGTCGGCGCGCGCGTGCGTGGCACGGTCCATCTGGGAGTACTGCCGGGCCGAGTCCAGCAGGGTCGTGATGCGGCCGACGGCCTCGGAGATCTCCGCCTGGAGCTGGGCGACCTCCAGCACCTCGGCGAGCCACCGGAAGGCCGCCGGCACGTGCTCGCCGGCGGCGGCCTCCACCTCCGCCGCCTCGGCGGTGCCGATGCCGGCGGCGACGAGGCCGGGCGCGAGGTCCCAGGCGTCCTCGACGCCGTGCTCGTCGAGCCAGTCGCCGAGCTCGTCCTCGGCGTCGCTGACCTCCAGCGGGCCGCGCCGGGCCGCCGGCGCGGCGGAGCGGAGCAGGTCGGCGCGCAGCGTGACCAGCGCGGCCAGATGGGTGCAGTCCACGCCCTGCGCCGCGAGCTCGGCCAGCCGCCGCTGCGCGCCGAGCAGCCGCTCGCCGAGCTCGGCGCTGGCCCGCGCGGCGGCCGCGGCGGGGTTGTTCAGCTCGTGCGTCAGCCCGGCGGTGATCGTGCCGAGCGCGGTGAGGCGCTCGCGCTGGTCGACGGTGCGGCGCAGGTTGTTCATCCCGAAGAAGACGCCCGCGAGCAGGTGCGTCGCCATCGGGAACCACACGCGCACGGCCTTGGCGAACTTGCGGGCGGGCAGCGCGAACACCCGCGACGGCCGCGTCGCGCGCAGCGTGTGCGGGTAGTTCTGCTCGATCTTCTCGTCCAGGTACGCCTGGACGGCGCCACCGTAGGTGCCGGGACGCGACGTCCGGCTGACCTCGACGACGTGGCCCCGGACGTTCTGGCTCAGCACCATCTCGCCGTCGAGCAGCACGTAGAAGAAGTCGGCCGCATCGCCCTGCGCGCAGATCACCCCGTCCTCGGGGTGCTCCTCGACCGTCCCGTACCGCGACAGCCAGCCGAGCTGCTCGTCGTCGAGGTCCTCGAAGAGGAACAGCGCGCGCAGCTCGTCCGGCGTCGCGGTGGTCACGTCTGCTCCAGGTAGCGGTGGACGAGCGCGACCGCCATCGCGCCGTCGCCGACGGCGGAGGCGACCCGCTTCATCGACTCCGACCGGACGTCGCCGGCGGCGAACACCCCGGGCACGCTCGTCTCCAGGTGGTAGGGCTGGCGGGCGAGCGGCCAGCCGGCCGGGCGGCGGCCCCCGGCGACGAGGTCGGGGCCCGTCAGCACGTAGCCGCGCTCGTCGCGCTCGACGCAGCCGTCGAGCCAGCCGGTGCCGGGCTCGGCGCCGATGAACACGAACAGCCAGTGCGCGTCGATCGTCTTCAGGCCGCCCGGCCACGCGAACGTGAGCCGCTCCAGCCGGTCCGCGCCCTCCGCGCCGCAGATCGTCTTGCCGGTGTGCACCTCGATGTTGGGCGTCGCGGCGATCTGCTCGATCAGGTAGTGCGACATCGACTTCTCCAGGCCGTCCGCCCGGACGACGATGTGCACCTTCTTGGCGTACCTGGCGAGGTACACGGCGGCCTGCCCGGCCGAGTTCGCGCCGCCGACGACCGCGACCTCCTCGTCCACGCAGGACGGCGCCTCGGTGAGGGCGGCGCCGTAGAAGACGCCGCGGCCGACGAACTCGTCGACGCCGGGCGCGCTGAGCCGCCGGTACGACACGCCGGTGGCGAGGATGACGGCGTGCGCGGCGATCTCCGTGCCGTCCGCGAGCCGCACCACCCGGGCGGTGCCGCGCGTCTCCAGCGCGGTGACCTCGCCGGCCTGGAGCAGCTCGGCGCCGAACCGGTCGGCCTGGCGGCGGGCCCGGTCGGCGAGCTGCGCGCCGGACACCCCGTCCGGGAAGCCGAGGTAGTTCTCGATGCGGGAGCTCTGCCCCGCCTGGCCGCCGAGCGCCCGCCGCTCGACCACGACGGTCTTCAGGCCCTCGGACGCGCCGTACACGGCGGCGCCGAGCCCGGACGGGCCGCCGCCGACCACGACCAGGTCGTAGAAGTCGGTGGACGGCGAGGTCGGCAGCCCGATCGCGGCGGCCAGCTCGGCGTCGTCCGGCGCGGACAGCACGGTGCCGTCGCCGGTCACGACGATCGGGAGCTCCGGCGACCCGGCGGCGGCGACGAGCTCGGCGCCCTCGGGGTCGCCGTCCATGAGCCAGGTGTAGGGCACCTGGTGGCGGGCCAGGAAGTCGCGGATCTCGTACGACCGCGGCGCCCAGCGGTGGCCGACGACGCGGAGCTGGTCCGGGACCTTCCGGTCGGTGCGCCGCCAGGCGTCGAGCTGGGCGTCGATCACCGGGTAGAACTTCTCCTCCGGCGGGTTCCACGGCTTCAGCAGGTAGTGGTCGAGGTCGACCACGTTGATCGCGCGGATGGCGGCCTCGGTGTCGGCGTAGGCCGTCAGCAGGACCCGGCGGGCGAACGGGAACAGGTCCATGGCCCGCTCCAGGAACTCGACCCCGGTCATCTCGGGCATCCGGTGGTCGGCCAGCAGCATCGCGGTGTCGTCGCCGCGCAGCCGCAGCTCGCGCAGCGCGTCCAGCGCCTGCGGGCCCGACTCGGCGCGGACGATCCGGTACGACTCGGCGTACCTGCGGCGCAGGTCCCGCGCCACGGCCCGGGACACGCCCGGGTCGTCGTCGACCGTCAGCAGGACTGGTTTGGACAACGCGTCTCCCTCGATCCGTACATCCCAGCGGAAAGCCTACGTGGAACCGGGCGTATCGCCATGCCCGGGACGGGCCGGGCACGGCGTTTCCGGCCCGGGGCCGACCCCGGCGCCCGGCGCCCGGAGCGCCATCGGCCAGAATTCGGGCATGGACCTGCGTGTTGCGCTGATCGGCTACGGCACCGGGGGGTCGGTGTTCCACGCCCCGCTCGTGTCCGCGGTGCCCGGGCTCCGGCTCGCCGCCGTCGTCACCGGGAACCCGGAACGGCAGCGGGCCGTCCGGGAGCGGTATCCCGAGACGAGGATCCTCGACAGCGCCGACCGGCTGTGGGAGGCCGGCGGCGCCTACGACCTCGTGGTGGTCACGGCGCCGAACCGGCAGCACGTGCCGCTGGCCCGGACGGCGCTGACGTCGGGGCTGCCCGTCGTGCTGGACAAGCCGGTCGCCGCGACCGCCGCCGACGCCCGCTCGCTGGCCGCGCTGAGCGCCGTCCGGGGCCTCCCGGTGATCCCCTTCCACAACCGGCGCTGGGACGGCGACTTCCGCACCGTGCGGCGGCTGGTCGATGAGGGCGCCCTCGGCGGCGTGCTGCGGTTCGAGTCCCGCTTCGAGCGGTGGCGTCCCAAGGTCAAGGCGGGGTGGAAGGAGAGCGGCGACCCGCGCGACGCGGGCGGCATCCTCTACGACCTCGGCTCGCACCTGATCGACCAGGCGATCGCGCTGTTCGGCCGCCCCGAGCGCGTGTACGCGGAGATCGACGCCCGCCGGCCGGGCGCGGCGGCCCCCGACGACGTGTTCGTGGCCCTCGCCCACGCCGGCGGCGTCCGGTCCCATCTGTGGATGAGCGCGACCGCCGCGCGCCTCGGCCCGCGGTTCCGCGTGCTGGGCGACCGCGCCGCCTACGAGGTCTTCGGCATGGACGGGCAGGAGGACGCCCTCCGCGCGGGCCGCACCCCCGCGGACCCGGGGTTCGGCGTCGCGGACCCCGAGGCGTACGGCCGCGTCGGCACGCCCGGCGACGAGCGCCCCGAACCCACCGAGGACGGCGCCTACCAGGAGTTCTACGCCGGGGTCGTCCGGACGCTGCGGGACGGCGCGCCGCCGCCCGTGGCGCTCGCCGACGCGATCGCCGGCCTGGAGGCCGTCGAGGCGGCGATCCGCTCGTCCCGCGAGGCGGCGGTCGTGGCGCCCGGGCCCTGAGCCGCCCCGCCGCCGTCCCGGCGCCGTCGCCTCGCTAGAGGACGGAGACGTGGACGTGGTCGAAGTGGTTGGCGGTGATGCTGCCGCGGTCCTCCATGGCGCGCCATCCGCCGCTGCCGCGCATGTCGTAGATGCGCTGCTTCCAGATGACGTACTTGATCCCGAGCCGCGACGCGTTGCTGATCACGTACTGGGCGACCTGGTCGCCGTGGGCCTGGGCGGAGGCGCTCGGCATCTTCCCGCCGGTGCTCTCCATGAAGTCGCAGGCGCGGCCCGAGCCGTGGTCCTGCGGGTCGCCGGGGCGGGAGCAGCCGATGGTCGGAAACGGCCCGAACCGCCCGTCGATCGCGAGCAGCGCCGTCCGCATCCGCGCGGTCATCGAGTTGCCGACGATCGGCGACTTCGCGCCGCTGGCACCGTCGGGCCGGCCGCCTCCGGCGGGCGCCTTCGTGCGGGTGGCCTCGGGCTTGTACTTGGCGAGCAGCTTGCGGACGCGGGTCCGCTGGCCCTCCAGGTCCTCGATCTCCTTGCGGACCGCGTCCAGCTTCGCCTGCGCCGCCTGCCGGGACTGCGCGGCCTGGTTCGTCAGCGCCTGGAGGTTCTGGACCCGGCGCCCGTTGTTGCGGCTGATGTGCTCGATGACCGCCGCGTCCCGGACCGCCGTGCCCGGCTCCGCCGCGGTGATCATCGGGATCGTGTCGAGCCGGCCGGTCATGTAGGTCGTGGACGCCAGCCGGGCGACGCCGGCGCGCGCGGTCTCGTAGTCGCGGCCCGCCCGCTCGGCGTCGGCGCCCGCCCGCTCGGCGGCCTTCTTGGCCTCCTCCAGGGAGACGAGCTCGCCCCGGTACTCCTTCGACAGGGCGTCCGCGCGCTTCTTCAGCTTCGCGTACTCCTTCTTCAGGTCCTTCTTCTCGGCGGGCGCCGACGGGACGCCGGCGGCGCTGCCGGTGACGGGCGGCAGGACCGCCGACACCCCCGCCACGAGCGCGAGCGCGGCGAGGCGCCGCATCGTCCGGCGCCCGCCGGAGGGGCGCGCCGACGCGGGCGCCGTCCTGCCGAGGGGATCGAGGGCGGCCACAGATCTCTCCTAGATAACAGGCCTCACAATTGGCGGCACGCTACCACAATCGCCCTATTAGCCTCATAAGCATCAGAGAACACATAGAGTAACATCAAGACTACGAAATCGTGACGACCCTATACGAAGGGCCGTACCGCCGGTCGGTGGTACGGCCCTTCCCCGCCCCGGGTTCAGTTCGCCGGGGCGCCCGTCACAGGTCGACGAGGTCCTCCCAGCGCGGCGCCCGGGGCTCCCAGCGCAGCCGCAGCCCGGCCTCGGCGGGCGTCCGGTCGCCCTTGCGGTTGTTGCACCGGCCGCACGCGAGCACGGTGTTCTCCCAGGTGTTCCCTCCGCCGCGCGACTGCGGGTGGACGTGGTCGATCGTGTTGCCGCGCTGCCCGCAGTACCCGCAGCGGCCCCGGTCGCGCAGGTAGACGCCCCGCTTGCTCCACGGCGGGCGCCGGCCGTGCCGCCACCGCATCGCCACGTAGCGGACGAGCCGCAGCACCCGCGGCACCGGGAAGCGGCCGATGCTGCGCCCCTCCTCCGCCTCCTCGACGACCGCCACCTCGCGCACCAGCATGCGGATGGCGTGCCGCAGGTCCACCTTCTGCAGGGGCTCGTACGACGCGTTCAGGACGAGCACGTTCATCGGGTCACCTCCCCAAGCCCGCGTGCCGCTCCTCCACCAGGATTCGAACCTGGATATCCGCATTAACAGTGCGGCGTTCTGCCGTTGAACTACGAAGGAATGGTCCGGCAATTCTGCTGCCTTCCGGGCTTTTCCCGGGAGACGTCATCAGAGTGCCGATACGGGGGCGGAGGCGGCAAGGCATTTTCGGTCCGGCGCGGCGGGGGGCCGGAACCCGGGAGGCGCGCCGGCACCGACGGTCGGGAGCGTCAGCCCGTGGTCGGGAGCGCGTCAGCCGGCGGTCGGGAGCGCGCTCACCGCGGCCTGGTACTCCCTCGACTCACGCTCCACGCGGAAGCCGAGCTCCTCGTTGACGGCGATCATGTGCGCGTTGTCGCCGGCGTTGTCGGTCTCGATCTCGCGGACCTCCGGGCGCTCGGCCGCGAGCCACTGGAGCATCGCGGCCTTCACCCACAGGCCGAGCCGCCGCCCCCGGTGCTCCGGGGCGACCGCCGTGTCGTACTGCGCGGCGCGGCCGGCGGCGTCCGCCGGGACGACGACCTCGGTGAAGCCGGCGATGGCGTCGCCGGCGAGCGCGGCGACGGTGTAGAGCTCGTCGCCGCGCTTGGCGACGACCTCGGCCATCTCGCGGACGCGGTGCGCGTCCCAGGGCGTCCCCTCGTACTCGGCGAGGTCGGCCATCGCGGTCTTGGCGTGGGCGAGCGCGTCGGCGTGCTCGTCGGGGACGACGCCCCGCCAGCGGACGAGCCGGTACCCGCGGGGGCCCTCGGCGACGAGCCGCGCCACCCGCTCCGGGGAGACCTCGTCCAGCTGGAGCAGCATGCCCTTCAGCGTCAGCACGCACTCGAAGCCGTGCGACTCCAGGAACGGGACGGCGGGGGTGCCCGCGAGGACCTGCGCGATCACGCTGGACCGGCCGTCGGCCCGCAGCCCCTCGGCGGCCACGGCCAGCAGCCGGGCGCCGAGCCCGCGGCGCCGCCACCCGGGGCGCACCCGGACGTCGATCTC
>NZ_CAACUY010000295.1 GCF_900659615.1 Actinomadura fibrosa | reverse complement strand
GGGTGGGCGGTCAGCGGCCCGGGGACCTCGCCGAGCACACGGGCGGCGAGGGCCTCGGCGACGGGACGCGGGGCGGCGGGCAGCAGCCGTCCCCGATGCGCGGCGTCCCCCAGGCCCGTCACGAGCGCGCCGAGCCGGACGACGCCGGCCATCCGCTCGAACGGGTTGTCGGCGATCTCCACCCCGCGCACGCGCCGCCGCTCCAGCGCCACGCTGCGGCGGGTGACGAGCCCGCGCTCGGCGACGAGCGAGCCGTCCCGCGCGGAGACGGTGAAGTCCCAGTTGAACAGCGTGAAGACGATGACCGACATCACCGGCATGGCGATGAGCACGGCGATCACCAGCGCGACGACGAGCGCGGTCGGCAGGCCGACCACGTCCCGGCCGGCCGCCTCGACGCGCTCCCGGGTGATCAGCCCGAGGTCGTCGCCAAGGTTGTAGAGGGTGCCGAGGAGGCTGCCCGCGAGCGCGAAGGGCGTGAGGAGGTAGGCGCCGCTGAGCGGCGCGTAGACGTACCAGCGCGGCAGCATGCGGGCCAGCACCCGGCGCGGCGGCTCGGCGCCCTCGGCGGACGGCCGTCTCAGCAGGACGCGGCGCAGGCGCTCGGCCTCCCGCCGCGACACGGCGTTCAGCTCCCCCTCGCCGCCGTCCGAGCCCGCGTCGACGTGCACGACGGCGAGGCCCAGCAGGCGGTGCGGCAGCGACGCGCTGATGTCCACGCCGCGGATCCGCTCGCGGGGGATCGTCTTGACCGACCGCCCGATGAGCGAGCGGCGCAGCTCGATCCGGTCGCCGTGCACGACGTAGACGAACGTCCACCAGTTGACGACGTGGAACAGCAAGCCGAACGTCAAGCCGACGACAGTGAAGTAGAACGCCGTGGACATGCCGCCCACCAGGAGCCCGGTCGCGCCCGCCGCGACGAGCGCGAGCAGCTCGCGGACGGCGCCGACGACGAACGTCAGCGGGTGGAGCCGCCGCCCGCGCACGCCGTCATGGCGCGCCGCGGCCCCTCGTTCCCTCGGCGGCCGCTCGTCGCGCACGTTCACGTCGCGTCGTCGCGGAGGTCGTGCGCGCGGTGCGCCAGCTCTTCGGCGAGGCGGGTGGCCACGTCCACGGGGAGGCCCATGACCTCGGACGACCCGGCGTGCGAGGCGGTGTTCACCTCGATCGTGGCGAGGCCCAGCAGCCGTTCGATCCAGCCCTGCTCGGTGTCCACGGTCTGGATGCGGCTGACGGGCACCAGCAGCCATTCGCGGCTGAACCAGCCCGTCCGGGTGTAGACGACGTCGGCGCTGACCTCCCACCGGTGGACGCCGTAGCGCCAGAGGGGCGCGACGATCACCATGAGCAGCCCCGCGGCGCCGACGGCGTACGGCAGCCAGTCCGCGCGGCCCGAGAGCCATCCGGGCGTCCCGCTCCAGCCGGAGTCGCCGAGCCAGGCGGCCACGCCGAGCGCCAGGCCGAACGCCAGCCCCCACAGCAGCAGGGACTCGATCGCCCACTGCGCGATGGCGCGGGGCGAGACGCGGTGCGCGGGCGCCCGCAAGCGCGGCGGGTGCGGCGGCCCGCCGTCCGGGCGGGGACTGCGCCGCACCGATGTCACACCGCGAGTTTAGAACCAGATGGCGTGCACCCAGGCATGCCCGGTGACCGGGCCGGGGCGCGCACGCGTCCGCGGCGGGTCAAGAAGGCGAAGATTTCTTTTGGCCGCCGCTCTGGCGCCGAGGTCGTACAAGCCTCACCACCAAGGCATTTCGCCCTGCCCGCATCCTTCGGGCGAGGGGGACGAAAGGGCAGGCGACAGGCGGGCGTCAGCGTTTTGTCAGTCGTGCATGCGACGGTGTGGGCGTGCGGGTGCCGGATCACCGGCGTCCCGCCTGGGCGGCGAAGAAAACCGATCGCGTTCCGTGCCGGGCAGCGCATAGGTTGGCAGGCCCTCCCGTCCGACCCGGGAGATGTCCGGCAGACGATCCTCCAGGAGATCACATGACGTACGCCATCCAGGCCGACGGCCTGGTGAAGCGGTTCGGTGACACCCAGGCGCTGGCCGGCGTCTCCCTCACCGCCCCGGCCGGAGCGGTGCTGGGCGTGCTCGGGCCGAACGGCGCCGGGAAGACCACGATGACCCGCATCCTCGCCACGCTCATCGAGCCGACGGCGGGCACGGCCCTCGTCGGCGGGTTCGACGTGGTCCGGGAGTCGCACAAGGTCCGCCAGCTCATCGGCCTGACCGGGCAGTACGCCGGGGTCGACGAGATGCTCACCGGCACCGAGAACCTCGTCCTCATCGGACGGCTGCTCGGCATCCCCCGGCGCGAGTCCAAGGCCCGCGCGGCCGAGCTGCTGGAGCGCTTCCAGCTCACCGATGCCGCCGAGCGCGCGGCCAAGACCTACTCGGGCGGGATGCGCCGCCGCCTCGACCTGGCCGCGAGCCTCGTCGGCCGCCCGCAGATCCTCTTCCTGGACGAGCCGACCACCGGCCTCGACCCGCGCAGCCGCAACGGCCTGTGGGACATCGTCCGCGGCCTGACCGACGACGGCGTCACCGTGCTGCTCACCACGCAGTACCTGGAGGAGGCCGACCAGCTCGCCGACGACATCATCGTCATCGACCGCGGCGAGGTGATCGCGCACGGCACCTCCGACATGCTCAAGGCGCAGGTCGGCGGCCAGGTGCTGGAGGTGCGGCCGGTCGAGGCCGCCCAGGCGGGCACCGCGGCCCGGATCGTCGGCGAGCTGGCCGACGCCGACCCAGAGCTCCGCGACGGCCTCGTCTCCGTCCCGATCACCGATCCGGGCCTCATGCCCGTCGCGGTCCGCCGCCTCGACGACGCGGGCGTCGCCGTCGGCGAACTGTCGCTGCGCAAGTCCAGCCTGGACGAGGTCTTCTTCGCCCTCACCGGCCACCACACCGACGACATCGACGCCGAGGCCGGCGAGCTCGCCGCCGACAAGGAAGGGGCGTCCGCATGACCGCCGCGACGTTCGCGCCGGGAGAGCTGTCCAAGCGGGTCTCCCCCGGCACCGCCGCCCGCAACGTGCTCACGCTGGCGTGGCGCAACCTCGTGCAGATCAAGCACAACCCGATGGAGCTGGTGGACCTGTCCATCCAGCCCATCATGTTCGTGCTGCTGTTCGCGTACGTGTTCGGCCCCGCCATGAAGGGCAGCGTGGAGGCCTACCTGCCCATCGTCATCCCGGGCATCATCGCGCAGAACGCCCTGTTCGCCGGGATGAGCACCGGTTTCGGCCTCAACACCGACATCGCCAAGGGCGTCTTCGACCGGTTCCGCAGCCTGCCGATCGCGCGCAGCGCCCCGCTCGCCGGCCGAATCATCGCCGACACCGCCAAGCAGGCGTGGTCCATGGCCATCCTGCTGGCGGTCGGCTTCGCCATCGGCTTCCGCCTCGGCACCAACGTCCTGGCGCTCCTCACGGCGTTCGTCCTGCTGCTGACCTTCGCCGTGCTGTTCTCCTGGACGTCGGTCTACATCGCGATGAAGGTCAACGAGCCGGAGAAGGTGCAGATCTTCGGCTTCGTGGTGATCTTCCCGCTGAGCTTCCTCAGCACCGCGTTCATCCCCAACACCGACGGCATCCCCGAATGGCTGGCGTTCTGCATGGACAACAGCCCGGTGACGCAGCTCGTCACCGCGATGCGGGGGCTGCTCGTGGGCGGGCCCGTCCTGGAGCACGCCCTGATCGCGCTCGCGTGGGGCGTCGGCATCGCCCTGGTGTTCGCGCCGCTGTCGCTCCGCGCGTTCAAGAAGCGCGCCTGACGCGCCCGGCATCACCGGCACGCGGGGGTTCCTCGGTGCGCGGGGAAGGGGGCGGACCGTCCGGTCCCTTTCCCGCCGCCGGGCCGGGACGGCGGACGGCCGCGAGCGCGAGCAGCCCCGCGGCGATCCCGATCACGGCGGCGACCGCGTAGACGCGGTCGAGCCCGGCCGCGACGGCCCCCGCGTCCACGCCGCCCGCCCCGGCAGCGCTCACTCCCCCGCCGCCCGCGTGCGCACTGCCTGCTCCCGCACCGCCCGGACCGCTACCGCCCGCGTGCAAGCCCGCGGTCATATCGCCGGCCGCGCCGCGCTGGAAGAGGACGCCGAGCGCCGCGACGCCGAGGGTCTGGCCGAGCTGCCGGAACGTAGTCATGGCCCCGGCGGCGGCCCCCTGCCGTCCGGGCGGCGCCGCGGCCATGACCGCGGCGCCCATCGACGGAACCAGGAGCCCGACGCCCGCACCGGTCACGACCAGCCCCAACGTGATCGAGGACGCGGTGGACCCCGCGTCCAGATGCGCCTGGAGCGCGCATCCCGCGCCGTTCAGCAGCAGCCCGCCGCCCACGCCGGCCTTCGGTGACAGGCGATGCAGCGCCCGTCCCGCCACGGTCGAGACCGCGAACGTGGTCAGCGCCATCGGCACCAGCGCGAGGCCCGCCCGGACCGGGCCGAGGCCGAGCGCCGACTGGAGCCACAGCGAGGTGTAGACGAGGCAGGCGAAGGCCGCCGACGAGGCCAGCACGCAGATCATCACGGCGAAGTACGCGACCTCGCGGAACGGTCTCAGGTCCAGCAGCGGGTTCCGGTGCCGCAGCTCGGCGACGGCGAACACCGCGAGCGCCGCGCCCGCGACGCCGAGCGCGCCGAGCACCCGGCCCGCCTCCCAGCCATGCGCCCCCGCCTCCGTCAGCGCATGGGTGAGCGCGCCCGCGCCCACCGCGAACAGCACCATGCCGACGAGGTCGAGCCGTTCCGCCCGCCCGCGCCGCCGCGCGTCCCGCCGCCCCGGCACGACCCGCAGCGTCAGGACGACCGTCGCGAGCGCGACCGGAACGTTGACGAAGAAGATCGCGCGCCAGCCGAGGTATTCGGTCAGCACGCCGCCGAGCATCGGCCCCGCCGCCGCGCCGAGGCCGCTGACCGCCCCGAAGACGCCCATGGCCGTCCCCATGGACCGTCCCCGGTAGACGTCCGCGATCAGCGAGAACGCCGTGACCGCCATGGCCGCGCCGCCGGCGCCCTGGACGCCGCGCGCCGCGATCAGGGTCCCGGCGTCCGGGGCGAGCGCGCAGCCCGCCGACGCCGCGGCGAAGACGCCGAGCCCCGCCACGTACGCGCGGCGGTGCCCGTACCGGTCGGCCAGCGACCCCGCTGCCAGCATCAGCACCGCGAGGACCAGCGTGTACACGTTCGCGACCCATTGGAGGCCGCCGAGCGGGGCGTGCAGGCCGTCCGCGATCTCCGGCAGCGCCACCGCCACGATGGTCGTGTCCACGATGAACATGAACGACCCCATGCAGACCGCGACGAGCGGCCACCAGACGCGCATGGGAACTCCTTTCGTCGGAAACCCCCACAGCGTCGCGATTCCGCCCTGCCCGCCACCAGCAACGAGCCTGGAATCGGCGGATCCCGTCATGAAGTAGCGTGTGCCGATGGATGACGTCACGCTCGATCCGATCGATCGCGGTCTCGTGCACGCGCTCCGGATCGACGGCCGCGCGCCGTTCACGCGGATCGGCGAGGCGCTCGGCGTCTCCGAGAACACGGTCGCCCGCCGCTACCGGCGGCTCCGCTCGTCCGGCGTGCTCCGCGTGGCCGGGACGGTGAACGGCGCCCGCCTCGGCCACACGTCCTGGACGATCCGGCTGCGCTGCACGCCGGACGCCGCCGGGGCGATCGCGGAGGCGCTCGCCGCCCGCGACGACACCTCGTTCGTGTACCTGCTTTCCGGCGGGACGGAGATCTCCTGCAACACCCGGACCCGCTCGGCCGACGAGCGCGACGCCCTGCTGCTGGAGCGGCTCCCCCGCACCCGGCGGGTGATCGGCGTGTCCGCGCACCTGCTCCTGCGCAGCTACGCCCTGCCCGGCACCTGGCTCGGCCCCGCCGTCCTGTCACCCGAGCAGGCGGCGCTTCTGCGGCCACCTGAGCCGGACGGCGACGCCGCCGCCGACCCGGTCGTCACCGATCTCACGGCCGATCGCGCGCTCCTCGGCGCCCTCGCGCGGGACGGCCGGGCGACGCACGCCGACCTCGCCCGCGCCACGGGCTGGTCGGAGTCCACGGTCCGGCGCCGGACGGACGCGCTCCGGCGCGCGGGCGTCCTGACCTTCCAGGTCGACATCGAGCCCCGGCGGCTCGGCTTCCACGCGGAGGCGCGCCTGTGGATGTCGGTCAGACCGTCTGCCCTCCAAACGGCGGCGACGGCGATGGCGGCGCATCCGGAGGTCTCCTTCGTCGCCCTGACCACGGGCCCGACCAACCTGGTCGCCGCCGTGAACTGCCGCGACACCGAGGACCTCGCGCGCTACCTCACCGAGCGGGTCGCCGCCCTGGACGGCATCACCGCCCTGGAGTCGGCCCCCGTCATCCGCGCCGCCAAGCGCGCGGGTCCACCCCTACCCCTCTAGACCGCCACGGCCCGACCGCTCCCGTCCGCCCACGCCCGTCCCGGCCGTCCCGGCCATCCCGCCCGTCCCGGTCGTCCTGCTCCGAGGCGGTTTCCTCCGGGGCGGTTCCGTCCTGGACGGCCTCGTCCTGAGCGGGCCTGGTCCGAGCGGTTTCGTCGTGAGAGGCCTGGCCCTGGCCGGGCTCTGCCTGAGCGGACTCGTCGTGGAGAGTTCGGTCCTGGTCGGGCCTCGCCCGGACTGACCCTGCCTGGGTGATTCCGTCCTGGTCGGGAGCGGCCTCGTCGGTTGTGGACGGGCCGCCTTCGGAGAGGCCGAACTCGGTCAGGACGTCCTCGAACGTGCGGGTGAGGCCGCGGCCGTAGGCGGCGGCGAAGGCGTCCTCGCCGAGGTCGGCGCGGACGGCGGCCTCGATCGCGATCACGTCGGGCTGCGAGAGGTCCCGGCAGCCGCGCAGGCCGTCGGCGGTGCCGAGCAGCACGGCGGCGCGCTCCGGGGCGCCGCGGAGGCGGGCCTCCTCCGCGTGCCCGGCGAGCACATAGGACAGGATCGGGTAGTCCCTGGACTCGGCGGCGCCGCGCAGCGCGGTCTCCAGCCGGGCGCGTCCGGCGTCCATGTCGCCCATGGACATGTCGAGCTGCGCGCGCGAGCACAGCACCATCGCGCGGAACTGCGGCGGCCCGGGCAGGCCGGCGGTGAGCTGCTCGGCGCGGTCGAGGCGCCGCAGCGCCTCCGCCTCGTCGCCGGAGCGGCGGGCGAACTCGCCGAGCTGGTAGTGCAGCGCGGCCATGTCCTCAGGCCGCCGGACGGCGTCGGTCTCGCTCATCGTGTCGTGCAGGAGCGCCTCGGCGCGCTCGCGGTCGCCCGCGAGGTCCAGCTCGTTCGCGAGCTTCATGCAGACGTGCAGCAGCGTCGCCGTGCCGCCGCCGAGCTCGGTGTTCAGCCGCAGGCCCTCCTCGAAGAGCGCGACCGCGGCGCGGTGGTCGCCGCGCCGGCCGACGATCTCCGCCTGCGCGGTGAGGGTGAAGGAGAGGCCCCAGCGGTCGCCGGCCTCCCGGAACGCGGTGAGGGCGCGGTCGAAGTCCTCCTCCATCCGTTCGAGGCGGCCGAAGTTGTGGGAGACCTGCCCCCGGATGAAGGAGGCGAGCCCCCGCACCCAGGGGTCGGGATCGTCCAGGAGGCTGTCGATGCCCCACTCCGACTCCGCGTCCCATCCGCTCTTGTACATGCGGATGCTGTGGTGCATCAGCCGCAGGACGGGATGCGGGCGCCGGTCGAGGCGCACGCAGATGTCCTCCGCGCGCGTGAGCCAGGTGGAGATCCGCTCGCCGCTCGGCTGGTTGTCCAGCGAGGTCATCGCGCCGAGCGCCAGGGCCAGCGCCAGGTTCTCGTCCTCGGGCACGCCGGGCAGCGCGAGGATCTCCTCCAGGCTGTCGGCGCCGTCGGCGAGCATCCCGTTGAGGAACCAGTACCAGCCGAGCGCCGCCGCGAAGCGGACCGCCAGCGCCGCGTCCCCGGCGCCGATCGCCCAGTGCAGCGCGGCGGAGGCGTTGTCGTGCTCGGCGTTCAGCCGGCGCAGCCACCCGAGCTGCTCGGCCCGGTACAGGTGCGGCTCCGCCGTCTCGGCCAGCTCGACGAAGTGGACGGCGTGCGCGCGGCGCGTGCGCTCCTCCTCCCCGGCGTCCGCGAGGCGCTCCAGCCCGTACGCGCGGATCGTCTCCAGCATCCGGTAGCGGGGCTCGCCGTCCACCTCGGCGACGATCACCAGGGACTTGTCGACGAGCGCGCTCAGCACGTCCAGGACGTCGGCGCGGCCGAGGTCCGGGCCCGCGCACACCTCCTCGGCGCTCTCCAGCGTCGCGCCGCCCTGGAAGACGGCGAGCCGCCGCCACAGCGCCCGTTCGGGCCCGCCGAGCAGGTCCCAGCTCCACTCGACGACGGCGCGGAGCGTCCGGTGGCGGGGCAGGGCCGTCCGGCTGCCCGCGCTGAGCAGCCGGAACCGGTCGTCCAGCCGGACGGCGACCTGCGCGGGCGTCATCGCGCGGAGCCGGGCGGCGGCCAGCTCGATCGCGAGCGGCATGCCGTCCAGCGCCCGGCAGATCCGCACGACGGAAGCGACGTTGGCGGAGGTCACCGCGAACCCCGGCGAGACGGCGGCGGCGCGGTCGGCGAACAGGCGGACGGCCGGGTAGCCGAGCGCCTCCACCGGGCCCGCCGCGGGCGGTGGCGGCTCCAGCGGCTCGACCGGCCAGAGCGTCTCGCCGGTGATGCCCAGCGGTTCCCGGCTGGTCGCGAGGATCCGGACGCCGGGGGCCGCGGCCAGCACCCGGTCGGCGAGCCGCGCCGCCGCGTCCAGGAGGTGCTCGCAGTTGTCGAGCAGGAGCAGCAGCCGCTTGCCCGCGAGCGCGGACGCCAGCCGCTCCAGCGGATCGCCGCTGTCGGGGGCCGCGCGGCCGGGGCCCGTGCGCCCGATCAGCGCCAGCTCGCGCAGCCCGAGCGCGGTGAGGACGGCCGCCGGGACCTCGGCCGGGTCCACCACGGGGGCCAGCTCGACGAACCACGCGCCGTCGGGCATCCGGGACGCGAGCCGCTCACCGGCCTCCAGGGAGAGCCGCGTCTTGCCCGCTCCGCCCGGCCCGGTGAGCGTGACGAGACGCGCGTCCGCCAGCAGTTCACCGACCCGTGCGAGATCGGTGTCGCGGCCGATGAAGCTCGTGAGCCGCGCCCGCAGATTCCCCCGGACGCGCTCGGACGCCCCATCGACCCGATCGTCCGCCCCCGAGGCGCTGGGGAGGTTGGCCGCGTCCAAGGCGCCTCGACGTTCGGTTGTTTCCGAGGCTTCGGAAGGGGCGTCAAGGATGGGTTGTGCGGCTGCGGCGTCCGCTGACGAGGGTTGCTCGGCCTTGGCCTCGGGCTCGCTGGAGGGGCGGACGGGCGGCGACAAAGCGGGGTCCTGGCGCAGGACGGCCAGGTAAACGGCTTCCAGGTCAGGGGACGGGTCGACGCCGAGCCCGTCGGCGAGGGCGCGTTTGGCCTGCTCGTACCGGGCGAGGGCCTCGGCCTGGTGGCCCGCGGCGTACAGGGCCCGCATCAGCAGGGCGGTGACCGGCTCGCGGAGCGGGTCGGCGGCGGCCAGCGCCTGGAGCTCGGGGATCAGCTCGGCGTGGCGGCCGAGGGCGAGGTCGGCGGCGAGGCGCTCCTCCAGCGCGGCGCGGCGCAGTGCGTCCAGGCGGGCGGCGGGCGCGTCCGCGAAACGGCG
>NZ_CAACUY010000294.1 GCF_900659615.1 Actinomadura fibrosa | reverse complement strand
CTCGGCGCGGCGACCACCGCGCCGGGCCTCGCCGGCCTCTGGCCGACCCCGCACTCGGGCACCCCGCGGACCGCGCGCCGCGTCCTGCCCGCCGAGATCACCGCGCCGCGGACGGCGCGCGAGTTCGCCCAGGCCACGCTGCGCGGATGGGACGCGGACGGGAACGCCGACGACGTCGTCATCGCCGTCTCGGAGCTCGTCACCAACGCCCTGCGCCACGGCATGGACGGGCTGCCCCAGCCCATGCCGCTGTGCCCGATCCAGCTCGTGCTGCTCGGGCACCCGCGGCGGGTCGTCGTGGTCGTGACCGATCCCGGGGGGCCCGCGGGCCGCGTCCCGGAGCCGGTCGCGAGCGACCCCGACCGCTTCGGTGAGGGCGGCCGGGGCCTGCTCGTCGTCGGCGCGGTCAGCGAGTCCTGGGGCTGGGCCCGGCTCGCCACCGGCGGGATGGCCGTCTGGGCGGCCTTCGACCTGAGGGTCAGCCCTCCAGAGCCGGGACCGGCTCGGGAGCCGGAACGGACCGCACCGGACGCTCCAGCTCACTGAGGAAGTCGCGGGCCCAGCGGTCCACGTCGTGCTCGGTGACGCGCCGGCGCATCGAGCGCATCCGGCGCGCCTGCTCGGTCGGCTCGGCGCCGAGCGCGGCCAGCAGCGTCTCCTTCAGCCCGTCGATGTCGTACGGGTTGACCTGGTAGGCGCCCCGCTTCAGCTCGGCGGCGGCGCCGGCGAACTCGCTCAGCACCAGCGTGCCGCGCATGTCCTGGCGGCAGGCGACGTACTCCTTGGCGACCAGGTTCATGCCGTCCCGCAGCGGCGTCACGACCATCACGTCCGCGGCGAGGTAGAGGGCGGCCAGCTCGGCGCGGTCGTAGGAGCTGTGCAGGTAGTGGATGACCGGGAAGCCGATCTCCCCGTACTCGCCGTTGATCCGCCCGACCTGCTGCTCGATCTCCTCCCGCAGCAGCTGGTACTGCTCGACCCGCTCCCGGCTCGGCGTGGCGATCTGCACGAACACGGCCTCGCCCGGCCGGAGCTTGCCGTCGGCGAACAGCTCGCCGAACGCCTGGAGCCGCTGCGTGATGCCCTTGGTGTAGTCGAGCCGGTCCACGCCTAGCAGCAGTGTCGCGTCGCCGAGGTCGGTGCGGATCTCGTGGGCGCGCTCCCGGACGTCCTGGCGCATGATGAGGTCGGTCAGCTCGCCCACGTCCACGGAGATCGGGAAGGCCCGCGCGCGGACGACGCGGTCGTCCCAGAAGACGTCCTGCTTGACGTTGCGCGCGTCGAGGAGCCGCCGCGACAGCCGGACGAAGTTCGCCGCGGCGCCGGGAAGCTGGAAGCCGACGAGATCGGCGCCGAGCAGCCCCTCCAGGATCTGCCGCCGCCACGGGAGCTGCCAGAACAGCTCGACCGGCGGGAACGGGATGTGCAGGAAGAAGCCGATCCGCAGGTCCGGGCGCAGCTTGCGCAGCATCGAGGGGACGAGCTGGAGCTGGTAGTCCTGCACCCAGACGATCGCGTTCTCCGACGCGACCTCCGCGGCCGCCTCGGCGAACCGGTTGTTGACGCGGACGTAGGCGTCCCACATCGCCCGGTCGTACACGGGCGGGGCCACCACGTCGTGGTAGAGGGGCCAGAGCGTGGCGTTCGAGAACCCCTCGTAGTAGAGCTGGACCTCCTCCGCGGACTGCTTGATGGGGACGAGCGACATGCCGTCCTCCTCGAACGGCTCCAGCTCCTCGTCCGGCGCCCCGGACCATCCGATCCACGTGCCCTGCCTGCGCCGCATCACGGGCGCGATCGCGCTCACCAGCCCGCCCGGACTCCGACGCCAGGCGGGCGAACCGTCCGGCCCGGCGATCCGGTCGACCGGAAGCCGGTTGGCCACCACCACGAACTCACTACCGCGCGACAACTGACGACCCGCCTCTCCAGGGAAACCTCGGCGTGCTCCATGCCCAGAAACGGTCAGGAAGAACATCCTGTCACTTCGACGTAAAGGCGACGTGTCCGCAAGACCCGATGTCAGCGAGGCGGGGCGGAACTCACGGGGGTTTGGAGCGGGCCATATTCCTTTCCCGGCAGGTGACCGCGGTTTACGTGCTTGTCACCTTTGGATGGACTTGCCCCGAAATGTTACGTAGATCACATGTGTCCGGCGTGCTCGCGCTCGCGGCCCGGCGCGTCGGCGGGCTCGCGGCGCCGCCACAGCAGCGCGTCCACCGAGAAGCGGCCCGCACCCGTGAGGGCCAGCAGCAGCGCGGAGGCGCCGAGAACGAGGACGAGCTCGTAGCCGCCCTTGTCGGCGAACAGCCCCTTGTCCATGTGGACGTACCAGAACGCGCCGGCCATGTCGGCGGCGAGCAGCAGCCCGGCGAGCGGGACGAGGACGCCCGCGATCAGCGCGATCCCGCCGAGCAACTCGACCCAAGTAGCGAAGTGGGCGGCCAGACCAGGCAGCGGGATGCCGAGGCCGTCGAACATCTTCGTGACCCCGGCGTGGCCGAGATCGTTCAGCTTCTGCCAGCCGTGCGCGACGAAGACGACGCCGAGCGCGACGCGGCCGACCAGCAGGCCGGCGTCGGACAGGTACGGGACGCGGCGGGCGGGGGACGCGAGGGCGGACCTGACGGGGAGCATGCGGAACGTCCTTCCTTGAAGGTTCTAAGGTTCAAATATGAACTAACTAGACGTTAGCAGAGTTGTTCAAATCCGTACCATCTATGATCTTCACGCTGGGTTACGGCCAACTAGAATCGCCCCCATGACGGACGACGGAAGGCCCCTCGAACCGGCCCAGCTGCGCGCCTGGATGGCCTTCGTGTCCGCGAGCCACCTCATCGACCACGAGGTCGAGCGCCAGCTCAAGCGCGACGGCGGGCTCTCGCACCCCGAGTTCGAGGTCCTGCTGCGGCTGCGCGGGGCCGAGGGGAACCGGATGCGCATGTCGGACCTGGCCCGCGAGGTGATGATCTCCAAGAGCCGGCTCACCTACCAGGTCACGCAGCTGGAGCGCGCGGGGCTGGTCCGGCGCACCGGCTGCGAGTCCGACCGGCGCTCGATCTGGGCGGAGCTGACCCCCGAGGGCTCCGCCGCGCTGGACAAGGTCCGGCCGGGCCACCGCCGCGTCGTCCGGGAGGCGCTGATCGACATGCTGTCCGCCGAGGAGCTCGCGCTGTTCGGCGACGCGCTCACCCGCGTGGCCGACCGCCTCCGCGCCCGCTAGCGCGGCCGATGCGCGGCGTCGGGGGGCACGCACGGAGCGCCGGCGGGCCGCCGGGCGAGGTCGGCTGGTTCTCGCGCGACTTCGGGGGGATCGTCGAGCGCTCGCCGGCGCGAGTCGTCCGACCGCGGTCGGCGGGCGAGGTGGCCGCGGCGCTGCGCGAGGCCGCCGCGCTCGGGCTGGAGACCGTCCCGCGGGGCATGGGCCACTCGACCTTCGGCCAGTCGCTCACCGGCGGGATGGCCCTCGACATGCGCGGGCTAGCCGCGATCCACGAGGTCCGCCCCGCACACGCGGCCGGCGCGGCGCACGCGGCCGGTTCTGCGCACGCGGCCGGTTCTGCGCACGTGGTCGTCGGCGCGGGGGCGACCTGGCGCGAGGTGCTGGACGCGACGCTGCCCCTCGGCCTCGTCCCGCCGGTCCTCACCGACTACCTCGACACCACCGTCGGCGGGACGATCTCCGCGGGCGGCATCGGCGGCGCGTCCCACCTCTACGGGACGCAGGCCGCGAACGTCCTCGCCCTGGAGGTCGTCGCGGACGGCGCGCCCGTCACCTGCTCCGCCGAGCAGCGTTCCGGGCTGTTCGACGCCGTCCGGGGCGGGCTGGGGCGGCACGGCGTGATCACGCGGGCGACGCTGCGGCTCGTGCCCGCGCCGGAGCGCGTGCTGTCCTGCACGATCCCCTGCCGTGACGCCGCCGACCTGCTGCGCGTCCAGCGGGAGGTGGACGCCGGGCACCTGTCCGGCCAGGCCAAGCCGTCGGAGGACGGCTGGCGGTTCGAGGCCAAGGCCGTCCTCCACGAGACTTCCGGGCCTCTCCCTGCCGGGACCGCCGAGGCCGAGGAGCTGTCCTTCCGCGACTTCGCCGACCGCATGCGCCCGGACGTCGAGGAGCTCGCCGCGCTCGGTGAGTGGAACCGCCCGCACCCGTGGGGCATGGTCTTCCTGCCCTTCCCGCGCGCCGCCGGCGTCATCGAGGCGACGCTCGCGACGATGACGCCGGACGACCTCGGCCTCAGCGGCCTCGTGCTGGTCAAGGCGCTCCGAACCGGCCCCGGGAATGTACCCGCTCTGCCCGCCGACCCCGTGCTGTTCGGCGTCCTGCGGACGGCGTCGCCCGGCTGCGCGCCCGTCGCGGACATGCTCGCCGCCAACCGCGCCCTGCTCGCCCGCGCCCGCGTCGCCGGGGGCACGCGCTACGCCGTCGACGCCGTCCCTGAGTGAGGGCGCGCGGGGAAGCCGTGGGCGCGGGCGCCGGCGACCACGGCCAGGACCGGGAGCAGCAGGGCGAGCACACTCCAGGGGAAGGACCCGGCGCCGGTGAGGTCGAGCAGGACGCCGCCGACGATCCCGCCGCCCGCCATGGCCGCGTTCCACAGCGTGACGAGCATGGCCTGGGCGGTGTCGGCCGCGTCGCCGCCCGCGTCCGCCACGGCGGTCTGGAGCAGGGTGGGCGCGCCGCCCCAGCCGAGCCCCCACAGCGCCGCCGCCGCGTAGACGAGGGCGGACCCGTCCGTCAGCAGCGCGAGCACGGTGGCCGCCGCGGCGATCAGGACGGTCGCCGCGATCGTGAGCGCCCGCAGCCGCCGGTCGATGTGGGCGCCCGTGAACCAGATGCTCACCAGGGACGCGGCGCCGAAGACCAGCAGCACCAGGTCGACGGAGCCGCCCATGCCGAGGTGCTTCAGGTAGGTCGCGACGTAGGTGTAGAGGATCGTGTGGGCGAGCACGAGGACGAGCGTCACGAACAGGACGGGCGCGACGCCGGGCACGGCGAGCGTCCGCACGATGGGAAGGCGCCCGCCCCTCCCCTGCCCGGGATGGTCCGGGACGACGGCGGCGATCCAGCCCAGCAGCACGACGGCGAGCGCCGTCATGACGGAGAACGTGACGCGCCAGCCGAGCGCGTCGCCGAGGAACGTCCCGGCGGGCACGCCCAGCGAGAGGGCGACGGGGATGCCCGCCATGGCGATGGCGACCGCCTTGCCCTGGAGGTGGACGGGCGCCAGGCGCCGCGCGTATCCGGCGAGCAGGGCCCAGGCGACGCCCGCCGCCACCCCGGCGACGAACCGGGCCGCCATCGTCAGCGCGTAGGACGGCGACGCTGCGGTGACCGTGTTGGCGGCGGCGAACCCCGCCACGGCGGCCAGCAGCAGCCGCTTGCGCCGCCATCCGGCGGTGGCGGCCGACAGCGGGATCGCCAGCAGCGCGGTCCCGGCCGCGTAGACGGTGACGGACTGGCCCATGGCCGACTCGCCGACGCCCAGGTCGGTGCTCATCGCGGGCAGCACGCCCGCGGGGAGGGTCTCGGTCAGGCTGGTGATGAAGACGGCCGTGGCCAGGGCGAGCAGCGCCCCCATGGGCAGCCCGCGCCCGTCCGCCCCGGCGCGCGGAGCGGCCGTCGATGCGGTGATCTCGTTCATGGCCGCTATGCTCAAACCATCACATAGATGTGAGGGTCAAGCGCCGGAACGCGAGGTCGGTCACATGCGAATCGGAGAGCTCTCGGAGCGCACCGGAACCCATCGGCGGCTGCTCCGCTACTACGAGGAGCAGGGCCTCATCATCGCGGACCGGTCGGCGAACGGCTACCGCGACTACGACGAGGCCACCGTGGACCGCGTCATGCAGATCCGCGGCCTGCTCGACGCCGGGCTCCCCACCCGGCTCATCAAGCAGATCCTCCCGTGCCTCGACAAGCCGCGCGTCATCCACTTCCCGGACGCGACGCCGGAGATGCTCGCGACGCTGGAGATGGAGCGCGACCGGATGACGCGGCGCATCGAGTGCCTCACCCGCAACCGGGACGCGATCGCCGAGTACCTGGAGGAGGTCCGCACCGGCGCCGTGTCCGAGCGTCCCGCCGCCCAGGCGGCCGCCCAGGCGGCCGCCCAGCCGACCGGTCAGGCGGCCGCTCAGCCGGTCACCGGGTAGGCGGACTGGAAGGCCAGGCGGCGGTCGGCGCCGGCGGCGAGCCGGTCGCAGACGTCGTCGAGGTCCATGAAGGCCTGCCAGGGCTCCGCGCCGGACGCGGCGACCAGCGCGTCCACGATGCGGCCTTCGAGGTCGGGGACGCGCTTGCCCTTCCACACCTTGTCGGCGAGGCTGACGAGGAGGTCGTCCACGCCGATGTCCGGGCCGTCCCAGGACGCGTGGGTGCGGGCGAAGCGCGCGAGCCGCTCCTCCACGCCGCGCTCGCGGAGCAGCGCGTACCCGGCGGGCTCGTGCTCGCCGCCCGGCCCGGACAGCTCGGCCGGGTGCAGGGCCTTGCCGATGTCGTGCGTCGCCGCGCCGAACAGCACGGCCTCCGGGTCCACGCCGAGGGACGGGTGGCGCTCGGCGGCCCAGGCGACCAGCTCGGCCGCCACGCCGTGGACGGCGCGCAGGTGGGCGGCCAGGCGCGGCGGGGCGCCGAGCTCCTCCAGCAGCCGCGCCGCCCGCTCGGGCAGCGGCGGCGGCCCGGGATCGGTCAGGGCGCGGCGCAAAGCGGCGGTGGTCATCCGGTGGGCGGTCACTGGGCCAGCGCGATGACCTCTGCGCCGGGGAGGGCGGCGAGCGCCTTGCCGGGGACGAGCAGCTTCGACGCGCGCAGCCCGCTGCCGATCACCACGTGCGGGGCGGCGGCGACGGCCTCGTCCACGAGGATCGGCCAGCCCGCGGGCAGGCCGACGGGCGTGATGCCGCCGTACTCCATGCCGGTGAGGGAGGTCGCCTCGTCCATCGGCGCGAACGACGCCTTGCGGGCGCCGAGGTGCTTGCGGACGGTGCCGTTCACGTCGGCGCGGCCGGTGGCGAGCACCATGCAGGCCGCGTAGGTGACCTCGCCGCCGCGCTTCGCCGCGACGATGACGCAGTTGGCGCTCGCCTCCAGCGGGACGTCGTAGTGCGCGCAGAACGCGGCGGTGTCGGCGAGCGCCGGGTCGATCGGGGCGACCTCCGCGTCCGCCACGCCTCCGGCGGCCGCGGCCACCGGGTCCGCCAGCAGGTCCGGGCGCTCCGCCGCCGGTGTCCAGTCGAGTGTGCCGACCATCGTTCCCCTTCCAAGGTTTCCGCGGGATCCACCCTGCCACGGTCGTGACGCGGGTGCGGTCTTGACGCGGACGCGCGCGACTGTCATCGTCGTGGTCCAGTGGATGAGCCACTAGACCACTAGCCTGGAGATGTCCGTGACCGCCTCCCCGATCTCCCGCGACACCGTCGTCGACTCCTTGGTCGACCGGCTCCGCCACGACGTGCTGAGCGGCCGCTACCCGCCGGGTTCCTACCTGCCGCCCGAGCGGCAGCTCGCCGCCGCCTACGAGGTCACCCGGACGTCCCTGAAGCACGCGATCGTCCGGCTGGCGCAGGCGGGGCTGGTGGAGACGCGGCACGGGGTCGGCACGCGGGTCCGCGACTACGAGCGGCTGGGCGGTCCCGAGCTGCTGCCCATGCTCGCCAGCAGCGTCGGGGCCGCCTGGATGGCGGAGATCTTCCAGGCGCGGCGCGAGGTCGGCGCGCTCGTCGCCGCCAAGGCCGCCGCGAACGGCACGGCGGAGCAGCGCGACCGCCTCCGCGGCCTCGCCGCCGAGCTGCGCGCGGCGGACGGCGCGGACGCGGCGCAGCTCGCCGAGTGCGAGATGCACCGCGTGATCGCGAGCGCGACGGGCAACCGGGTGTACGGGCTCCTCGTCAACGCGCTGCTGAACGCCTACCTGGCCGTCCGGGAGGGGTTCCGGCACGCGTTCGCCGACCCCGAGGCGGCGGCCGCCCGGATCGCGCCGCTGCTGGACGCGCTGTGCGCCGGGGACGCCGAGCGGGCCCGCGCCGCGGCCGACGCCTACTACGCCGAGACCGAGGCGGTCATGCTGGCGGGTCCGCGATGAGCGCGCGGCGGACGACGTTCAGCGAGGTCATGGAGGGCACGCTGCGGCTCGCCGGACGTCCGGACGCGGCGGGCCGCCCCAGTGCGCCGGACCGCCCCAGTGCGGCGGGCCGCCCCGATGCTCCGGGCGGCATGCTCCCGATCCGGCTGGACCTCGACGCGGACCTGCCCGGCGTGCTGCGCCCCTGGGGCGACGCCGAGGGCGGCCTGACCGGGCGGGTGACCGTGCCGGGCTGGGCGACCGGCGCCGCCGCGTCCGGGCGGCTGCGCGTCGCGCCGGTCGCGGCCCGCCGCATCCGCTACACCCTGGACTTCACCGCGGACGACGGGCGGCGCCTGCGCCTGGACGGCTGGAAGTCGGTGACGCCGCGCCGGCCCGTCCGCTCGATGACGCTCCTGCCGGCCACCGTGACGGACGAGGACGGGACGGTCGTCGGCGAGGCCCGGCTGCGGTTCCGTGTCCGCCGCGACCTCGTCCGGTTCCTCGCGGGCTTCCGCTTCCCCGCGACGCCCGCCGCCACCGGCGACGAGGGCGAGGTCGTCGAGGCCATGCGGTCGCGGTGGCGCGGGCAGGCCGGGCGCCTGGAGGTCTGGTACACGACGCTGACCGACCCCGCCACGGGCACCGGTGTGTGGCTCCACCATGAGCTGGTCGCGCCGCACGACGGCGGCGACCCGCGCGCACACGGCTGGGCGGCCGTCTTCCCGAGCGGCGAGCCGCCGATGCTCGCACGGTTCGGCCCCTGCGCGTGGACGCCTCCGGACGGCGCCGTGTTCGCCGCCGGACCCGTCGTCCAGACCACCACCGCGTTCACCGGAACGGCCGGGGACATCGCCTGGGACCTGCGGGAGTCCGGCGGCGGGCGCCCGATCCACACGTTCCCGCGGTGGGCGTGGCAGCGGGAGTTGCTGCCCGCCGCGCAGATCGTCCCGAAACCGGCGGCGGCGTACGACGGCGTGGTCCGCTTCGGCGACTGGACCCTGGAGCTGGCCGGCGCGCCTGGAGCGTCGGCCCGGATCTACGGGCACGGGAACGCGCGGCGCTGGGCGTGGCTGCACGCCGACCTCGGCGGCGGCGACGTGTGCGAGATCGTCGCGGCCGTCTCGACGCGCCCGGGGCTGGACCGGCTGCCGCCGCTGCCGCTCGTCCGGCTGCGCGTGGACGGCGCGGACCTGCCCGCGGGCGACCCGCTGCTCGCCGCGCTGCGGCTGCGCGCCCGCATCGGCCTGCCGGAGTGGACGGTGCGCGGCCGGATCGGCGACCGCCTGATCCACGTGCGCGTGACGCTGCGGGCGGAGGAGACCGTCGCGGTGGACTACGCCGACCCGGACGGGTCCCCGGCGGTCTGCCACAACTCCGAGCGCGCCGATGTCCGGATCGTCCTGTGGCGGCGGGACGGGCGCCGCTGGGCGGTCGAGCGGGAATGGCGCCTGGACGGGACGGGCCACGCGGAGGTGGGGCTCCGGTGAGCGCCATGACCGGGACGGTGGCGGCGCTGCTCGGCATCGAGGACGCCGCCGAGGTCGACCGCGTCACCGCGCGGGCGGAGGCGGTCGGGCGCGCGCTGCCCGCCCCCGTCCGGCTCGGCCTGCGGGCG
>NZ_CAACUY010000293.1 GCF_900659615.1 Actinomadura fibrosa | reverse complement strand
AAGCATCAGTGATACATGCTCGGATTGGTAGGGCAGTAGTTCCGGCTGTGCGACGTCATGCGACCGCGCCAAGGCCCTCGAAGCCCGCCGCGCCGGCCAGACCGCCGCCCCCGCCGAGATCATCGAACTCCCGGCCCCCGAAGAGGTCTTCGACCAGTACGCCGACGACCGCCGCGCCGTCGGCGAGTGACCCGCGCCGCTCGATGCGCGAACACCCCCGGATGTTTGCTAACCTTACGGAGTCCTCGGGGCTGTAGCGCAGTCCGGTAGCGCACCTCGTTCGCATCGAGGGGGTCAGGGGTTCAAATCCCCTCAGCTCCACCCGGGATTTGCAGGTCAGAGGCCGGTTTAGGAGAAATCCTAGATCGGCCTCTGATCATTTGCCGACACGATGCCACCAAGACCGACCGACGCCAGATGGCACGCCCCGGCAACCCGAGCATCACCCACGTCACACCACCGCGGTCGAGGTAAGGTGGCCCAGCGCTCACCCCACCGCTGTGCGAGATCAATGCCTAAGGGTGCAGCGGCGGCCCCCGACGCCCAGAGTCGCCGAGAACACCTCCAGATAACTCGGCCGTCCGTCACATGACCTTGCCTGAGTACAGCCAGCGCCGAACGGCGGACGCTGCCCTCAGGCCGGTAAGGGACGGCAGTCGGCTGCGAGCGGGGAGCCGTCGATGTCATCGACATCACAGCGGCTCGATGGCGGGCTGGCAGATGACATAGTCCGTTGACGGTGGCCAGGAATAAGCACCCATCGGCAGGAGGGCTGCTCGCAGGGCATCACGAACGCCTCGCAAACTGCGGGGCTGAGATTCATAGTGCTAGCCGGGACTGGACTCAGGTGATCGGCTTCTTAGACGCCATCTCATCTGGTGGGCCGGCGGTAGCCCGCTGTTCGCGGAGAGGGTCGAGCGGCCGACTGTCCGGACCGCGGCATCTATTGCGGTGCGCGGTCGCGGGCGGCGACGATCTACCGGGTTGTTGCGAGGTGGGCGTCGATGTACCGGATCAGTCTCATCGCGTCCTGGGGATCGTCGGCGTGAAAGCTGATGCGTCGAAGCAGGTCCACGCTGTGGAGCATGATGCCCTCGCGGGCGAGGACGAATGTGAGGGCGAGGAACGCGGCACGGGCATTGCCGTCCGCGAAGGGATGGAAGAAGCAGACGTCGAGGTAGGCGCGCGCCGCGCGGGCGATCAACGGGGCAGGCCGCCGGCTGTCGGGTGCGCTGTCGGCGAGGCAGGCGTCGAGGCGGTCGGGGGTGTCGGGGCCGATGCCGTAGCGTTCCCGGCCGCCCTTGGCCCAGGCCACCTCGCTACGGAACTCGGGCGGCTGCGGCATTCCAAGGACGTGCCGCTGCCAGCCGCGCAGCCGCTCCAACGTCAGAGCGGCACCACGCGCCGCGTCCGAGCGGGCCATTTCAAGGGCCACCAGCAGGCCCTCGGCGCGCGCTGGGTCTATGGCACCGTCGAAGGCGCGGATGTCCTCGGCAGCGCCGTCGCGGGACGGTGTCACCGGCCCTTCGGAGCCGCTGTCCGGGGCATCCTGCCAAGGCACGCACGCACGTACCGCGAGCCAGCGCTCCAGATGGTCTGGCACGGGCCCGGCGGGATGAGCCGCGTCCTCGGGCCGCAAGGAACAGGCAAGCCGTTCGGCGACGTTTCCGACAACCACCGTGTCGGGACTGGTCCAACTGTGAAAGCGCCCCCCGATCGCTCGATCCACCAGATCCTGCGCGACATCGGCTGCCACGTCCCAGCGGCAAAGGAACCAGGTGAGGACCTGACGGCAGTGCGTGTACCAGCCGCTGCCGCAGCCGGTCCGGTCAACGACCCGATAGATCAGGTTCCGAGCTGCCTGCTCCCACAAGATCCGCTGGTCAGCGACCGTCGCCAGCTCCAGCGGATGGGCGTTGAACCATCCAGTAAGGCTCTCCAACCACGTGCGCCACTCGCACAGCGCCGAGACGACACGGGTGAGCGTCTCCTCCGGGCCAGTGATCGAATCCCGCGGACAGCACCAGCCGCCGACCGGGCCGCCGTCGAAGTCACCCTCATCATGAGCCCAGCGCCAGCCCACCGCCCAAGGGCCGTAGCGCTCGGCGAGGGCATGCGACATGGCGTCGGCCCAGAGTCTGGCCTCGCCATCGGCCCAGACACTCAACGCCGGGTCGCTGAGGGAGACGTCGGGACGGCGCGGGATACGTTGAGCCGGCCCTAGCGAGACCACCACCAGCGCCGCCGACGAGTGGTCGAATGAATGGCGAGAGGGGTCCACCTCGTCCCAGCTCAAATCGCGAGGAATCGGAGCGGCGCACACACGGCGAGCATGCCACGCCCGCACGGCATCCGGCCACGGCGATGCTCCGGAACCCGACCGTACAGATGCCCACTTCGGGTACCGCCCGTCGACCGACGGCGCTGGCTCGATGCCCGTCAGAACGCGATCAGGACTTCCTCGACCCAGCAAGCCGCGGCTTTGGATCTGGCCTGCAAGCCCTCGGCATCGGCCCGGGTCAGGAAGGCACCAGCCGGGTAGACCTCGATGTCCGATTCGCCGTCCTTCAGCGGTAGCCGTCCTGTAGATGAGGCCTTGCCTGCTCGGAGGCTGTTCAAGGCTGCGTGCGTGCGGCGCCAGACGTATGGGCGAAGGCCGACGTACGGAACGCGACGAGGCGAGGACCTCTCTGTGTGTTGCTTGCCCACGGCGCCCAGGAGCTCCGTGCTGTGGGCTCGAAAACAGTCGGCAGGCAAGTCCCGGCACATCAGATCCAGGCAGGTTCATGATGGCTCTAGAGTTCCTCGGTGGAGACTCAGAGTCCGACGACGGCGGGTCGCCCACCGTCTGGCGAGACCCGGCAACCGGCGACTACATCCTCCGAGGATGGGAGGTCGCCGAGGCGTTCACGCTGGCCGACACGGGCGAGAACCCGCCCGGCGAGACGCTCATCCGGTTCCCGGCACGCATGATGCAGTTCTTCCCGGAGGTGAATCGCGGTGACGCCGACCTACAGTGATCTGCTGCGTTCGGCCACGTCATCGGCGGTCCACCTGGAGATGCGCGACATCTACACCGTGGACTCGGAGAAAGAGCGCATCGCCGCATGGCGCGCGGGCCACCGCTACGACCCCGCCGACCGCGCGTCCTGGTGGCGTCCCTGGCTGAACCTGATCGCCGAAACCGTCGCCCGCGGAGTGACCGTCCGCCGAGCACGCGTGGTGTCGGAGCCGGTGAGCGAGTACATCCGCTACTCCCACTCCTACGCCTTCACCAACGTCGCGGCCGGGGAAGCGCTCCGCTGGCTACCTCGACGGCGCGCGTCCGATCTGGCGTTGCCGGGCAACGACTTCTGGCTGGTCGATGACCGGCTCGTCCTGTTCAACCACTTCGACGGTGACGGACGCCCGACCGGCGTAGAAGTCGCCGAAGACGCGGCAACCATCAAGCTGTGCGCCTCGGCGTTCGATGCCGTCTGGGAGCGCGGCATCGACCACCAGGACTACCGGCCCGCGTGAGCTAGCTCCGGTGTCGTCTCCCTCGTCCAGCGTCCAGCAGGCCAGGCAAGCCCTGGCCGATCGGCTCCGAGAGCTGAGGCTGGACGCTGGACTCACCAAACGCGAGCTGGCCCGCGCGTGCGGCTGGCACGAGTCCAAGAGCTCCCGCATCGAACACGCCCGCCGGCCACCCTCCGAGGACGACATCCGGGCATGGTGTGCCGCGTGCGCCAGCGAGGGCCAGGCCGACGACCTGATCGCCTCGCTCCGCGCGGTGAACTCGATGTACATCGAGTGGCGCCGTCTCCATCGCTCCGGCCTCCGCCACCAACAGGAGGCACGCCTCCCGCTGTACGAGCGGACCCGGCACTTCCGCTCCTACCAGGCATGGCTAGTCCCCGGCCTCCTGCACACCCGCGCCTACGCCACCGCCGTCATGCACTCGCTCAGGCACCGCCAGAGCCTCCCCGACGACGTAGACGAGGCCGTCATCGCCCGCATGCGCCGACAACACGTCCTCCACCAGGGCGATCACCGCTTCGCCTTCATCATCGAAGAGGCCGTCCTACGCAACGCCGTGTGCGACCGCGAGGCCCTCATCGGCCAACTCGACCACCTGATGACGTGCGCCTCTCTACCCTCCGTGAGCCTCGGCATCATCCCGGCACAGACCGAGCGGACCCGCTGGCCGGTCGAAGGCTTCTGGGTCTTCGACGACGACCAAGTCAATGTCGAGCTGGTGTCGTCCTACCTGACGATCACCCAGCCTCGCGAGGTCCACGAGTACGTCCAGGCGTTCACGGAGCTGTCGGCGATGGCGGTCTACGGCGCTATGGCACGAAAGCTCCTGACCTCGGCCATTGAGGCGCTCAGATAGCCCGGCAAGTTCGGGCACACTCATCGACCCAGCTCAAGCGGCCTTCCTACCGTCACGGGTGTCACCACCTCAGTCCCCAGGAGACACCCCATGCCGACGATCACAGACCTCGCGGCCGAAGGCCCACGCCTCCGCATCCAAGCCCTCAAGCAGGCAGTCAACTCCCACGGCTACGTCGCCGAAGCCACAGACACCGAGCCGCTACTCATCATCCCAAGCGCATTCGGCCCACCCGTCGAAATCCGATGCGACGCCCGCCCCTCACGAGACGGAACGCTCTGGTTCTTCCTCCACCCGATCGGCCGACCCATCGCCCCAGCCGACGACGAGCACCTTCCGAGAGTCGTCGAGGCCGTCAAGGAAAGGCTTGCCGCCAAGGAGCGGGCATGGGAACAGGCCGGACGCCGCTGACATGAGCGGCGCCAACAATCCTCTCCCGGCTCCCTCACCACAGGTCCGTGCACAAGCCATCGCCGAGCTACGCCACTACTTCCCCGGTGTCCTGACCTGGTACGGAGAGAAGACAAACATCTGGTGGGCCATGCTCCCAGTAGGACGAGCCGGGAGCCTTATTGAAGCCGCTACACCGCAGGATCTGGCCGTTAGGATCCGTCAAGGCCTGGGATGGGTAAGCCAGTAAGTCTCTTCAGAATGGCAACAATGCTTAGCTTTCAAGCGCTCGTGGGTTACCACCACTATCTGCCAGCAATCGGCCCATCGGGCGGGTTTTCTACTCTGCTCCCGCTGTCGGACATCGGAACGCCGTAAGTGGTCGGGCTCTGACGGGTCTCAGAAGAGATTCTCTTGTTCAGCAGCAGGTCCGGGATTCTCCGCTCGGGACAGGAGCTTGAGATAGGTTGCGCCTACTTTGTCTAGTTTGACTAGTACTGGAAGGGCCGACTTGAAGATGTCACCGAGCGCATAGATTGCACTGGTGTGGCCAGTCGCGGTCAGGCTCGTGAAATCACACTCAAGGCGACCACCAGTAGGAATCATAATCGTAGCTCGACGAACTTTTGTGCGGCCTGCTTGAGCGAGCCGAGCTAGCCGAGCGTCATGAAGGACATCCTCGTCACCTTTGGAAGAATATGCGATGAACCTGTCACCAACGTCCAGTTCAAGGTTGACCACCTTGACTTCCCATCGATCCGCTCTCGTTCGTAGTTCAGAGACCGACGGTACGTCATGCTTAGCTTTCCGGGGCAGATCGTTCACGCTGTCCGCGGCTACGTAGGCTGTCCACCCAGGGCCCCGGAGGGCGATGCACCTGCGGGATATCAGCCACTGTAGTCGATTATCGTCCTCTTCGCCCAGCATGCTCTGTTCGTAGAAAATTCGGATGCCCCGAGTGAGCAGGGTATCCGAATTGGCAGCTATCAGAACTTGCAAGCTGGCTGAGTATCCCTCAAGGTTGAGGCGAGCAATCTGATTGGCAGTGATCCCTCGTCCGATCCGCCGCCAGAAATCGACGCTGGTAGTTGGTACGTTAACTATAAGGAAATGCAAGTCTTCATCAGTCATACGGCCAGATAGGTTGCGGGTGCCGGGGAAGTTCTCTGCCTTGCCGCCATGTCCTTCCCATACTGACTGGAGGACGCGACTCAAGCGACTCGCCTGGTCTTCTCGTAGGAGGGTGGTCAACACCTCAGTGGCTTGGCGGGTAGCGACCAGGTCCACTCGTTCGGCACCGTGGAAGCCGTCGACGGTATGCGTCATCGCGATGCGAGTACTTTGCTCATCGATGATGCCGCGGCCACCGCGCAGAACAGCTTGTGCCATGAGGCTGGCTGCCGGTTCTTCACCGCTACGCTCGCTCAGCTCACTCACTGCTGGTGGATCAGCTACTAGGATGTTCCTTCTATGGGCAACCCTTTGCAATCCTTCGAAGTGATCTGTGTTGGTCGGTTCATTGGGTGAACCGAGCGTTATCACGAGAGGATGTGTCGGGGATATCCACTCAAGATCGTCGGTGAACCAGTTGAGAGAAGGATTGGGCCTCAAGAAGACGGGGCGCTCTCGATTTTCGCTAGGCCAGCGCACTACCAGGTCGGGCGCGATGGAGCTATTGAAGTATTCGGTGTGTCGAATAGTCGCGCCCTGGTCGGTGTGTTCGAGTTGTCGGCTGACAGCCGTTTTTATCGCCGTTATGCGATCCTCTGGCTCAGGGTGGTCGTAAGCTGAAGCCAGAGCAGCCGTCAACTCGGAAGACATCGACTATGCTCCCTCTTTGAGTTTCATGAGCTTCTCAATCTCGCTGTAATGGTCCGGAGAAATGACGAGCCTCTCCTGCTGCTTGCATAGTGTGATAAGCCAGATGCGCTCCGAAACTCCCGCTACTGTGGCTATGTCCAGCGCAGCAAAAGCTTCCGCTTCGTCCGTGGTGCCGAAGATTCTCTCTCGTTCGGCAAGTACAGCGTCCTTCACCGTTTCGGCGGTAGTGTGAAGATGCCATCTCTGTGCTTGAAAAGGAGACCAGGAGATCCACAAGAAGTGACTACAACGTTTAGGCTTCAGAGTGAGAGCGACGTAGCACTTGGCGAGGAAATCCTTGTAATGCTTAGGTAGAGTCATCTCGTAGTCATAATTCTTGACTTCCGCGAGGAACATGTCGCCTTCGAGGTCGCCGCCACGAAATTTCCCTCCAAGGTCAAAGGAAAAATCTTTGCCATGCGGCCAGTCGAATTCGAGAAGTTCTTTCAAACCCTCGTCTTCGTTGGTCCATGCGTATGCGACTCGCGTTGACTTGTCGAGCCAACGCTTGGCTCTCTCAAGCCCCTCTCGACCCTTGATATGCGCATCCTCGCCCGCCATAAGTGGATCTTAGTTGTCACGGCCTGATTGGAGCATGACCGCTTTCGGTCACTGTAGTCAGTGGCTAGCCGGTTTGAGTTGCCTTGTGGAGCAGCCGAAGCGACCTTGTCGAGGCGCTAGAGCCGGGAGTTTCTGTGATCCGCCTCTGCCATCAGGTTCCACTCGCCGAGAACCACGGCACGTACGGCGTAGCTGAGGTAGGTCGTGGTGGCAGTCGTCGCTACGCACCTTCGATGCTTGATCTTGTGCCGTGTGGCCGTTTGCTCCTGGGGCGACGGAGTGCCGTGAGGCGAGTAGCTAACGCGAGTGCTGACGGCAGATGTTGAGGTGCTCAGGTTCGAGCGAACCTCGCGGTTCGCTGGCAGGGCGCCGTGACTTAGCAGGCGATCGCGGATCTTGCTTGCGGTCTTGCGGTGAACCGGCTCGGAGTCGGCCAGTGCTGGGCCCACCACGGGCCTAAGGTGAGGAGGGAGCTGTGATCCGACTTGCTGCGTTGCAGGTCACGGGCGGTGCCCGATAGCGGTCCGGGGAGGGGTTCAAATCCCCTCAGCTCCACCCGGGATCTGCAGGTCAAGGGCCTGATCGAAGCACGCTCCGATCAGGCCCTTGATCATTTGTCATCAAGATGTCATCAAGACCGACCGGCACCAGATGACACGCCCCGGCAACCGAGACCTAACCCTTGCGCCGCATGCCGCCCCCGCGCTCACGTCCTGGGTGCCGCATCAAGATCTCCGATGAAGCCCAGGCCTCGTACCTCAACGGCCGGACAGAGCTCTACCTGCGGGCCGAGGCGTATCGGCAGGCTCCTGAGTGTGTTCGCTGAAACGCGGACACGGCCTCGCTGAAGTCGGCGCAGTCGGTGCCAGTCAGCATCCGGGCGGCGGAAGTTGAGCTTCAGCTTCCGTGGGCCCCGTTGCGAGGCTGAAGATCGTCAACGTTGAAGCGTATAGGTAGGCCACCACTTAGGTGCTCTGTGCCGTAAGCAGAAGGGGCGCATGTGGGCTTGGGACCGTGGGACGTCAAGAAGGACGAGGATCGGGAACAGTGGGCACTCACGCCGACTGTCGGTGTGGGGCCGCTGCGGTTCGGGATGACCTCCAGGGAGGTGGCGGACGCGCTCGCTCCCCACGCCATCAGCGCCGCCAAGGGTTCCTCCATCGACAACAGTGATCCGTGGTCTCTCACTACTTCCGAGGATCAGTGGTCGCCGCCCTTCAGGCCGCGATGGTTCCAGTTCTCCACGTTGGGCGTGACGACCCACTACAGCGACATCTACTGCCTGGAGGTCGTGGCGGTCGACGCGTTGACCGGACCGCAGGTTCTGTTGGACGGTGTGCCCTTGACCGGGCGCGTTCCGTCAGAGCTGGAGAGGTGGATCTGCGACCACACTGAGGCCAAGGGGCTGGATCTCCGCTACACCTATGACGCCAACCCCGCCTCGATGGACCTTGGACTCACCGTACGTGTACAGCGGGCCGGAGACGTCGTTCTCACGCGCCCGGTCTTGACGGTGCGCGAGCTGGCGCGAGATGCGTGGGAGTGTCTGCCGGCTGACGAGCTTCACACGTTCTGACGAGGATCGCGGCGCATCTCTTCTCTGCGGGAAGCGAGGCACACAGCGCCAAGAGGACGTCAGTGAGGCAGCGGCCCGGACGACGCGCCGCGCCGTCCGGGGGAAGCCTGCCGCAGTGCCCCGTTTCCGACCAGGCTCGGGGCGGTGGTTACCAACGGCGTCCGCCTCGGCGCGTAGAAGACCGCGTTGGACGGCACTTGGACGTCCGCGAAGGGCAGTGAGAAGGTCGCCCTCTATCTCTACCGGGGCGCCGCCGCGCTGAACTCCCCAGGGCTCTGCACCGGCACCCACTACGTGGCGGTGGTCAGCTCCCCTCGCGGACACCGCAGAACACGCGCCCAGCGGGGCCGACGCCAGCTACGCGACGCCGCCCGCCACGGGCTGGAAGCTTGCCACTGGGACGAGTACACCGTCGGCCTCAACACCGAAGACCCACCCGAGGCCGCACACCCCACCATCGACAACCGCCTAGAGCCTGTTTCTTGGATCAGGTGCGTAGCCAGATGAGCAGGACGGCGATGGTGATGGTGCCGGTGAACAGATAGCCGCGTTTGTCGAAGCGGGTTGCGACGGCGCGGAACTGCTTGAGGCGGTTGATGGCGCGTTCGACGGTGTTGCGTTGCTTGTAGCGCTCGGGGTCGAAGCCGGGCGGGCGTCCACCGCGGCGTCCGCGGTCGTGGCGGTGCTGCCGCTGGTCGGCCGGCACCGGGATGGTGTGCGCGATCCCGCGTCGCCGCAGATACGCCCGGTTGGCCCGCGAGGAGTAGGCCTTGTCGGCCAGCACATGATCGGGACGGCGGCGTGGGCGGCCCGGCCCCAGCCGTGCGACACCGATGGCGTCCAGGACCGCGACGAACTGCGGGCTGTCACCCCACTGACCGGGAGTGACCAGGAAGGACAGCACCCGACAGCGGCCGTCGGCGGCCAGATGAATCTTGCTGGACAGCCCGCCGCGGGAACGTCCTAGTGCTTCGCCTGCCGGGCCACCTCCTCCA
>NZ_CAACUY010000292.1 GCF_900659615.1 Actinomadura fibrosa | reverse complement strand
CCCGCGCGCGCCTGGACGCCGGACGCGCGGCGCCCGGCCCGTCCGCCGCGCCCGGCCCCTTCGCCGCGCTGACCGTCCGGGAGCGGGAGGTGCTGTCGCTCGTCGCCGAGGGCCGCAACAACCGGGAGATCGCCGCGGCGCTGTTCATCTCGCCCAAGACGGCGAGCGTCCACGTGTCGAACATCCTCGCCAAGCTGAACGTCACGAGCCGCACCCAGGCCGCCGCCGTCGCCCATCGCAACGGCCTCCGATAACGCGTATTGCGCCGCCGCCGCCACGCCATTATGGTTGATCACGTGACTGCCGGGTCGGCCTTGGGCCACGCACGAGTGAGGCACCCGGCCACGGCGTGACCGCCGGGCCGGCCAGAGGGCCGCCTCCTCCTCCGCACCTCCTCCCACCTGCACCGCGACGCCTCGGGCGCCGCCGCTGCCGCGCGCCCGCGCACTGACCGCGGGACGCATTCCCTTTTCCTTTCACGCCACGGCCGCGTCCGATCCCGTGGCGAATTTTGCCTGCCCGGAAAACGCGGCCACTCCCCTTTCCCAGGAGAACAATGCCCGTCGATTCCCACCGTTCCTTCGATTCCGGCCGGTCGGCCGATCCCGCCCCGCCCGCCGACTCCCAGCCCGCCGGCTTCGAGCCCGCCGACTTCAACCGGCGGGTCATCGAGGAGTTCCGCGCCGGCCGCGGCCGCGTCGGCGGCCCGTTCGAGGGCGCCCGGCTGCTGCTGCTCACCACGACCGGCGCCCGCTCGGGCGCCGCGCACACGGTCCCGCTCGGCTACCTGCCCGACCTCGACGGCCGCGTCCTCGTCATCGCGTCCGCGGGCGGCGCGCCGGCGGATCCGGCCTGGTTCCGCAACCTCGTCGCGAACCCGCGCGTCACCGTCGAGTCGGGCCTGTTCACCTACGAGGCGGACGCGGTCGTCCTGGACGGCCCCGAGCGCGACGCCGCGTTCGCCCGCGCCGTCGAGAGCGACCCGGGCTGGGCCGCCTACGAGGCCAAGTCGGGTCGCACGCTGCCCGTGGTCGTCCTCGTCCCCGTGCCCGGCCCGCCCGCCGTCGACGGCGGTCCGGGCGGCCACCTCCTCGCCGTCCACGACGTGTTCCGCCGCGAACTGGAGCTGATCCGCAAGGAGGTCGCCGCGTCCGGCGCCGCGCTGGGCGCCCAGTTGCGGGTGAACTGCCTCAGCCTGTGCCAGGGCCTCAGCAACCACCACACCGGCGAGGACACCCTGCTGTTCCCGCCCCTGGAACGCGACAATCCCGATCTCGCCGAGGTGATGCCCGTCCTCCGGGAGGAGCACGAGCGCATCAAGGCGCTGATGGACGCCCTCGGCTCCGTCCTGGCCGCCCCCTCCCCCGACCCGGCGGCCCTCCTGCCCGAGGTCGAGCGCCTGACCGCGGAACTGGAAGCGCACCTGGACCGCGAGGAGGAGGCACTGATCCCCGTCCTCAACGCCCTCCCCGCCGAGCCCCAGGGGTAGAGGCCGGGCACGCGGAGCGTTGATGGTGCCTGCGCCGGGCTTCAGTTCGTCGGGCAGAGGACGGCTTGGCCGGCCTTCGCCATCTCCGGGATGACGGTGGCATCGTCGACGCTCCGCGTGACGGAGATCTCGAACTGCCGCCGGCCGTCCCCCGTGTAGAGCATCAGCGTGGTGTAGCCGATCCCCGAGCCGCCTTGCAGGTACAGGTCGTCCACGCACCCGTCCGCACGCTGCCGCACCTTGCCACCGGCGGCACCGCCGGTGAGGACCGCCTGGAGGGACGGCGGCAGCAGCCTGCCCTGGTCGAGGGCCCGCTGGAAGGCGCTGACGTCGTGCGTGGTCGAGACGACGTTGCCGGCGCCGAAGCCCCAGCTCGCGTTGGCGTGGTCCATGTCGCGCAGGGTGCCGGTGGAGTCGGGGTAGTAGCCGTGCCCGTGCGGGCCCTTGATCCCGTCCGGGGGCCTGGTGAGCGCGTAGCTCCGCGTCATGCCGAGCGGGCGGAACAGGCGCCGGTCCAGTTCGGCGGCGAGGGTGCGCCCGGTCACCCTCTCGATGATCATGCCGAGAAGGGTGTAGTTGGTGTTGGAGTAGGCGAACGTCTCACCCGGCTCGCCCGTGCGCGGACGGCCGCGCGTCGTCGCCACGACGTCGATGGGCCGGTAGTAGGTGGTGAAGTCGAAGACGTCGAACGACGGTTCGGACGATCCGTCCTTCGACCAGAAGTCCGGGATGCCGGAGGTGTGCTGGATCAGCTGCCGGACGGTGATCTCGTCGGCCCGCTCCACCAGCCCGCCGGCCACCTCCGGCAGCAGGGCGGCGAGCTTGTCGTCCAGGCCGACCCTGCCCTCCTCGACGAGCTGGAGCAGCGCGGTCGCCACCATCGCCTTGGTCTGCGAGCCGATGGCGAACCGAGAGTCCGCCGGGATCGTCCCGCCTTCGCCGTTGAGCAGCCGCGACCCGGCGGTGCCGGCGCCGGCGGGCCTGCCGTCCACGTACACGCCGCCGATCGCGCCCACCACGCCGGGCGTGCGAGCCAGCCCGTCCATCGCCTTCTGCACGTTCCCGACCGGTAACCGGGCGGCGGTGGCAGGCGAGGCCGGGGCCATCACCAGCATGGCGACACCGGCGGCCAGAGCGCCCCATCTCAGCCGCGGACGAACACCCTTATACGACACTGCGAGCTCCTTCTCGTGTCACGTTCCGAAGGCGGGCACCACGCCTCCGGCGTGAACCGCCGTGGTCCATGCCTCAACCCAAGCCACGGGACCGTTGCGGTGACGTATGCGGTCCCGCATACGCCCGCGATACACGTCCACTGCTAGGAGCTCATGAAGGTGTAGGACACCATGTGCGACACCAGCCACCTGCCGCCCTGGTACACGCAAACGCATGTGAACTTCGCCGACAGCGGCGGATAGGTCGTACCGTCGCTCCCCTTGAGACCACTGATCGTCGCGTCGCCGTCGACGACCGCGACATCGCGGGCCGGCCACTCGGCATGGGCGGCGTCGAGCTTGTGGGTGGTGCCCTTCATGGGTCCGGAGAAGGCGGCCTCCTGCTCTGTCCGGATGCTCCGGCGGCCTTCCGTCCGCCTGCCCTGCGGGCTGACGACCACGCCGTCGCGCGTCCAGTGCGAGGCGAACGCCGCCGCGTCCCCCGCGTTCCACGCCTCGTCGATGGAGCGGAGCAGCGCGGTGACCGCGCGGCGCTGATCATGCGCCGGGACGCGCCCGGCGTCCTGCGCCACGGGCTCGGCCGTCCGGCCGGTGGCCGCGCAGCCGCTCAACAGGATGACCACCGCCGCACCCGCGGCCGTCAGTGCACGAGATCGGAACATCGTCACGCTTCCTGGATCGGGTCGTAGGTACCGGTGCGCGGGTCATCGCCCGGTTGGGAACGGGCCCACTGCCGGGCCGGGAGCAGGGCCGCCGCCGTGAAGAGGATCAGGACGACGCCGAGGAGCACCACGCGGTAGTCGACGACGAGCGTCTCCTTGTACCAGCGGACGTCCTCCGCCGACAGCGTGCCGGTCGCCGTGTCCGTCCGGCGCTGGGCATAGACGAGGTAGGTCCAGACCCTGGAGGCGAAGTACACGAGCGCCGCGGAGACGAGGAGGACGCGCCGCCGCCCCGCCCGCCAGCCGACGAAGATCGTGGCGGGGACGATGAAGAGCTCCATCACCGAGTTCCCGGCGATGTAGTACGGGAGCGTGGGCGCCATCATCGCCGACAGGGTCCGGTACGTCGTCGAGGGCTCGTCCAGCGCGGCGCCCATGAGCAGGATCATCATGACGCCGCCGCAGCACAGGAACGCCGCGCAGATCACCCCGCAGAAGACGAGGACGTCCTCCGCCCGTGCCCGGCGCTCCGGTTTGCGGCCGATCCGTTTCGCGACGAACGCCGCCAGCAGCGCCCACAGAAGCCCGGCGACGGCGCCCAGCGGCAGGCCGGCCGCGCCCATGCCGGACGACCGTAACGACAGCGCCTCCGCGACGACGAGGAGAGGCACCGCGACGGTGTAGGGGCTGGACCATCCCGCCCGCTTCAAGTACGAGTCGTTCTCCATGGGCTGACCATAACATGGCTAGTCATTTTATGGATATTAATCGTCGGAGGGAGCCGTGCGGGCTGGGAGGATGGGGGCATGGCCGAAGGTCAACGCCGCCAGTCGCCGCTGGCGCTCGTCCTCCTCGCACTGCTGTCCGAGGAGCCGATGCACGCCTACCGGATGCGGCGGCTCATCAAGGAGCGCGGCAAGGACGCCGTCGTCAACGTGGAACGCAGCAACAGCGTCTACCAGGCGATCGAGCGGCTGCGGCGCGACGGGCTGATCCGGGTGCGCGAGACCCTCCGCGGCGAGGGGCGGCCCGAGCGGACGTTGTACGAGATCACCGGCGAGGGGCGGGACGCGCTCCGGCGGTGGCTCGCGACGGCGCTGTCCGTGCCCGCGCGCGAGTTCCCCGAGTTCCCCGCCGCCCTCGCCACGATGTCCGCGGCGACGCCCGAGGACGTGGCGGATCACCTGGAGGCGCGGGCGGCGGCGCTCTCCCGCCTCCTGGCCGAGACCGAGGCGCGGCGCGCGGCGGACGCGCGGACCGTCCCCCGCCTCTTCCTGATCGAGGACGAGTACTCCATCGCGATGGCCGAGGCCGAGCTGCGCTGGGTCCGGTCACTGATCGACGAGCTGAACCGTAAGGAACTGACCTGGAGCAGGGAGTGGCTCGACGGCCTCCGCGCCGACGGCGGTGAGTGACCGCGCGGGGCCGCGCGGTCACTCAGCGGAGGAGGCCGCGGCCGGGGATCAGGGGCAGGTCGAGGGCGGTGAGGAGGCCCGGGGGCGCCGCGACCACGGCGGGGACGGCGTTGACGAGGCGCATCGCGGTCGCCTTGAGCCCGGCGGTGTTGTGGTCGCCGTCCGAGCCGAGGAGCTGGAGGTCGACGGTGTAGTCCGGCTCGCCGCGGACCTCGACGCGGTAGCAGCCCGCGCCGGCGGGCTGCGGCCAGTCGGGGGCGAGGTCGTCGCGCAGGCGGGTGACGTGCTCCAGGACGACGACGGGCTCGCCGCCGCGCATGCCGCGGACCTCGAAGCGCAGCGCTGCGGCGGTGCCCTTCTCGATGGTGCCGGCGGCGACCTCGAACGTCTCGGGGGCGGGCAGGCGGGTGTGCCACTCGGTCACCTCGTCCAGCGGCACGCCGAGGCCGGCGGCGAGCTGCCGGACGACGCTGCCCCAGCCCATCGCGAGGACGCCGGGCAGCAGGAGCATCGGGGTGTCGTCGAGGGGGCGGCCGAAGCCCATGATGTCGAACAGGACCGTGCCCTGGTCGTAGGTGGCGTAGTTGAGGATCTCCATGCAGCGGAGCTGGTCGATGCGCTCGCTGATGCCGGTCACCGCGAGCGGGAGGACGTCGTTGGCGAAGCCCGGGTCGATGCCGTTGACGAACAGGGACGTGCCGCCCGCCGCGGCGGCCTCCCGCACCGGGTCGGACATCTCGGGCGGGACGACGCCGTCCGGGAACTGGAGGAAGACGGGGCTGCTGGAGACGACGTTGGCGCCGGAGCGCAGGATGCGGCACAGGTCGTCGATCGCCTCGGTGAGCCGGACGTCGGCCATCGCCGTGTAGACGACGCAGTCGGGGCGCAGCGCGAGCAGCTCCGCCTCGTCGCCGGTGGCGGTGACGCCGAGGTCGCGGCCGAGCCCGGCGAGGTCCCCGGCGTCCCGGCCGACCTTGTCCGGGCTGGAGACCCACACTCCGGCGAGTTCGAGCTCGGGGTGGGCGTCGATGCCGGCGATGGCGTGGCGGCCGACGTTGCCCGTGCTCCATTGGACGACGCGGTGGGTCACAGGTCCTCCAGGCCGAGGTCGAGGTTCGGGGCGTCGGTGCCGCCGTCGACCCGCAGGACGGAGCCGGTGACGTAGGCGGACGCGGGCGAGGCGAGGTAGAGGACGGCGGCGGCGACGTCCTCGGGGTCGCCGATCCGGCCGAGCGGCGTCTTGCTCTCCATCTGGGTGCGCAGCTCGTCGTTGGTCATGACGATGTCCAGGGCCGAGGTGGCGACGGAGCCGACGGCGATCGCGTTGACGCGGACGCGGGGCGCGAGGTCGAAGGAGGCGAGCCGGGTGTAGTGGGCGAGGGCGGCCTTGGCGGTGCCGTAGGCGAGGTAGCCGCGGCCCGCGACCCGTCCCATGACGGAGGAGATGTTGACGACGGAGCCGCCGCCCGCCGCGAGGAGGTGCGGGACGGCCGCGCGGGTGAGCGCGTGCGCGGTGCTCACGTTGAACTGGAACGCGTTCTCAAGGTACTCGGGGGTCGTGTCGAGGAAGGCGTTCGGGATCGTGCCGCCCATGTTGTTGACGACGATGTCGAGCCGGCCGAGGCCCTCGGCGGCGCGTCCGGCCAGCTCGGCGGCGGCCGCGGGGTCGCTGAGGTCGGCCGGGACGACGAGCGCCCGGCGGCCGGCGGCCTCGATCTCCGCGGCGACCTTGCGCAGCTGGTCCTCGGTGCGCGAGGAGATGGCGACGTCCGCCCCGGCCTGCGCGAGCGCCACCGCCGAGGCGGCGCCGATGCCGCGTCCCGCGCCGGTCACCACCGCGACCCGGCCCTCGATCCGGAACCGGTCCCAGATCACCGGCGCCACCTCCGTCCCGCTCGACTGTGCCGCACAGCCTAGGCCGGACTAGAACCTGTTTCAATATGCGTCGGTACGATGACGGACGCCCACGGGACCCTGGTAGATCTTCACGGGTCATTCGTTATTTCCGGTACTAGTGCCTTTCCGGGGAATGCGCCAGTCTTCTTCTCGTGACCGCCGCCGGGCGGGACCGACGAAGGGATTCGCCGCCGTGGACAAGAGGTACGAGCTTTACTGCCTCGCCGACGAGTTGTTCTACGACTCGCCGCCGGTCGCCCGGCGCACCGAATTCGACATCGCCGGCCGGTCCCTTCCCACGGGCTGGGAACGGGTGCGCGGCGACGAATGGACCGTCTACGTCCCGCCCGTGTCGCGGATCCCCTTGCAGGGCTGGAAGGTGCACGTCACCGGCTGCGCGAAAAGCGCGGACGCGGTCCTTTCCCGCACTTTCGACTACTGCGTCGAGAATGGCATCGAGTTCAAGCACCTGCGCGGTCCGGGAACGCTCCGGATGCGCAACGCGAAGTACGCGCCCCGCGGCGCGAGCGGCAAGCTCGTCACCATCTACCCCGCGGACGAGCGCGAGCTCGAAGCGATACTGGAGACGCTCGGGAAGGAGCTGGCCGGGCTGCCCGGGCCGTACATTCTCAGCGACCTGCGGATCGGCGAGGGCCCGCTGCACGTCCGGTACGGCGGCTTCGCCGAGCGGCGCTGCCTGGACGAGCGCGGGGAGCTGGTCGCGGCGCTGGAGAACGGCGAGGGCGAGCTGGTCCCGGACCGCCGCAACCCGGTGTTCAGCGTCCCGGACTGGGTGGCGCTGCCGCGCTGCCTGGAGCCGCACCTCGCCGCCCGCGCCGCGACGACGACCGCCGAGCTCCCCTACCGCATCGAGAAGGCGCTGCACTTCTCCAACGGCGGCGGGGTGTACCAGGCGACGGACCTGCGCACCGGCGAGAAGGTGGTGCTGAAGGAGGCCCGGCCGTACGCGGGGCTGGCCGCCGACGGCGCGGACGCGGTCGAGCGGCTGGAGCGGGAGCGCGACATCCTGACGATGCTGGACGGCATCGACGGCATCCCCGCCGTGCGCGGGTCGTTCACGCTGGGCGAGCACCACTTCCTCGTGCAGGAGTTCGTCGAGGGGCGGACGCTCAACACGTTCTTCGCCGAGCGGCACCCGATGCTCGACCCGGAGCCCGAGCCGGGGAAGGTCGCCGCCTACACGGCCTGGGCGCTGCGGGTGTACGAGGGCGTCGAGCGGGTCCTCGGGGCGGTGCACGAGCGCGGCGTCGTCTTCAACGACCTGCACATGTTCAACATCATGATCCGCCCGGACGACTCCGCCGCCCTGATCGACTTCGAGACGGCCGCGCCGGCCGCCGACAACGGCCGGCAGACCCTCGCCAACCCCGCCTTCCTCGCCCCGGCCGACCGCCGCGGCACCGCGGTCGACCGCTACAGCCTGGCCTGCCTGCGGCTGGCGCTGTTCGTCCCGATGACCACGCTGTTCGTCATCGACCGCGGCAAGGCCCGGCAGCTCGCCGACCTGGTCGCCGAGTACTTCCCGGTGCCCCGCCCGTTCCTGGACGAGGCCGTCGCGGAGATCGCCCGCGGCGTCCCGGAGGCGCCCGCGCCGGAGTTCGGGCTCGGCGCGGACGGCTGGGCGCGGTCGCGGGACCGCCTCGCCGGGGCCATCGACGCGAGCGCCACGCCGCACCGCGCCGACCGGCTCCACCCCGGCGACGTCGAGCAGTTCGGCGGGGCGTCGCTCGGCATGGCCCACGGCGCCGCCGGCGTCCTGTGGACCCTGGACGCGACCGGCGCGGGCCGCCGCCCGGACCACGAGGAGTGGCTCGCCGAGCGGGCCGCGAAACCGCGGCGCGGCACGGGCCTCGGCCTCTACGACGGGCTCCAGGGCGCCGCCTACGCGCTGGCCCGGCTCGGGCACCTCGACGCCGCGCTCGCGGCGGCCGGGCACTGCCTCGACGAGCGCTGGGAGCGGCTCGGCGACGACCTGTACGGCGGGCTCCCCGGCTACGCGCTCGTCCTCGGGCACCTCGCGGACCTCACGTCCGGCGGCGCCCTGCTCACCGCCGCCTCGGAGGCCGTCCGCATCGTCGCGGAGCGGGCGCCGGACGGGCCGAGCCCGCGCCCCGGCCTGATGTACGGCGGGGCGGGGGCGGCGCTGATGTTCGTCCGCTGGTACGAGCGCACCGGCGACCCGGAGATGCTCGACCTCGCGGCGGCGGCGCTGCGCCGCGACCTCGCCGCCTGCGTCAGGGACGGGAACGGCGCGCTCCACGTCGACCAGGGGTCCCGGGTGCTGCCCTACCTCGGCCGCGGCAGCGTCGGCATCGGCCTGGTGGTGGACGAGTACCTCGCGCACCGTCCGGACGAGGAGTTCGAGGACGTCCGCGAGGGCGTCCGGCTGGCCGCGATGTCGCGCTACTACGCGCAGCCGGGGCTGTTCTCCGGCCGGGCCGGGATGCTGCTGTACCTGGCCCGGCAGGACCGGGACGACCCCTGCGTGGCGCGGCACGTCCGCGACCTGGCCTGGCACGCGCTCCCGTACGCCGGCGGGCTCGCCATCCCGGGCGAGCACATGTACCGGCTGTCGATGGACCTGGCGACGGGCACGGCGGGCGTCCTGCTCGCGCTCGGCGCCGCCCAGCACGACGCACCGGTCGACCTGCCCTTCTTCGGGACCGGCCAGGTCCCCGGAACGGCCCACGAGTTCCCCGTGGAAACCTCCGCGGGTGCCACCTCTATCCAGCCCGAAAGGAGGTGAACGGACATGGCGCTTCTCGACCTTCAGGGGATGGTGAACGAGAACGGCGGCGGCGACGTTAACAGCAGCCTCAGCCTTCTCTGCCACAGCTCTCACAGCATCACGATCTGCCTGTAAGAGCCTTTGGCGGCCATGGCCCTCCCTGGGGCCATGGCCGCCATTGCCTTGCCGCCCCCTTGGCCGCCCCCCCTTGGCCGCCCCCCTTGGCCGCCGCTCCTTCAGCCGACACCGCCGTGCCGACAGCGCAGGAGAACCCCACGATGACCTCCGGCACGATCCCCGCTCCCCGGCCCCCGGCCCCCGGCGCGGACCGGCTGCTGCTGCGCGCCACCCGGCGCGCCGGCGGGTGGACGGCGCTCG
>NZ_CAACUY010000291.1 GCF_900659615.1 Actinomadura fibrosa | reverse complement strand
CGGGCCGCGGCCGCCGGGCCGGCGGCGACCACAGGGCCGGCGCCGCGGCCATCGTCGGCGGCGCGGGCACCAGCAGGTACACCGCCGATCCGTCGGTCGCGGCGGCGCAGAACGGCTCGGTGGCGAAGAAGGCGGGGACGATGGCGAGCCCGCGGCCGTCCAGGTGGACGTCGGCGTCGTGCGGGCACAGCCGGTTGCTCACCTCCAGGACGGGAGAGCGCCACGTCAGCCCGGGACCGCGCCCGCCCAGCAGGCCCTCCAGGCCTCCGTCCGCATAGGAGCGGGCCAAGGCGTGCGCTTCGGCCTCCACCCATGCGCGGATGCTGGGCCAGTAGGGCCTCACGGTCGCGTCATGGCAGGCGGCGAGGGCGTGCCTCAGCGACCGCCGCGACCGCCGGTCGTCACGGGACAGATCGCGCAGCGGCCACGCGCGCGGATGCTCGGCCGCGAACGGTTCCAGCTCGGCGCGGAGCAGGCGGTGCGGGGCGGCGACGAGGCCTTCGAGGCCCTCCTCGATCGACCCGGTCCGGCCCAGCAGGCTGAACACGTCCAGGGGCAGCCGCCCGGGCGGGGCGAGCACCCGCGAGATCTCCGCGCCGCACGGGGCCAGCCGCCGGCGCGAGTGCCGGCGCCACGGGTCGAACAGGGCCCGGCGGACGGGGCTCCGCAGCGCGCCCAGCGCGAGCATCGTCTCCGCCAGCGGGCCCAGCGTCGCCACGATCCGAGTCCGCGCGAGGTCGTCCACGCCGAAGTGCAGGCGCACGCTGCTGGTCGCGCGATCGCCGCCGACTCGCATCGGACATCCCCCCGGAGGCGCGGTGGACGCTGCTCGCCAGCGTATTTCAACGAGGCGTGAAACACCTGGCCGCCGTCGGCCGCCCGATGCCACCGTGGGCCTACCCCGTTCACCCCGCGTCCAGGGTGAGGACGGCGGTTCCGGGGCCGGTCCACGGCCGCCGCGACACGCCTCCTCACCACGTCCTTGGTGCAGGCACCAGAACGGAGTACCAGCATGTGGTGCAGGAACGAGCACGCGCGCGCCAGGAAGGCCGCCCTCGCGGCGGCGGCATTCGCGGCCTCCGGCGTCCTGGCGGCGGCCGCGCTGCCCGCCGCCCCGGCGCACGCGGCCGGGGGAGGGACGGTGGCCCTCTCCGGCGCGAACATCACCTACACGGCGGCGCCGGGAGACGCCAACAACGTCGTCCTCAGCGGCGCCGGCGGGACCTTCCGGTTCGACGACGCGGTCCGGATCGTCCCCGGCGCGGGATGCCGGTACCCGGTGGCGGCCGACGACACCCTGGTCGAGTGCACGACCGCGGTCGCCGACCCGCGCCTCGTCGTGCTGGCGGGCGACGGGAACGACGTCGTCCGCAACGGCGCCACCGCCCGGTCGCTGCTGGCCGCGGGCGCCGGCGACGACCGGGTCTTCGGCGGCGACGGCGGCGACCAGATCGACGGCGCCGCGGGCGACGACGAGCTGCGCGGCGCCGCGGGCACCGACCTGATCTTCGACGGCGCCGGCGACGACACGGTCTTCGGCGGCGCCGGCGACGACGTGTTCAGCAACGTCGGCGGCGGCGAGGCCGCGGGCGACGCCGACCTCCTCCGGGGAGGGGACGGCAACGACACCATTGGCGCGCGCAACGAGGAGGGGCCGGACTGGGTGTTCGGCGAGGACGGCAACGACACGCTGCTGAACGGTCCCGGTAACGCCGTCCTGGACGGGGGCGACGGCGTCGACGGCCTGGACGGCGGCCCCGGCAACGACCTGCTCCGGGGCGGTCCCGGCATCGACGGGCTGAACGGCGAGGGCGGCGACGACCTCCTGCTCGGCGGGGACGGGAACGACGACCTCGCGGGCGGGCCGGGCAACGACTCCCTCGACGGCGGCGCGGGCAGCAACCGCCTCGACGGCGGGACCCAGGTGCCGCCGGGCGGGGACACCTGCGTCCGGGGGCCGATCTTCGTGGACTGCAACCCCTGATCGGCGGGGGGCCGGGCGGCACCCGGGTCATCCGCCGCCGGGGCCGTCCCGGTCGCCGCCGTCCCGGTCGCCGTCGTCCCCGTGGCCGTCGCGGCGCCGTGACGGCCACGGGGACCTGACGACCCTGCCGAGGGCGTCGCGGGCCTCCCAGCCCGCGCCGTTGGGCAGCCGCCACTGCCGCCGGTAGGCGATCACCCGCAGGACCGTGCCGGCCAGGACGCCGAGGACGGTCCCGGCCGCCGGCGCGCCGAGCCGGGACGACGCCACCTGCACCGCGGCGACCAGCATCGCGACCGAGGCGTACAGGGCGTTGCCGCCGAACACCGACGGGACGCGCTGGAGCAGCAGGTCCCGGGCGGCGCCGCCGCCGACCGCGGTGACGGTGCCGAGCAGGACGGCGGGCAGCCAGCCGAGCCCGGCGGCCAGGGTCTTCTCCGCCCCGGCGACCGCCCACACGCTGAGCGCGACGGCGTCCAGCAGGGAGAACAGGCGGTTCCAGTCCTGCTCGGTGAAGCTGAGCAGGAACGCCAGCGCCCCGCCGGCCAGCGCGGCGGGGATGTAGAGGGAGTTCGTGAGGGCGACGGGCGGCCCCTGCTGGAGGAGCGTGTCGCGGATCAGGCCGCCGCCGAGGCCGGACACCAGCCCGAGCACGACGTACCCGAACAGGTCCAGCTCGCGGTTGCGCGCCACCGCCCCGCCGAGCAGCCCGTTGATGAACACGCCGGTCAGGTCCAGCGCCGTCGTGATCGTCTCGATCCTCACAGGCGGATCCTAGGGACGGTCCGTCCGGGCGGGCGCGGGCGGGGCCACGGCTTTGTGGAACGTTTGCAGCCGTGTGATGCAGTTGCCAGACGATCGCGGAAAGTATCCAGGACATCACCTTTCGCACGAGAAGGACGTCCGGTGGCCCCGGCCTGAGCCCCCCTGACAGCACGGCGGAGATCCCGCAGGACGTCCGGAAGGGGAGCGGATGCGAGCAGTGGTGTACCAGGGCGCACGCGACGTCGCGGTGAAGGAGGTGCCCGACGCCGATATCAAGGACCCGACGGACGTGCTCGTCCGCATCACCTCCAGCGCCATCTGCGGTAGCGACCTGCACATGTACGACGGCCGCACGGGCGCCGAACCCGGCCTGGTCCTGGGCCACGAACCGCTCGGCACGGTCGTGGAGACCGGTCCCGGCGTCCAGATGGTCCGCGCCGGGGACCGCGTCGTCCTGCCGACCCACCTGTTCTGCGGGCTGTGCGCCGCGTGCGCGCGCGGCCTGTCGGCGGCGTGCCTGCGGGTGCGCCCGGACGGGTTCGGCGCGGCCTACGGGTACGCGGGCATGGGCCCCTACACCGGGGCCCAGGCCGACCTGCTGCGCGTCCCGTACGCCGACGCCAACTGCGTGCGGCTGCCCGGCGAGCCCGGCGACGAGCGCGAGGACGACTTCGTGACCCTGGCCGACGCGTTCGTGACCGGCTGGCACGCCACCGAGCTGGCGGGCGTCCGGCCGGGACGCACGGTCGCGGTGTTCGGCGCCGGGCCGGTCGGCCTGCTGGCCGCCTACAGCGCGCGGCTGCGCGGCGCCGCCGAGGTCTACGTGGTGGACGGCGTCCCGGAGCGGCTGGAGAAGGCGGCCGAGGCGGCGTGCGTGCCGGTGAGCGTCGCGGACGGCGACCCCGTCGAGCAGATCCGCGACCGCCGGCGCCGGGCCGGGCTGCCGCGCGGCGAGGAGCCCTTCGACGGCGTGGACTGCGGCATCGACGCGGTCGGCTTCCAGGCCCTCGACCGGGACGGCTTCGCCGCGGAGAAGCCGTCCCAGGTCCTCGACGACCTGGCGCGGCTGGTCAACCAGGCCGGCCGCCTCGGCATCGCCGGGGTCTACGCGGGCAAGGACCTGCATCCCGCGCCGGAGGGGCACTCCGACGGCGCGCTGCGGCTGCCGTGGGGAACGCTGTGGGGCAAGGGCGTGACGATCGGGACGGGCCGCACCCACGACCGCCGCTACACCGTCCCCCTGCGCGACCTCATCGTGTCCGGCCGGGCCAGGCCCGGCTTCGTCGTCACCCACCACGCGCCGCTGGAGCAGGCCCCGGCGCTGTACGAGGAGTTCGACCGCCGCGCGGCGGGCGTCATCAAGCCCGTCCTGAACCCCTGATCGCCGCTGCCGCGCGCCGCCGTCCCGGATACAACGATGCGTCCCAGGGCATAGTCAGGACGGGGGATTCGATCGGACGGCGGAGAGACCGGATCCCGGTTCCGCGTGGGAGCGGCCGTGCTGGACGAGAGCGAGTCCGAGACACTGGTGGCGGTGCTGGAGGCGCTGGCGGCCCAGAACGGGGACGACGAGTTGCGCGCGGCGGCCGCGGGGATGGCGGTCCTGCTGCGCCGCCGGATGGTCCAGGCGCGGGCGGCGCGCACCGCCGGCGTGGAGGACGTCTCCGCGGCGATCGCGCGGCGGGTGTACGCGATGCTGAGGACGTCCGAGCATTGGGACGGCCCGAGAGCACGGGAGTCCGGGAGCGCGGCCGGGCACGACACCGGTCCACCCCTCGGCCCGAAGGACGTGGACCAGGGGGACGCCGACCGTGAACGGCGGGTCGCCAATGCCACCCGCGACCGCGTCTCCGAGAACATCTGGAAGCTGGTGGGCGCTTACCATCGGGCGCGCGTGCGGTACGACCGCGTCCACGAGGACACGCGGCGGGCCCTCCAGAAGTCCCAGCGGATGCGGCAGGCGTCCCTGGACATCCTGGGGCGGCCACCCGACCCCGATCCCGACTCCGACCCGGACGGCTGACACGCTGCCGGGTGTCACGTCGCGGTCGGCATATCCTCGATCGAGCATTCGCCGACCGTCGATCGAAGGCATCCCTCCGGCCCCGCGGACTGGGAGCCGCAGGGGGAAGAGCCGCGATGGGCACGTACGTCGTCATCGGAGCCGGTCTCGCCGGTGCCGCGACCGCCTGGCACCTGGCCGGGCGCGGCCACGAGGTGACCGTGCTGGAACGGTCCGTCCCGGCCAACGGCGAGGGCAGCTCGCACGGCTCCGCGAGGATCCTCCGGTACGGCTATCCCGACCCGTTCTACGTCCGGCTGGTCGTCGAGGCGCGGGCCGAATGGGACGGGCTGGAGCGCCTGTCCGGCGAGCGGCTCATCAGCGGGACGGGCTCGCTCGACTTCGGGGCCGGCCGCGACCCCGCCGCGCTGGCCGCCCTGTTCGAGGAGGCGGGCGTCGAGCACGAACTCCTCACCTCCGCCGACGCCACTGAGCGCTGGCCGGGCTTCCGCTTCGGTAGCGACGTCGATGGCGACTCCGGTGTCCTGTGGCACCCGGCCGCCGGTGTGATCGACCCGGAGGCCGCGGTGTCGGCCATGCTGCGCCTGGCGCGGGCAGACGGCGCCCGCGTCGAGACGGGGTGGCCGGTGGCCGCGGTCGAGCGCGCCGGCGCCGGGCATCGGGTACTGGCCGCGGACGGGCGGAGGGAGGAGGCCGAGAAGGTCGTCGTCACCGCCGGCGGCTGGCTGCCCGGCCTGCTCGGCGCGCTGCCGCTGCCACGGGCGTTCCTGGACGCGCTCCCGCCGATCCAGGTGATGGAGGAGAACGCCTACCACTTCCCCTACCGCGACGGCGCGGGGGAGGCGTGGCCGACCTTCATCCACAAAGACGCGGGCATGCTCGTCTACGGCCTGCCCGGCGGGCGCGACGCCGCCCTCCCGGACGGCCGGACCGGCCTGAAGATCGCCGAGTACAACGGCGGCCGGCCGATCCGGAGCGCCGCCGCGCGGACGGGCCGGATCGACCCGGCCAACCGCCGGCGGATCACCGGCTACGTCCGGCGGACGCTGCCCGGCCTCGTCCCCGAGCCGTACGCCGAGACGACGTGCCTGTTCACCAACACGCCCACGGAGGACTTCGTGATCGACGGCGTCGGCGGCGTCACCGTCGCCTCGCCGTGCTCCGGGCACGGCGCCAAGTTCGCGCCGCTCCTCGGCCGGATCATCGCCGACGCGGCGTCGGGCGAGCGCCCGGCCCCGGAGCCCTTCCGCGTGGCCTAGATCCCCACAATCTAGATAGGTATTGACGGATAAACGATCGGCGGGCCACCCTGAGGCCATGCAGATCTCCGCGACCGGACGGCGCCACCCCGCCGGGACCGTTCCACCCGCCGGCCCCCGCGAGCGCGGCTGACCATGCCCGCGATCCACTCCCTGTCCTTCCTCACGCCGGGCAACTACCCGGACGACGACCCCTACTCCGGGCTGGAGGCGACGCTCCGCCTGTTCGAGTACGGCGAGGCCGAGGGCTACGACGGCGCCTGGATCCGCCAGCGGCACCTGGAGCACGGCGTCTCGTCCGCCACCGTGTTCCTCGCCGCCGCGACCCAGCGCACCCGCCGGATCGAGCTCGGCACCGGCGTCATCCCGATCGGCTACGAGAACCCGTTCCGGCTCGCCGAGGACCTCACGACCGTGGACGTGCTCTCCCGGGGCCGCTTCCAGGCGGGCTTCAGCACCGGGATGCCGCACGCCGAACTGCTCGCCGACCTCGTCCACGACGGGGACTGGCGCGGCTACGACCTGTCGTACGGGCGCATCGGGCGGGTCCTCGACCACCTGCGCGGCGAGTACCTCGGCGAGCCCGGCACCGTCATCCACTCGCCGGGCGCCGTGCAGCGGCCCCGGCTCCAGCCGCACAGCCCCGGCCTGCTGGACCGCTCCTGGCTGGGCGGGACCAGCCCGCGCTCCGTCCGCTGGGCCGCCGAGCACGGCCTGAACCTGCTCACCGGCAACATCGTCCAGGGCGAGGGCCCCGACGGGCACGCCGACCAGCAGTCCGAGCAGATCGCCCTGTACCGGAGCCTGCTGCCGGCCGGACGCCCGGGCCGCGTCGCGATCGGCCGGGTGATCGTCCCGTTCGACGGCGCGGACGCCGCCACCCGCCGGCGCTACCGCGAGTACCAGGCGAGCCGCCACGAGCGCACGCTCACCGTGCACGGGGACCGGCGCGTCCGGTTCGCGCCCGACCTCGTCGGCCCGTCCGACGAGATCGTGGACGCGCTGCGCGCCGACGTCGCCGTGGCCGAGGTCGGCGAGCTGCGCCTCGAACTGCCCTACGAGTTCAGCGAGCACGACTACCGGCAGATCCTGCACGACGCCCGCGCGCTGATCGCCCCGGCCCTCGGCTGGCGCCCCGCAGCGGAGCCCGTCCCGGCCGGGGGCCCGGCTTCTTGACACGATGGGGCCGTCCTCGACCGAAGGAGACCCCACGTGCGGGTGATGTTCACCGTGTCATCGCAGGCCACCCACTACTCGGCGATGGTGCCCTGGGGATGGGCGCTCCAGGCCGCGGGCCACGAGGTCCGGGTGCTGTGCACGCCCGACCAGACGGCGGCGGTCGGCCGGACGGGGCTGCTGCCCGTACCCGTCCTGGACGGGATGAAGGTCATCACGCGGCTCCGGCTCCAGGCCTACGAGGAGGCCGCGCACGGCGACTGGCCCTACCCGTGGCTGCCCCCGCATCCGCTGACCGGCGAGACCCTGGAGGACCTCGCCGACTTCGATGTCGCGGCGTTCCGGAAGGAGGTCGCCCCCGTCCTCGCGGAACGGGCCGCGCGGAGCTTCGACGCGGCCGTCGCCCACGCCCGCGCCTGGCGGCCCGACCTGATCCTCCACGACCCCGCCAGCCTGGAGGGGCTGCTCGCGTCCCGCGTCACCGGCGTCCCGGCCGCGCTGTGCCTGTGGGGGCCCGTCGGCACCCACGAGCCCGAGCACATGCGGATCGTCCCGGCCGACCACAGCGGCTCCTTCCCGCGCCACGGCCAGGGCGACTTCTCCCTCGACATGATCGAACGCGTCCTCGACCCGTGCCCGCCGTCCCTGGACGTGCCGGTCCCGGCCGAGCGCGTCCGGTTCTCCTTCGTGCCGTTCAACGGGACCACGCCCGTCCCGCCGTGGGCGCTGGAGCCCCCCGCGCCCGGACGCCCGCGCGTCTGCGTGACCTGGTCGACGGCCCTGACCGCGACCACCGGCCCGAACTCCTACCTGCTCCCGTCCGTCCTCCGCGCCCTGGACGGCCTGGACTGCGAGGTCATCGTCACGGCCACCGCCGCCGACGTGGCCGCCCTCGGCCCGGTGCCCGACGGCGTCCGGGTCGTCGAGCACGTCCCGCTGCTCACCGTCCTCCCGGGTTGCGCCGCCGTCGTCCACCACGGCGGCAGCGGAAGCGCCATGACGGCGTTCTGGGCGGGCGTCCCCCAGCTGATCGCCACGTTCGCGTCCGAGCAGGCGGCCACCGCCCGCCGCGTCGCCGCCGCCGGAGCGGGCCGGCACCTGCGCGGCCACGAGGCCGGCCCCGGCGCGCTGCGCGCGGCCGTCCAGGACCTCGTCACCGACCCCGCCTACCGTGAGAACACCGCGAGGCTCCGCGAGGAGATGCGGGCGCAGCCGACCCCGGCGCGGCTCGTCGACATCCTGGAGAAGGCTCACGACGCGCGGTCGCCGAACCTCTTCAGCTCGTGGCGCGAGTCGACGCCGAGCTTCGGGAACGCCTTGTAGAGGTGGTAGGCCACGGTGCGGGGGCTGAGGAAGAGCCGCGCGGCGATCTCGCGGTTGGTGGCCCCGGCCGCGGCCAGCCGCACCACCTGCGCCTCCTGGGACGTCAGGCAGGACAGCGGGCCGCCGTCCCGGGACGGCGCCGCGCGCTCGCCGGCCGCCTCCAGCTCCGCCCGCGCGCGGGCCGCCCACGGAGCCGCGCCGATGGCCTCGAACGTCTCCAGCGCCGACCGCAGGCGCGTGCGCGCCGCCCCGGGACGTCGCGCACGCCGCAGCCACTGCCCCCACAGCAGCTCGGTACGGGCCCGCTCCAGCGGCCGGTCGCCCCGGCCGTGCAGCTCGGCCGCCTCCTCGTAACTCGCCTCCGCATCGGCGGAACGGACGAGCGCGCGGCAGCGCAGGGCCACGGCACGGGCCCAGGGCTGCCCGATGCGGGACATCCAGGCCTCCACGCCCTCCAGCGCCGCCGCCGCGTATCCGGGCCGTCCGGCCCGCACGGCCGCCTCGACCAGGTCCGCGCCGTGGCAGTTGATCAGGAAGGGGCTGCGGACCCAGCGGGAGCCGCTCATGGCCGCCAGCCTGTCGGCCGCCTCCGCGTAGCGTCCCCGGCCCAGCTCGGCCAGGCCGAGCGCGTAGGCGCCCCACACCGCGCCGACCGCCACCTCCCGGCCCGCGGCCTTGGCGGCGGCCCTCGCGGCCAGTGATCCGCACCGCTCGTCGTCGCCGGACACGGCGGCCAGATGGGCCAGGACGGCGAGCAGCAGCCGCTCCTGGTGGTCCTGACCGGCGCCCTCCGCGAGCGCCAGGCCCTCGGTGGCGCAGGCTAGGGCGTCCCCGTACAGGCCCCGGTTGAGCCGGGTCACCGCGAGCAGGGTCAGCGCCTCCGGCAGCAGGCCAAGCTCCCCGTCCTCGCGGCATCGCCGGACCTGCGCCTCCGCCACCGCGGACGCGGCGCCGTCATCGCCCGCCGCCAGCGCCGCGTAGACCCCCAGCAGGTTGAGCCGGACGTCGCCGCCGGGCTCCCGCGCCCTGCCGATCAGATCCCGCAGATGCGGCAGCCCCTGGAGCGGATCCCCGGCGATGACGTGCCGCACGGCCAGGGCCGCGTCGACGACCCCCGCGACGGCCACGGGCACCGCGGGCAGCCGCGGCCCCGCGGGCGCCGGGGACGAGGCCGTGTTCGGCGGCGGCAAGGTGATCCGCGAGTCGATGGGCCAGGCCCGCACCACCCGCGCGGACG
>NZ_CAACUY010000290.1 GCF_900659615.1 Actinomadura fibrosa | reverse complement strand
GGGCAGCCGGGCGGGAGCGCGGCCGGGTTCGGCGGCGTCCCCGCGATCGGGACGAGCGGCCCGCCGCGCCGGTCGAGGCGCGGCACCGACGCCAGCAGCCCGCGGGTGTAGGGGTGGGCGGGCCGCGCGTACAGCTCCCGGGCGGGCGCCTGCTCGGCGACCGACCCGGCGTACATGACGACGATCCGGTCCGCGACGCCCGCGACCACGCCGAGGTCGTGCGTGATCAGGACGAGGCCCATCCGGAACTCGTCCTGGAGCGCGGCCAGCAGCCGCATGATCTGCGCCTGGACGGTCACGTCGAGCGCGGTGGTGGGCTCGTCGGCGATCAGCACGTCCGGCTCCAGCGCGAGCGCCATCGCGATCATGATGCGCTGGCGCATGCCGCCGGAGAACTGGTGCGGGTAGTCGCCGAGCCGCTGCGCGGCGGACGGGATCCGCACCCGCTCCATCAGCTCGACGGCCTTCGCGGTCGCGGCCTTCCGCCGCAGCCCCCGGTGCACCTGGTACATCTCGCGGATCTGGTCGCCGACCGTCAACACCGGGTTCAGCGCCGTCAGCGCGTCCTGGAAGATCATCGCGATGCGGTCGCCGCGGTAGGCGCGGCGGCGCCGCTCGGGCAGCCCGAGCAGCTCCTCGCCGCGCAGCCGCACCGAGCCCTTCGTGATCCGCGCGGGCGGGGTGTCGAGGATGCCCATGACGGCCTGCGCCGCCACGCTCTTGCCCGACCCCGACTCGCCGAGGATCGCGACCGTCTCCCCTTCGGCGAGGGTGTAGGACAGGCCGTTGACCGCGTGCACGTCCTGGTCCCGCACGCGGAACCGCACGTGCAGGTCGTCCACCCGCAGCAGCGGCTCCGCCTCGGACTCTGCCGGGTGCGCGGCCCCGCCCGGCCCGTCCATCGCTTCCGTCGTCATCGCTCGGTCACCGCAGCTTCGGGTCGAGGGCGTCGCGGACGGCGTCGCCGAGCATCAGGAAGCTCAGCACCGTGGCCGACAGGAACACCGCGGGGAAGATCAGCAGATGGGGGTGGTCGACGAACGCGTCCTGCGCCTGGTTGAGCTGGAGCCCCCACGACACCTGCGGGTACTGGAGGCCGACGCCGAGGAAGTCCAGCGTCGCCTCGCCCGCGATCACGTTGCCGACGTTGAGCATCGCCACCACGATCACCGGGGCGAGCGCGTTCGGCAGGATGTGCCGGAACATGATCCGCCGGTCGGACGCGCCGAGCAGCCGCGCGGCCTGCACGTAGTCGGCGTCCCGGATGGAGATCACCTGCGCCCGCATGATGCGGATCATCGTCGTCCAGCCGAGCAGCACCAGCACCAGCGTCATGGCGCCGACGCCGTGGCTCGGGAAGGCGACGAGGATGACGGTCGCGCCGAGCACGAACGGCAGCCCGAAGAACACGTCGGTGATCCGGGCGATCAGCGCGTCCAGGATCCCGCCGTAGTACCCGGCGACCATCCCGAACACCAGCGCGATGAGCAGCGCGAACAGCGTGACCGCGACGCCGATCAGCAGCGTCGGGCGGGCGCCGTGCACGACGTGCGCGTAGTAGTCGCAGCCGGCGATGTCGGTGCCGAACCAGTGGTCGCCGGACGGGCCGAGCTTGGCGTCGTTCGGGTCGCAGCCCTCGTTGGCGCCCGTGCTCGTGAACAGCCGCGGGACGACCGCCATCAGCGCCACCAGCACGAGGATCGCGACCGACCCCCAGAAGACCCAGCGGCGCCGCAGGTCCCGCCACGCGTCGTCCCACAGCGACGCCCTGCCGATCTCGCCGCCCGCGACCGCGACGGCCGCCGCGGTCGTCCCCGGCGCGCCGGCGCCCGCGTCCGGCGGGGGCTCCGGCGCCGCGCCGGGCAGGTCGGGTCCCGGTGCCCCCGGGTCCGTGGTCCTCATCCGCTCACGCCCACTCGCTCAGCCCGCCTCACTCGTACCGGATCCGGGGGTCCAGCAGCCCGTACAGCAGGTCCACGGCCAGGTTGACCAGCAGGAAGATCAGCACCAGGACGGTGACCGCGCCGACCACGACGGGGCCCTCCTTGAGCTGGATCGACTGGAAGACCTGCTGGCCGATCCCGGGCAGGTTGAAGATGCCCTCGGTCACGATCGCGCCGCCCATCAGCGACCCGAAGTCCACGCCGAGGTAGGTCACGACGGGGATCAGCGAGTTGCGCAGCGCGTGCCGGCCGACCACGCGGGCCCGCGACAGCCCCTTGGCGTTGGCGGTGCGGACGTAGTCGGCCCGCAGGTTCTCCGCGAGGCTGGTCCGGGTGAGCCGGGCGACGTAGGACAGGCCGAGCGAGCCCAGCACCATCCCGGGCAGCAGGTAGCTCATCGGCCACCCGTCGTCCGTCCCGGCCGTGGGGAAGATCTGCCAGTGCAGGCCGAACAGGAGCTGCGCGGTGTAGCCCAGCACGAACACCGGGACCGCGATCACCAGCGTCGTCCCGCCGAGGACGAGGGTGTCGGCGAGCCTGCCGCGCCGCAGGCCCGCCCACGTCCCGAGCGCGACGCCGACGACGAGCTCGAAGATCCAGGCGGTGAGCGCGAGCTGCGCGGTCACCGTCCAGCGCCCGCCGAGCATGTCCGACACCTGCTGGCCGTCGTAGTTCTCGCCCAGGTTCCCCTGGACCAGGCCCCACATGTACTTCCCGTACTGCACCAGCAGCGGGTCGTTGAGGTTGTACCGCTCCCGCAGGACCTGGAGGACGTTCTCGGGGACGGGCTTGTCCCCGGCGAGCGCCTGGATCGGATCGCCCGGCAGCGCGAACACCATCGCGTAGATGAGCAGCGTCGTGCCGATGAAGACGGGCACCGCCTGGAGGAGCCGCCGGAGGACATAGCGCCACATCGCCGGCTACTTCACCGTCACTTCGCTGGCCAGCAGACCGGTCGAGTACGCGGTGATCGTGACGTTGCCGACCTTGTCCGACCGGCCGCCCTGACCCGCCCAGGTCCAGAGCGGGATCATCGGCATCTCGCGGATGGCGACGTCCTCGGCCTGGTTGTAGAACCGCAGGGCCTCCTGCGGGTCGCCCGACCTGTTCGCCTTGGCGATCAGGTCGTCGAACTCCTGGCTCTTCCAGCCCATGCGGTTACTGCCCGAGCTCCACATGTTCTCCAGGTAGTTCTGGGCGCTCGGGTAGTCCGCCTCCCAGTTCTGCCGGTACGGGCCCTTCTCCGTCCGCTTGTTCAGCATCCCGAAGTAGTCGGACGCGGGGACCTGGCGGAACTCGATGTCCTGGATGCCGAGGTTCTGCTTCAGCGAGTTCGCGACGATCTGCATCCACTGGGCGTAGGTCGGCTGCGCGTTCGAGAAGTACAGCTCCAGCTTGCCCTTGAAGCCGCCCGACTTGGCGTACAGCTCCTTCGCCTTGGCGGGGTTGAAGGTGCACAACTCGCCGCACGCGTTCGGCCGGTGCCCCTCGATGATCGCCGGGAGCAGCGAGTCCGCCGGGAAGTAGTCGCCGTTGTAGACCGCCTTGTTGATGCCCTGCCGGTCGATCGCCATCGAGATGGCCTTGCGCAGGTCGGGGTTCGCGAACCGCTTGTCGAACAGCGGGAAGCCGAGGTAGTCCATCGTCCCCATCTTCCGGGGCAGGAACCGGTCGCCCAGCAGCCGCTTGGCCTCGGGGACCTTCGCCGAGGGGATCGTCTGCAGGACGTCGATGCGGCCGGCCCGCAGGTCGGTGTAGGCGGTGTCGGCGCTGGAGTAGCTCTTCCAGGTGACGCCCTTGTTCTTCGGCTTGCGCGGGCCGGTGTAGCCGGGGAACGCGACCAGCTTGACCTGCTTGTTGCGCTCCCAGTTCCCGCTCATCATGTACGGGCCGTTGCCGATCGGGTGCTCCTCGAAGGACTTGAGGTCCTTCAGGCCCGCCTTCGGCATCGGCGCGAACGCCGGGTAGGTCAGCAGCTGCGGGAACTGGTTGAACGCGTCGGTCAGCGTGACCTTGAGCGTCGCGTCGTCCACGACCTCGACGCCGGACAACTTGTCGGCCTTCGGCTTGGCGTTCTCGTCCTCGGGGTTGAGGTCGGCGTACCCCTTGATGTGCGAGAAGTAGTCGTTGGCGCTGTAGGCGTTCGGCCCGTACGCGGCGTTGTTCCACGCGTCGGCGAAGCTGCCCGCGGTGACCGGCTCGCCGTTGTGGAACTTCTGCCCGGCCCTGACCTTGATCGTCCAGACCTTCTGGTCCTGGGTGGTGACGGACTCGGCGGCGAGGTTGTAGGTCTTGCCGTCCTTGGTCAGCCCCACCAGGTTGTCGAACAGGCCGCTCAGCACGTCGAACGAGTAGCTGCTCGTGGTGTTGCCGGGCACCAGGTGGTCGGGTTCGGAGTGGCCGGCGGTGAACGTCCCGTCGCCCGACTTCTTCCCGTCGCCGCCGCAGGCCGACAGCCCGAGCGACGCCGCGAGCACCACCGCGGTGAGCCCCGCCGCTCCGCGTCCGGCACCCGAGAGCCGGCGGATCCCCCGGCTCGCACCCCTGAGGCTGGTCATGCTCCTCCTCGTGCCTGTCGCGTCGCGCGGCCGGGCCTGCGCCCGCCCGCTCTTCAGATTGGTGGCAGCGTCGTACCGCCCGGACGATTTGGGTACGGCGATGAGCGATTCGAAACCGGATCGATACGTAGTTGATCATTCGTTGACAGAGGTCAGCGCTCAACGAAAATGAAGGTTCCTTACGGAAGGCGGTGCGGGAGTGACGGAGCCGAGGGTGCGCGAGCAGAGCGGCGGGAGCCTCGCCGAGGACGCGGTGCCGGACGCGGGGGCCGAGGCGGCGCGGATCTGCGGCGACCTCATCCGCTTCGACACCACGAACCGGGGCGAGGGCGACGCCCGCGGCGAGCGTCCCGCCGCCGAGTACGTCGCGGCCCTGCTGGACGACGCGGGCGCCGCGGCGACCATCGTCGAGTCCGCGCCCGGCCGGGCCAGCGTGCTCGCCCGGATCCCCGGCACCGACCCCGCGCATCCGGCGTTCCTCGTCCACGGGCATCTGGACGTCGTGCCCGCCGACCCGTCCGAGTGGAGCGTGCCGCCGTTCTCCGGCGAGGTGCGGGACGGGTGCGTGTGGGGCCGCGGCGCCGTGGACATGAAGGGCTCGCTCGCGATGACGCTCGCGACCGTCCGGCGGCGGCTGCGCGAGGGCCGCCGGACGCGCGGCGACCTGGTGCTGGCGTTCCTCGCGGACGAGGAGTGCACCGGCGACCTCGGGTCGCGGTACGTCGCCCGGGAGCACCGGGAGTTCTTCACCGGCTGCACCGAGGCGATCAGCGAGTCCGGCGGGTTCAGCGTGGCCGCCGGCGGGAGGCGGATCTACCCGATCGCGACCGGCGAGCGCGGCACCGCGTGGATGCGGCTCACGGCGCGCGGGACCGCCGGCCACGGCTCCAAGCCCGCGCCCGACAACGCCGTCGCCGAGATCGCGCACGCCGTCTCGCGGCTCGCCGCGTACGCGTGGCCCGTCCGGCTGACCCCGGGCGTGCGGGCGCTGCTGGACGGCCTCGCGGACGCGCTCGGCACGAGCATCGACCTCGACCGCCTCGACGCGGAGGCGGTCCGGCTCGGCGGCGTGGGGCGGCTGTTCGCCGGGACGGTCCGCAACTCGGCGAACCCGACCCGGCTGGACGCCGGCTACAAGATCAACGTGGTGCCGGGCACGGCTTCCGCACAGGTCGACGGCCGGTTCCTGCCGGGCACCGGCGAGGAGTTCCTCGCCACCGTCGACCGGCTGCTCGGGCCGAAGGTGACCCGCGAGTTCGTCAACTTCGAGGAGGCGCCGGCCGCGGACCCGGCGGGCGCGACGTTCGCCGCGCTCGCCGCCGCGATCCGCGCCGAGGACCCGGCGGCGCACCCCGTCCCGTACGTGATGTCCGGCGGCACCGACGCGAAGTCGTTCCACCGCATCGGCATCACGAGCTTCGGTTTCGCCCCCCTCCTGCTCGGCCCGGACCTCGACTACTTCGGGATGTTCCACGGGGTGGACGAGCGGGTCCCGCTGGAGGGCCTGGCGTTCGGCACCCGCGCCCTGGACCGCTTCCTCGACACGCGCTGACCTCAGGCCCAGGGCCGGTTCCTAGTCCGGGGTGGCGGAGCGCCGCGACCAGCGGTAGACCGGGAGCCTGCCCTGGGGGGTGTCCCGGTGCCGCGCCGTCGCCCTGAAGTGCTCGTAGCCGCCGCGGAACGGCAGCCTCAGCTCGACACCGGGAGGGGTGATCCCGACGATCCGGTCCGGCAGGTCCGCGGGACCGCCTTCCAGGAAGGCCTTCAACGAGGTGTCCATAAGGCGGATGGTCACACGGGGCGGGCGGCCCGCCAATCCTCCCGGAGGACGTATCCGTGCGACCCCGCCACCTACTGCGACTTCTGGTAGCTCCTGAGCGAGAACACGGCGAGACCCACGGTCACGGCGGTCAGCGCGAGGAGCGGTGCCGCGTGCGCGGCGGCCGATCCCCAGTCGGGGTCCGCGGCGAGCGCCGCGCGGCCGGCGTCCAGGGCCCAGCTCACCGGATTGCCCGCGGCCACGTCCCGCATCCAGCCGGGCATCAGGTCCTTGGCCATGAACGCCGAGGACAGGAACGTCAGCGGCAGCAGCAGCATGATGTTCAGCCCGATGATGGTGTTGCGGTCGCGGACGAGCAGCGCGAGCGTGTTGGACAGCGCGGCGAGCACGATCCCGACCAGCACGGACATGGCGACCAGCACCGCGACGCCGGCGGCGCCGCCGGGGTAGCGGGCGCCCGCCGCCCAACCCAGCGCGATGATCACCAGGGACTGGAACGCGGTGCTCACCGCCTGCTCGACGACGCCCGCGTTCATGATCGCGCTGCGCCGGACCGGGGACACGAGGAACCGGTTGAGCGTGCCGCGCTCGATCTCGTCGATGGTGGCCATCCCGGCGAAGGAGTTCAGCGACACCGCGTTCATGACCACGACGCCCGGGACGAGGTAGTCCAGGTAGGACCCGGTCCCGAAGCCGGGCAGCTCGACGACCTTCCGGAACAGCTGGCCGAACAGGAACAGCCAGATCATCGGCTGGACGAGCGTCAGCACGAGCACGGCCGGCTTCCTGGCCAGCGCGGACAGCCTGCGGTGGGTCATCCACCACGTCCCGGCGAGGAGGGCGCTCATCGGGCGCCTCCCCCGGTGGCGGCCCTGGCGGACGACTCGGCGGACGGCCCGGCCGGGGGCGGCCCGGCCGGGAGTGGCCCGGCGTCCGCCTGGTTGGCCTGCGCGAACCGCCGCCCGGCGTAGCGCAGGTAGACGTCGTCCAGGGACGGGCGGGCCACGGTCGCCGCCGCGGCCAGGATCCCCGCCTGGTCGAGCGCGGCGAGGACGCCCGGCAGCGCGGCGGCGCCGTCGTCGGCCCGCACGCTCAGCCGCGGCCCGTCCACGACGATGTCGCGGACGCCCGGCACGCGGCCGAGCGCCTCCCGCGCGAGCGGCTCGGCGGGCGCCTCCGCGCACTCCACGTGCACCGCGTCGCCGCGCAGCTCGCCCTTGAGCGCGTCCGGGGTGCCCTCGGCGACGACCCGCCCCCGGTCGACGATCGCGACCCGCCGGGCGAGCCGGTCCGCCTCGTCCAGGTAGTGGGTGGTCAGCAGGATCGCCAGGGCGTCGTCCCCGGCCAGGCGGGCGATCTCCGCCCACATCGACGCGCGCGCCTCGGGGTCGAGGCCGGTGGTCGGCTCGTCCAGGAACAGCACCTCGGGCCGGTGGACGAGGCCGAGCGCCACGTCGAGCCTCCGCTGCGTGCCGCCGGAGTAGGTCCTCACCGGCCGCGACGCGGCCTCGGCCAGGCCGAACCGCTCCAGCAGCTCGGCCGCGCGGCGGCGGGCGGCCGTCCCGCCGAGCCCGTACAGGCGGCCCTGGAGGACCAGGTTGTCGCGGCCGCTCGCGTCCGGGTCCGCACCGGACCGCTGCGGGACGACGCCGATGGCGCGCCGCACGCGGTCGGGACGGCGCAGCACGTCGTGCCCGGCCACGGTCGCCGTTCCGGCGTCGGGCCGGACCAGCGTGGTCAGGATCTTCACGGTCGTGGACTTGCCCGCCCCGTTGGGGCCGAGCAGCCCGAGGATCTCCCCCGGGCCCACGGTGACGGACAGCCCGTCCAGGGCCCGGACGTCGTCCGGGTAGGTCTTGACGAGGCCCTCGGCCTCGATGGCGTACGCCATGCCTTCGCGTCTCCTCCGTCGCGCGCGGAGGACCCCGGATAGGCTGGGGACTGCGGTCTCGCCGCCGGGGCCCGCTCCGCGGGTTCGTTCGGTGGTGGGTTCCCGTCCCGGCGGCGGTGTTGCAGCACCGCCGCCGGGACGACTCGCGTTTCAGTCCTCCGTCGCGCCCCTCTCCGCCAGCTCCGCCACCTCGGGCGGGACCCGGCCGGTCTCGTGGAAGCGGTGCCAGATGTCGAGGCCGGGCAGCGAGCCGTCCTCGATCTCGGCGACCAGCCCGCGCACCCAGCCGGCCTCCGCCTGCCGGATCGCGAGGTCGTACTCGGCCTCCAGCAGGAAGATCCGCGGCACCTCCGACGCCTCCGCGAGCGCCGCCCGGTCCTCGGCGATCTCCCGTTCCAGGACGCCGAGCCGGTGCCGCAGCAGCGCCGCCGCCTCGTCCGGCCCGATGGCGCCCATCACCGACAGCCCGGCCTCGAACCGCGGATGCTCCCGCTCCGGCTCGCCGATCAGCTCGCGGACCCAGTCGGCCAGCTCCGCGAGACCCGCGTCGGTGATGCGGTAGACGGTCCGCTCCGGCCTGGCGCCCTCCCGCGCGTTCCCCTCCACGGCCAGGAAGCCGTGCTTCTCCAGGTTGCGCACCACGGTGTAGAGCGACCCCCACTTGATGTCGAAGTCGCGCTCCTTGCCTCGTGCGCGCATCAGCGAGGCCATCTCGTAGGGGTGCATGGGCCTGGCCGACACCGTGGAGAGCACGGCGAGGCCGAGGAGGTTGCCCACCTTCCGCCGCTTCGCCATCCCGACTCCTCGCAGACGAGTACTCGCAGACGAATATAGCCCTAGGACCGCCGCTCGTCCAGGCTCCGGCGGGCGCGGGCCGGTGGGCGCTGGGGCGCGCACGTCGGCCTCGCACGCGGGTAGGGATCGGGTGTGGACTACTCCAGCGCGGCCGACGAGCTCTACGGGGTCGACCCGGCCGACTTCGTGGCGACTCGGACGCGGCTGGCGCGCGAGGCCAGGGAGGCGGGCGACGCCGCGCTCGCCAAGCGCATCGGGGCGCTGCGCCGGCCCACGCTCCCGGCGTGGGCGGTGAACCTGCTGGCGCGCGACGGATCCGACGATCTCGGCGCCCTGCTGGAGGTCGGGGAGCGGATGCGGGCGGCCTGGGGGTCGGGCGGCGGCATGGGCGGACTGGGCGACCTGGAGCAGCGCCGGGCGCGGCTCGTCGACGCGCTCGTCCGCCGGGCGGGCGAGCTGGCCGCCGGGCGGGGCAGCCCGCTGCGCGACCAGGCCGTCCGCGACGTCGAGGACACGCTGTTCGCCGCCAGCATGGACGCGGGCATCGCCGACGAGGTCCGCGAGGGGCGGCTCTCCCAGCCCCGCAGCCACACCGGGTTCGTCCCCGCGGGCTTCCCCGTCGCCCCGGGAACGGACGGGGCCGAGCCCGAGCCTCCGAAGCGGAAGCCGAAGCCCGTCCCCAAGGCGAAGTCCGAATCGAAGGCCGAGCCCGAAACGGCCGAACCGGCCGAGCCGGGGCGGGAGCGGCCGGCCGCCAAGGCGAAGACGGCGCGCGCGGACGCGGCGCGCGCCCGGCGGGCCGAGACGCTGCGCAAGCACGCGGAGTCGCTGGGCCGCCGGGCCGAGAAGGCGGAGCGCGACCTCGCCGAGCGCGAGGACCGGGCCGGGGACGCGCGGCGGCAGGCGGACGCGGCGTCCGCCGAGGTCGGGCGGCTGCGGCACGAGCT
>NZ_CAACUY010000289.1 GCF_900659615.1 Actinomadura fibrosa | reverse complement strand
CGGTCGCACCGCCCGGGCTGACCACGCCGCCCGGGCTGACCGCGCCGCCCGAACTGCTCGCGCCGCCCGGGCCGGTCGCGCCGTCCCGGCTGGTCTCGCCGCCCGGGCCGGTCGCGGGGGGTGGCTTCGCGGTTGCGCGTTCGGCTCGCACTTTGGCACGGCTTCCGGATCCGCGCAGGCAGCTCGTGAAGGCCGGGGCCTGCACCGCGACCATGAGCAGGCTGCCGCAGGCGACGCCGATCGCCGCGCTCGTGATGCCGGTCGTCCCGGCGAGCCCGGCGATCAGCGCGAGGATGCCGACGTTGTAGGCGAGGTAGATGGCCGCCGGGGGCCCGAACCGGTGGTGGGCGCGCAGCGTCGCGCTCATGAACCCCGCGACGCCGAACGTCAGCACGGTCAGCGCGGTCAGGCGGACGCACTCGACCGCGGGCCCCGGCTCGGTCAGTCCCGGGGCGAGCACGCCCACGAGGACGGGCGCGCCGGCGGCGAGCGTCAGCGCGACGAGCGCGAGGACGCCCGCCATGCGCGGCAGCGTGGTCGCGACGAACGCGCGGAGCCCGTCCTCCCGCCGCAGCAGCCGGGTGACGGCGGGGACCATGAGCAGCGCCATGGCGTCCTCGATGAGCAGCGGCGAGACCGACTCGGGGATCGTCCAGGCGACGAGGAACGCGTCCGTGCTGCCGCTGGCGCCGAACAGGTGGGCCATCGCGAGGTCGCGCAGGAACCCGAGCGCGGTGCCGCCGCCGATCAGCACGCCCGACAGGACGGCGGCGCGGCCCACCGAACCGCGGGCGCTCGCGGTGTCGCCGCGGGTGCTCGCGGCGTCGTCGCAGGCGTCCGCGGCCGTCACGCGGGCTCCGCTCCGTGCCGTCCCGCGGGCTCCGCTCCGTGCCGTCCCGCGCCGCGCCACCACGGCGCGCGCCGCCCCGAACCCGGCCGATCCGCCGCGGGACGGTCCGGTGCCGCCTCGTGCAGGCCGAACGCGCGGGCCGCCGAGATCCCGATGAGCACGGCGGTGAGGACGCACGTGGGCCCGCCCATGTCGGCGTACAGGAAGTTGGTCAGCAGGAAGGTCATGAAGCCGGCGGCGACCAGCCAGAACGGGTCCCGGACGCGGCGCCGCGTCCACAGCCCGGCCAGGATCGCGGCGAACAGCGCGGCGAACCCGGCGAAGCCCGCCGCGCCCTGCTCGGACAGGACGAGCAGGTACTGGTTGTGCGGCGACAGCAGCGGCTGCCGGACGTAGCCGTTGACCGGGTCCTCGGTCTCGCTGCCCGACGACAGCTCGATGGAGGCGTAGGTGTCGCGGTAGGCCGGGAAGTTCTTCACGCCGACGCCGGTGCCGGGATGGTCCTCCCAGATCCGCAGCGCCGCGGCCCACAGGTTGTACCGGTCGCTCACGGACTGGTCGGGGGCGTGCGCGGACGCGGCGATCGACCGCGTCCGGGCGAGGACGGCCTGCGCGCCGCCACCGCCGCCGAGCGCGGTGACCGCCACGAGCAGCAGCGCCGCGCCGCACACCAGCGTCCGCAGCGCGACCCACCGGTCGAACAGCACCAGCACGACCGCGACGGCGGCGCCGAGCGCGAGCCAGCTTCCCCGGCTGAGCGCGAGCAGCAGCCCCGCCGCGAGGACGGCGAGGCCCGCCAGCGCGGCGAGCACCGCCACCGGCCCGCGGGACGGCGCGGCCAGCGCGAGCGCGGTGAGCACGAGGAACGCGAAGCCGGTGACGACGGCCATGGCCATCACGTCCACGGCGCCGAACGTCCCGACCGCGCGGATCGTCTGGCCGCCGATCGACGCCCCGTTCCGGGTGCCCGCCTGCCAGATCCCGTAGCAGGCCTCGCCGAGGCCGAGGGCGAGCACCGCGGCGCAGACGATCGCCAGGTCCCGCCGCTCCCGGACGAGCAGGACGACGGCCAGCGGCACCAGCACGAAGATCTGCGCGTCCCGGAGGAACCCGGGCATGCTCGCCGCGATGTCGGCGGAGCAGACCGTCGTCAGGCCGAGCGCCGCCGTCAACGGGCCGAACGCGAGCAGCGCCTGACGCGGCAGGTCCAGCCTCCGCGTGACCAGCAGGAACGCGGCCGCGGCGACCAGCAGGGCGCTCGCGCAGTCGCCGGCGGTGATCTGGACCCCGGACTCGGACGCGGGCCGGTCCGGGGGCACGCCGACGCACAGGACGGTCGCGGCGACCAGCCAGCCCGGCCGGCGCAGCAGGTCCAGCCGCTCGGCGGCCCGGTGCGTGCCGCGCGGCGTCCGGAGCGGGACGGAGGCGGCGGTCACGTGGCGTCCCCGCCGAGCACGGCCCGCACGGTCAGCAGCAGGATCCGCAGGTCCGCGCCGAACGACCAGTGGTCGATGTAGTGGTTGTCGAGCCGCGCCCGCAGCTCGATGGACGTGTCGCCGCGGAACCCGTGGACCTGCGCCCACCCGGTCATGCCCACCGGCACCCGGTGCCGCAGCATGTAGCCGGGGCAGGTGCGGGAGAACTGCTCGACGAAGTGCGGCCGCTCGGGCCGCGGCCCGACGAGGCTCATGTCGCCGCGGACGACGTTCCACAGCTGCGGCAGCTCGTCCAGCGACGACCGCCGCAGGAACCGCCCCACCGGCCCCACCCGGTGGTCGCCCTCGACCGTCCAGCGGGTGTCGGCCTCCTCCTCGTCCGCGGGCTTCAGCGTCCGGAACTTCAGCAGGACGAACTCCTCGCCGCCGAGCCCGATCCGCCGCTGCCGGAACAGCACGCCCGGCCCCCCTTCGGCCCGCACCGCGAGCGCGCAGGCGGCGAGCACCGGCGCGGTCAGCACCAGCAGCAGGGAGGCGACGACGAGGTCGAGGAGCCGCTTGGCGGTCCGCGCCCCGGCCTCGCGGAACCGCCAGTCCACCCGGGCGCACGGCAGCCCGGCGAGGTACTCGCGCCGCGCCGCCGCCACCGGCACGACGTCGGAGGGCGGCTGGACGAGGAGCGTCTCGCAGGCCAGGCCGAACGACACGCGGAGCACGGCGTCCAGGCGGCCGGGGTGGACGCCCTCCGCGACGACCACGACCGTGTCGATGCCGTGGTCCTCGACGATCGCGGGCAGGTCCGAGGCGTCCCCGAGGACGGGCAGGCCCGCGGAGCCCGGCGCCTTCCCGGCGACCGCCTGGCCCGCCGGCGCGAGCCCGAGCTCGCCGCGCGTCCGCAGGACGTCCACGACGTGGTCCGCGGTGGGGCCCGTCCCGACGACGAGGGTGGCGCGGGACCGGCAGCGCCGGCAGCGGTAGATCCGGACGGCCGCGTTCCCGAACGCGCGGACGCCGAGCGACAGCGCGCCGGCCGGCACCGCGATCCACAGCCACGCGGCGCCGTCCGGGACGGGCCCGCTCCCCGGGATCCGCGCCGGCAGCAGCCCCGGCAGCAGCGCGGTGACGAGCAGGCCGACGAACAGCGTCCGGCTGACGACGGGCCGCAGGTCGGCGAGCACGGAGGGGCTGCGGCGCACCCGGTACAGGCCGCCGGCCGCGTTGAGCCCGACGACGGTGACGGCCGCGACGGCGGGCAGGGCGCCGTCCGGGCGGCCCCCGTCCGCCACCGGCACGCCCTGCGACGCGGCGGCCACCGCGGACGCCATCGCCCAGCCGTCGGCCACGGCGAGGCACGCCGGGTACAGCGCGGCCAGGATCCGGAGCCGCCCCGCGCCCGGCCGGCGCGGGGCGAGGGACATCGCGTGCGGCAGCGGCGGCGCGCTGCCGCCGGGGCGGGAGAGGTCCGGGCGGGGCGCCGTGGAGTCGATGGAGGGACTCAGCCCCTGGGCTCTCATCTCGCCTGTCCCTCCAAAGACAAGAACTCACCGGGAAGTCACTTTGCGGAGCCGCCACGCTTTCCCGCCCCGAATACCGGAGTGAGGCCGCACGACCGGCACGGTCCAGCATCGCAGCGCACCGAACCCCGGATCGCCGCTTTTAACGAGAGCCTCCCCATCCTTGAATAGAAGATCGACACCGTCGCCTGAAGGGTCCGCGAGACGACAACGGGAGGTCCATCGAACGGTGTCGCAGTGGACGCGATAGGCTCCATTCGCGGACGCATTCAAGCCCGGGCCAGTTTTCCTCGCGCGGTTAATAGGCGCGCAATCTTCCCGCCAAATCAGCGATTCCGGCCGACACGGAGCGTGCACGGACGATCACTGCCGTGCTACTTGTGATCTCAGTCCTGCGGATTCACAAGGACCGCAGGTCGGATCCGATTACTGCGCGAGAGCCCAGGAGGGGCATACATGATGAAGCGACTGGCAGCGGCAGGGTTCCTGAGCCTGGCCATCGGCGGCGCCGCACTGAGCGCCACGCCGGCCATGGCGGGCGAGGACCCCACGACCTCGCAGATCGTGGGGGTGCAGACCTGCCGCAGCGTCGACATCGCCGCCGTCATCGGCGTCGCCATCCACAACATCCTCGGCGTCGACCACGAGCAGGGCGACTGCGCCAACGGCTCGACCACCGACTCCGGGAACGGGCACGCCAACGGCAACGGCAGCGGCAACGGCTGGAGCCACGACCACCACGGCGGCGGCAAGTTCGACAAGTACAACCACTGACCTGCCGGTAGATAACGGGAGGGGCCGCGTGACCGGCCCCTCCCGTTCCGCTGCGCCGCGGTGGGCCCCACCGATTCCCACCGCGGCACCGCGCCGCGCACAGCACTTCCGCGTCAACATCATCGGCTGGTTTTCTTTCCGCCAAATCCTGCGACACGACCACCGCGGAATCGTGCACCACTGATCACCGCCGTGCTACTTGTTTTGCCCGTCCCGCGGATTCGGCAGCGAACCGCGGGTCGGATCCGACCACCATGCGACAAACCCAGGAGGGACGAACATGATGAAGCGTCTGGCAGCGACGGGTCTCCTCACCCTCGCCATCGGCGGCACCGCGCTCAACGCCACCCCCGCCATGGCGGGCGAGGACCCCCAGACCAACCAGGTCGTCGGCGCGCAGCTCTGCCGCAGCCTCGACGTCGCGGTGGTCATCGCCGTGGCCGTGCACAACATCCTCGGGATCGACAAGGAGCAGGGCGACTGCGCCAACGGCTCCACCACCGACAGCAACAACGGCCACAGCAACCTCAACGGCAGCCTCAACCACCACTGACGCACCGGGACTTCGGGGGAGGGGCCGCCGCGGGCGGCCCCTCCCCCGCCGCGTTCCGGCGGGACCCGGGCCGGCCTGGGCCGAGAAGATCCCGAGAACCGCCCACCCCCGGTGAACTTCCCGGGCAACATGGACGTCAGATGTGATCGGACGCGAAAACCGCCCGGACCCCTCCATGGGCCGGGAATAAGGGCCGTTCCGTAAGCGATCTTGTTGCGGGCCCCGCGCTGCGCGGGCCGGTGGGCTGGTGAAGGAGAACGGTGCGAGGTAAGGCTCTGGTCATGGCGCTGGTCCTTGGGCTGGCGACGGCGTGCGGCGGCAGTGACGGCAGCGGCGGGACGACCGCCTCGGGCGGCGACGACGGCACCCCCAAGGTGACGATCACCCCGGCGAACGGCGACGCCAAGGCCCGCCCCGACGCCGGCGTGACGGTCACCGCGGCCGGTGGGACGCTCGGCCAGGTCTCGGTGAGGCTGAAGGGCGCCGAGGTGCCCGGCAAGCTGTCCGCCGACAAGAGGAGCTGGCGCTCCGCCTGGACGCTCGTGCCCGGCGGCTCGTACCAGGTGTCGGCCACGGCGACGTCCCCGAAGGGCAAGAACACCACCGCCACGAGCGCCTTCCGCACCTCCAAGGCCGTCGCGGCGACGACCGTCAACAACGTCGTCCCGAGCGCGAACGAGACGGTCGGCACCGGAATGCCGATCTTCATCCAGTTCAACAAGGCCGTTCCCGAGAAGGCGCGCCCGGCGGTCGAGCGCGCCATCGAGATCTCCTCGACCACGCCCACCGAGGGCGCCTGGCGCTGGCTCAGCGCCGGCGAGTCGTTCAACGGCCTCCCGTCCGTGGTGTTCCGGCCGAAGCGCCCGTGGGCGCCGCACCAGAAGGTGTCCGTCACCGTCCACTACGCGGGCCTGAAGATCGGCGACAGCGTCTTCGGCGACAAGGACGTCACCCGCAAGTTCAGGATCGGCGACTCGCACACGGTCAGCATCAGCGCCAAGACCCACCGCGCCGTCGTGAAGAAGAACGGCCGCACCGTCCGCACCTGGGGCGTCAGCCTCGGCGCCGGCGGCGACGTCCAGGCCGACGGCGTCGACCACCTCCTCACCACCAGCGGCGTCCACCTCACGATGGACCGCAGCCGCCTGGAGCGCATGCGCCCGCCCGGCAAGAAGAAGGGCGACCCGGGCTGGTACGACGAGCAGGTGCCGTGGGCCACCCGCATCTCCAACAGCGGCGAGTACATCCACCAGAACATGGACGACCCGTCCTGCCTCGGGAACCGCAACTGCAGCCACGGCTGCGTCCGCTCGCCCGCCAACGACGCCCAGTGGTTCTTCGGCTGGGCCTACCGCGGCGACCTGGTCACCATCACCGGCACCAAGCGGAACCTCGACTGGACGAACGGCTGGGGCTACTGGCAGATGCCGTTCGCCAAGTGGGCCAAGGGCAGCGTCCTCGGCCGCACCGTCACCACGACCCAGCAGCAGGCCTGACCCTCGCCGGGCGTCTCAGGCCGAGAAGCCCCGGACCTTGTGCGGGACGACGCGGACGGCCACGCGGACCACGCCGTCGGGGTCGGGCGGCGGGTCCTCGCCCAGGTACTTGTGGGACACCGCGAGCTGGACGGCGCGGTCGTGGTCCTCAACGACCTCCGCCACGCCACGCAACTCCAACGTCCGGTAGGGGTTTGCGGCGTCGACGACGGTCAGGCTGACGCGGGGATCCCGGACGAGATTGCGGGTCTTCTGCCGGCCGGTGGTGCTGGAGAACAGCACCGTGTCGCCGTCGCGCAGGACCCACACCACGGAGGTCTGCGGGCCGCCGCCGGGGTCGAGGGTCGCCACCGTCGCGAAGTTCCTGCCGTCGAGTAATTCCCGCGCGGCTTCGTCCAGAGTGATCGGCATGGCCGTCTGACCTCCAAAGGGACACGACTTGTTACGGTGTTCATGATCTGTGACCGCGGCACGGGGCGGAAGAGGGCACATTCATGTCACAGCGGAACGAGTGTGTTACCGGCGACGTCGGCGGCGGGGAGGCGTGCAGCCTCATGGAGGCGCTCGGCCGGGTGAGCGGAAAGTGGAGCATCGGCGTCCTGATGGAGACGACCCGCGGGCCGGTGCGCTTCACCGAACTGGAACGCGCGCTCTCGGGCGTCAGCCGGCGGATGCTGACGCTGACCCTGCGCGGTCTTGAGCGCGACGGCCTGCTGGTGCGCACCGTGTATCCGACCGTGCCTCCCAGGGTCGAGTACGTCGCCACCGAAATGGCGCGCGAACTGTACGACCATCTGCTCGGCCTGACCGAGTGGGCCGAACGCCACCGGGCCGACATCGCCCGCGCCCGTGACGCCTACGACAACGCCACGTGATGACGCTCCGGCGCTTTCGCGGCGCCGGTCAGAGCAGTCTCAGGGCGCCTGGGGCGGATGCGGGGACAGCGGGGGCGTGGGGAGCGACCGGGGTGACTCGTTCGTAGGCGCTGCCTGGGGCGGGGCGCGGGTCCTTCTCGCCGCGGTTGGGCCAGAAGGCCATGGCGCGTTCGGCCTGGGCGGTGATCGTGAGGGACGGGTTGACGCCGAGGTTCGCGGTGACGGCCGAGCCGTCCACGATGTGGAGGCCGGGGTGGCCGTGGACGCGGTGGTAGGGGTCGATGACGCCGGTCTCGGCGGACTCGCCGATGACGCAGCCGCCGATGAAGTGGGCGGTGGTCGGGATGTTGAAGAGGTCGAACCAGGTTCCGCCGGGGGTGGCGTCGAGCTCCTCGGCGAGGAGCCGGACGGTCTTGTGGGCGATGGGGATCCAGGTGGGGTTCGGCTCGCCTTCGCCTTGCCGGGCTGTGAGGCGGCGGCGGCCGAGGCGGCCGCGCCGCTCGGTGACGGTGATGGAGTTGTCGGCGGTCTGCATGACGAGGGCGATGACGGTCCGCTTGGCCCAGTCCTTGAGGGAGAGGCCGCGGAGGATGATCGTGGGGTGCCGGGCGGCCTGGCCGAGGAACTTCGCCCAGCGGGGCGGTCCGCCGCCGTCCGGCCCGGCGCCGTCGATCAGGAGGGTGCGGATGAAGCCCATGAGGTCGTTGCCGGCGCCGTAGCGGGTGGGCTCGATGTGGGTCTTGTCGTCGGGGTGGAAGGACGACGTGATGGCCAGGCCGGTGCTGTGGTCGACGTCCTTCTTGCGGTGCCATACCGTCATCCGCTCGACGCCGAGGAGCGCTTCGGAGTTGGTGCGGGTCAGCTCGCCGAGGCGGGGTGAGAGGCGGGGAAGGCGGCCGGTGGCGCGCATGCGGTGCAGGAGCCGCTGGGTTCCGTAGGTTCCCGCGGCCAGGACGACCTGTTCGGCGGTCAGGGTCCGGCGGCGCTTCAGCAGTGTCGCGGTGCCCTCCACGCGGACGTCGTAGCCGCCCGAGGCGCGGGCCGTGATCTCCGTGACGGTCGTGTCGGGGATGACCTTCGCTCCGGCCCGCTCGGCGAGGTGGAGGTAGTTCTTGGTGAGCATGTTCTTGGCGCCGACCCGGCAGCCGATCATGCAGGAGCCGCAGGCGTTGCAGGTGGTCCGGCGGGGGCCCGCGCCGCCGAAGTAGGGGTCGTCGTGCTCCTCGCCCGGCCGCTCGCCGAAGAAGACGCCGACGGGGGTGGGGTGGAAGGTGTCGCCGGCGCCCATGCGCTCGGCGACCTTCCGCATCGCCTCGTCGGCGGGGGTGACGAGCGGGTTGACGGTGACGCCGAGCATCCGGCGGGCCTGGTCGTAGTAGGGCTTGAGCTCGTCCTGCCAGTCGGTGATGTGGCCCCACTGGCGGTCGGTGAAGAACGGGCGGGGCGGCTCGTACAGCGTGTTGGCGTAGACGAGGGAGCCGCCGCCGACGCCCGCGCCCGCGAGGACGAGCACGCCCGCGCGCCCGCCGACGAGGTGCATCCGCTGGATGCCGCGGAGGCCGAGCCGGGGCGCCCACAGGTACTTGCGGAGCCGCCAGGACGTCTTCGGCAGCGTGTCCTCGTCGTAGCGGCGGCCGGCCTCCAGGACCGCGACGCGGTACCCCTTCTCCGCCAGCCGCAGCGCCGCCACGCTGCCGCCGAATCCGGATCCGACCACGAGCACGTCGTAGTCGAAAGCGCCACCGGGCATCGTCCACCATCCTCGCCGCGGGATTACCGGCGTCGACTATCGCGTTCCGTTCCGCCGCGCACCAGATGCGCGGTGCATCGGTTGCGGGAGCCGATTGTCATCGGGGTGACAATCGGCGGTCAGTGCGCGTCCTGACGGGTCGGGTGCCGCCGGACGCCGCCGTGGACGAGCCGCGCGTGCAGGATCAGTTCCATTTCCAGGCACCGCCGCGGGTCCCGCAGATCCTCGCCGAAGAGGTCCTGCAAATGGCGGAGCCGATAACGGACGGTCTGCGGGTGGACACGCAGGCGCCGGCTCGCGTCGGCCGCGTTGAAATTGTGCTCCAGCAATGCCAGCAGCGTTTCGGCGAGCCTTTCCCGACGGGCGGGCGGAACGGCGCTGAGCGGTGCGAGCCGGGTCGCGGCGGCGTCGTCGATCAGTTCCTCGGCGCGGGAGATGACGAGGGCGGGCACGTGCTCGGCGCTGCGGATCAGCCCGGCGTCGGAGATGACGCCGCGGACGGCGAGGCTCAGCGTCTCCCGCGCCCACCGCAGCGAGTCGGCGGCGCGCGCGACGGGCACGGTCGGGCCGATGGCGACCACCCAGTCGCGCAGCAGCGCGTCGGGGAGGTCCGCGCGGCCGGTCGCGGACGGGTCCGGGTCCGGGACGATGCGCGGCGTCCTGCGGGCCGGGGTAGGGCTGCGGGCGGCGCTCGGCGTGGCCCTCGCCGCGGACACCGTGTCGATCGCCGTCATGGAACTGCT
>NZ_CAACUY010000288.1 GCF_900659615.1 Actinomadura fibrosa | reverse complement strand
CGGCAGGGAGGCCGTGACCTCGAAGCGGTCGCCGTCGCGGACCCACGCCAGCCCGCCTCCCGCGGCCTCCAGCCGTTCGGCGAGGGCGCGCAGACCCGTCCCGGTGCCCGCGCCGGGGTCGGCGGGCACCCCGGACGCGCCGTCGTTCCCGATCCGCAGGCGGGCGACGCCGCCGGTGACGCGGTAGTCGATCGTCGCGTGCCGGGCCCGGCCGTGGCGGAGGAGGTTGGTGGTGGCCTCCCGCATCACGAGGCCCAGCAGGTGGCGGGCGGGCTCGGCGACGGCGGCGGGCTCCACGGACGTCCGGGCGTCGATGCCCGCCGACGCGAGCACCCGGGTCGCGTTGGCGATCTCCTCGTCCAGGCTCGTGCGGCGGTAGCCGCGGACGACGGCGCGGGTGTCGCGCAGGGCGTCGGCGGCCAGCCGCCGCACCTCCTCCATCTCGGCGGCGGCGCGGGCCGGGTCCGTCCCGGCGAGCCGGGCGGCGAGCTCGCTCTTCAGCGCGATGACCTGGAGGTGGTGGCCCTGGATGTCGTGCAGGTCGGCGGCGAACCGCAGCCGCTCGTCCTTGACCGCGAGCTCCGCCGACAGCCGCCGCGCCTCGTCCAGCCGTCCGGCGATGTCCCAGGCCCACAGCGGGCCGAGCATCGCCCAGATGACGAAGGCGGTCATCCCGGGCGGGAACAGCGCGGCGTACAGGAGCTCGCCGTCCCCGCTGAGGAGGCTGACGGCGCCGCCGGGCAGCGCCGCGAGGACCGTCGCGCCCACGATCAGCCGCCGCCGCGGCCGCGGGTCCAGGTACGTCGCGGCGACGGCCGCCGTCATCGCGGGCGCGAGGGGCCACAGCCCGTAGTTGCGCAGGGCCAGCGGGCAGGCGGCGAGCACGATCGCCGCCAGGATCCCGGCGGCGGGCCAGCCCGCGGGCGGGCGCGGACGGGGACCGCGGCCGCCGCCCGACAGCCGCGCGTTGAGGAGCACCACGACCGCCGCCACCTCGACGGCCAGCGCGGCGGCGCTGAACGCGCGCGGCTGGACCGGGACGTCGCCGTCCAGGATCCACGCGCCGGTGAACAGGATCAGGACGCCCACGTTGGTGCCCGGGACCGCCCACCAGGTGTACCGGCGGAAGCCCGCTAAGCCCGTCTCGTCCTTGGGTGCCCCGTCATGCACGCGGCCATTGTTCCAGCCGCGGGCCGCCGGGACGGGGTGCCATATGGCCGGTATCCGCATGACAGATGTCATGCGGACCCGTAGGGGTCCGTCACTACTGGGCTCGATCCCGTTCCCGCAGGCTGAGGGCGTCCGAAAGGCACGGAAGGAGAGGCCCATGCAGGCTCGGAACGGGATCGCACTGGCGAGCGAGGCCGGCGAGGCGGGCGAGGCGGGCGCCAGGCGTCACGGCGGCTGGGGCATGTTCGCCCGGCACTACGTCGAGATGGTCATCGCGATGGCGGTTGGGATGCTCGTCTTCGGCGCGGCCGTACGGGGCGTGCTCGCGCTGGCGGGGGCGGAGGCGTCGCTGTCGCGGTATCCGGAGGCGGCGTCGCTGGAGATGGCGTTCGACATGTCGGCCGGGATGCTCGTCTGGATGCGGGTGCGCGGGCACGGCTGGGCGGGCTCCCTGGAGATGTGCGCGGCGATGTTCGCGCCCCTCGCGGTGCTGTTCCCGCTGCTGTGGCTGGACGTCGTCGGCGCCGGTTCGCTGATGCCGCTGGAGCACGCCGCGATGCTGCCGCTGATGCTCGCCGTCATGCTCCGCCGCCGCGCCGAGTACGCGCACTGATGCCGTCCACCGCGATCCGTGCCCTGACCGGGAGGTGTTCGTCATGACCGAGGTGGCGCGCGAGCGGCGGGGGCCGCTCTGGACGCTGTTGCGGCGCTGGCCCACGGCGGTGGCGCTGGCGGCCGCGGCGCTGATCTGGAGCGGCGGCATGGAGGACCTGGCCGACACCGTTTCCGGGCTCGGCGAGGCGGTGCTCCTGCTGCCGCTGGAGTACCTGATCCTCGACCGGATCGGGCGGCGCGGCGCGTCCTGGCCGGTGGTCGGCGCCATGGTCGCCGTGGTCGTCGCGGTCGACCTGCTGGATGCGGTGCCGCTGTCCGGTGTCGTCGTCGCCATGGCGCTCGTCCTGCTGGTGTGGGGAGCGGTAGGCGGGACGCCGAATGGCCGGGGCTCCTTCCGCCTCCAGGCCGCGGGCATGCTCGGCTTCGGCGCGATCGCCCTGGTGGCCCTGGCGGTGGACCCGGATGTGGGCCGCTACCTGGTGGCGGCGGGCTGGCTGCTCCACGGGGCCTGGGACGCCGTGCACCTGAAGCTCGACAAGGTCGTGTCCCGCTCGTACGCCGAAGCCTGCGGTGTCGTCGATGTGGCGGTCGGGGCCATGCTCCTCTTCCTGCCGTGACCGGCCGTTCGCGCCCGCCCGCCGCCGCCGGGCGTGGAGGGCTTGCCGGGAGCCGTCCGTTCGATCAGAGTGAGCCGTGTGGTCGTGGTCGTCATCGGGGCAGGTGTGTACGGCGCGGCGGTGAGCGCCTCACTGGTGCGGCGGGGTGCCCGCGTCGTCGTCGTGGACGGGGGCGCGCCGGCGAGCGGGACGTCCGGCGCGACGTTCTCGTGGACGAACTCGTGCGGGAAGCAGCCGCGGGTGTACCACGATCTGAACGTCGCGGGCATGGAGGCCCACCGGAGGCTGGCGGCGGAGGTGCCGCACGGCGGCTGGTACCACGAGGGCGGCAACCTGGAGTGGGCCGGTACCGACGCCGAGTCGGAGGCGCTGCGCGCGAAGGTCGCCGGCGTCCTGGAGTACGGGTACGCGGCGCGCTGGGTCGACCGCGCCGAGGTGCTGCGGCTCGAACCGGACCTGGACCCCGCCGCGGTGCCCGACGAGGCCGCGTTCTTCCCTCGCGAGGGGTGGATCGAGCCGGCTCCGCTGGTCGCCCATCTGCTGTCCAGCGGTGCCGAGGTGGTGCGGAACGACCCCGTGACCGGCCTCGACATCGAGGGCGGGACGGTGCGCGCCGTCCGGCTCGCCTCGAAACGGCGGCTGGCCGCGGACGCGGTCGTGAACTGCGCCGGGCCGCAGGCGGCCAGGATCGCCGGGTTCGCCGGGCTGAGCCTGCCGATGCGCAACACGCGGGGCGTGCTCGTCTACACCTCGCCGGTGGCGGTGGCGGCGGCGCGGGTCCTGCACACCCCGCGCGTCGACCTGCGGCCGGACGGCGCCGGGCGGCTGCTGCTGCACACGGGCCGGACCGACGGCGCCGTGCGGGTGGCCGAGGCAGGGGAGATCACCGTCGAGCAGTCGACGGTCGAGGAGGTGCTGGAGGCGGGCCGGGCGCTCTATCCGGGGCTCCGGGCCGCGACGGTGGAGAGCGTCCGGGTGGGGGAGCGGCCCATCCCCGGGGACGGGCTGCCGGTGCTCGGGCGGGCGCCGGGCCTGCCGAACCTCCACTTCGCCGTCTCGCACAGCGGCGCGACCCTGTGCCTGCACGCCGGTGATCTCGTCGCCGCCGAGGTGCTCGGCGACGACCAGAGCGACACGCTGGCTCCCTTCCGCTTCGAGCGCTTCTGAGCGGCCGTCCCCCGGCGAGGCCTTGTCAGCAATCGCTTGCCCGGGCCCGGGGACGGTGGTGGGGTGGGAGGATGGAGACCAAGATCGCGATCGTGACCGGGGGGACGTCGGGGATCGGCAAGGAGATCGCCCGCGGGCTGGCGCGGCGGGGTTTCACGGTGGGCATCGTCTGCCGGAACGAGCTGCGGGGCCGGGCGACCGTGGACGAGCTGCGCCGCGACGCGCCGGACGCGCGGGTCGAGACCTTCATCGCCGACCTGTCGGTGCAGCAGGACGTGCGGCGGGTCGCCGCGTCGCTGGCGGAGCGGTTCGACCGGCTGGACGTGCTGGTGAACAACGCCGGCGTGCACCTGGTGCGGGCCAAGGTCAGCGCGGACGGGTACGACCGCATGGTCGCGACGAACCATCTCGGGCCGTTCCTGCTCACGAACCTGCTGCTCGGGCCGCTGGAGAAGGGCGCGCCGTCGCGGATCGTCATCGTGGCCTCCGAGGCGCACCGGTTCGCGGACGGGATCGACGTGGACCGGCTGGCCGAGCCGGGCTCGTACGGGGCGGCGGGGTCGCTGCGCGTGTACGGGCGCTCGAAGCTGCTGAACATCCTGTTCGCGCAGGAGCTGGCGAGGCGGATGGAGGGCAGCGGCGTCACGGCGAACGCGATGTGCCCCGGCTTCGTCGCGACGTCGCTCGCGCGGGACGTGCGCGGCGGCGAGCGGGTCGGCGCGCTGCTGTCGCGCACCCCCGTCATGCGGACCCCGGCGCAGGGCGCGCGGATGGCGCTGCGGCTCGCGACGGCCGACGAGTTCGAGGGCCGCAGCGGCGGCTTCTACAGCTCGACGCCCGGCGCGGGGCTGCTGCCCGCGGCGGGCCCGCTGAAGGATCCGGAGCTGCGCCGGGCGGTCTGGGAGGCTTCGGCCCGGCTCGTCGGGCTCCCGGCCCGGTAGCGTTGGCGTGTGGACGATGCGCATGCCCCCCGGACGTCGCGTGCCAGGGACCTCTTCGCCGGTGCCGGCTACCTGCTGCGCGGCCTCGGCTGGACGGCCCGGCACCCCGCGCAGTGGCTGTTCGGCCTGATCCCGGCGCTGATCGTGCTGGCCGTGTACGCGGCGGCGCTCACCGGCCTGGCGTGGAAGATCGACGAGCTGGCCGACTGGACGACCCCGTTCGCCGACGGCTGGTCCGAGAGCGCGCGGACGTCGGTCCGGGTCGTCGCCGGGCTCGCCCTCTACGGTGCCGCGCTGTTCCTCGCGGTGGTCACGTTCACCGCGGTGACGCTGCTGGTCGGCGACCCGTTCTACGAGGCGATCGCGGTCCGGGTGGAGGAGTCGCAGGGCGGCGCCCCGCCGGAGCCGGACGTCCCGCTGCTCGTCCGGATCGGCCGGGCGGTCAAGGACACGGTGATCCTGGGCGTGGTCGCGCTGCTGTTCGCGGTCGTGTTCTTCGCGTGCGGGTTCCTGCCCGTGGTGGGGCAGACGGTCGTCCCGGTGGTGGCGGCGCTGGTGTCCGGCTACTTCCTCGCGGGCGAGCTGACCTCGGTCGCGCTGGAGCGGCGGGGGCTGCGGCGCCGGGAGCGGTTCGCGCTGCTGAAGCGGAACCGGCCGCTCGCGGTCGGGTTCGGCGCCGCGACCTTCGTGATGTTTCTCATCCCGCTGGGCGCGGTGCTCGCCATGCCGGGCGCGGTGGCGGGCGGCACGCTCCTCGCGCGGGAGCGGCTCGCGCCGCGCGAACCGGTGACGCACGGTGAGATCGGGGTCGCGGGGCATCACTGATGCGATAGGAAGATGTGTCCGGAGCGTGATTGCGGCTCCGAACGCGATTATTGATCTTCGCGTAACGTGTGCCGCATGTCCGATCAGGGGGAGCGCGGTGTGCGCTGGACCGATATGAGCGAGAGCGAACCCGGCCGCGAGCGGGAGGAGCCGCGGGCGGGGCAGGAGGAGGGCCTGCCGCCGGTGGCCTTCCCCGAGGCCAAGGTGCCCGAGGTCCGGGTGCCCGCGCCGACGGGGCGGACGGACTTCTCCGAGCAGGACGACCGGCCCCGCTCCGAGCCCGCCTCCGGGCCCGCCTCCGGTGAGCCCGCCGCCGCTGAGCCCGGTTCGGCGGGCGGAGCGGCCATCACGGAGCCGAAGAGCCCGGCGCTGCACGACGTCTGGGGCAAGGTCGAGAAGGCCGAGAGGCAGGAGCAGCCCGAGGCGCCGGACGCCGAGGACGTCAAGGTCGCCCCGGTCCCCGAGGAGGCGCCCCAGTGGGAGGGGTCGCTGTTCGAGGGCGGCGCGGACGACGGCGAGGGCGATCCGAAGTACGTGCCCGCCGTCCCCGCGGGCGCGGCCGGGCCCGCGAAGCCGGGCAAGCCGAGCAGTGGCAACTGGCAGATGCCGGAGTGGATGGCCGACGAGGCCGCCGCGGACGCCAAGCTCGGCGGCTCGCCCCGCTCGTCCGGCGAGAAGCTGGAGGACGGCGGCGGCCGGGGCCGGCTGGCGCTGTACGGCGGGGTCGGCCTGCTCGTGGTCGCGCTGCTCGCCGCGGGCGGCGTCTACCTGCTGAAGGGGCGCGACGACGCGGCGCCGGCCGCGAAGAAGGGGGACAGCGCGGCGAGGCCGCCGCGGGAGTCGCCGGTCGCGATGCCGCCGGACAAGCCGCTCCGGACGTTCAGCGGCCGGCCGAGCAAGGTCCTCGGGCACGTGGCCGACCCGATCTCGGGGCTGTCGTACCCGCGGCTGGGCCCGCCGTGGCAGCTGCCCACCAAGCAGAACAAGCTGGGCACCTCGGGCTGGTCGGGGCAGCAGATCCTCGTCACCGAGCGCCGGGGCGGGCAGCTCTGGTACGGCCAGCTGCTCACCGGCGGGCTGGCGCCGACGCTGAAGAGCTCCTACCGCGGGCCGTCGAGCGTCAAGAACGTGAGCGGGCTGGCGGCCCGGGGCCACGAGGCGCAGTACTACGCGTTCCCGCACCGCTCGTCGCCGCTGGCCTCGCAGGCGCTGAACGTGGACGGGCACAAGGGCTGGCTGGTCGCCTCGTACCTCACCTACAAGCGGTCCGGGGTGCGGGCGACCGGGGAGATCACGGCGACGGCGGTGATCGACACGGGCCGGCCCGCGCCGGCAGTGGTGTTCGCGTCGCTGCCGAACACCCACAAGCGGCAGTGGCCCGACCTGAACACCTTCCTCACCCAGCTGAAGATCGCCGGCTGAGATCGCGGGCCCGGCTCTCCGAATTCCGTTCGGTTTCTCGTAGGCTGTGCCGCACCCCCGGAGCGAGAGGTGCGCGTCATGGCGATCGGGCTGACCGAGGAGCACGAGGCGCTGGCGGCGTCCGTGCGCGGGTTCGCCGAGCGGAACATCACGTCGCGGGACGTCCGGGAGGCGGAGGACGGCTTCCTGGCCGGCCTCGCCTCCCAGGGCCTCCTCGGCCTGCACCTGCCGGAGGAGGCGGGCGGGCAGGGGTTCGGGCTCCTGGAACAGGCGGTCGCGCTGGAGGAGCTCGGCCGGGCCCTCGCGCCCGGTGCCTACACCCCGACCGTCCTCGCCTCGGCGGTCCTGAGCGCCGCCGGTGCCGCGAAGCACCTGGACGGCCTGGCGGACGGGTCCCGGACGGCCGCGGTCGGGCTGTCCGGCGGTCTCCGAGTGGACGGGTCCACCGTGTCCGGCACGGTCAGCCCCGTCCTGGGCGCGCCCCTCGCCGATCTCTTCGTGCTTCCCGCCGGTGACCGGTGGGTGGTCGTCGAGAGGGACGAGGTCTCCGTCGAGCCGCTGGAGTCACTCGACATCAGCCGTCCCGTCGGTGCCGTCGCGGTGGAGGGGCTGGCCGTCCCGGAGGAGCGCCTCCTCGGCGGCGTCGACCCGAAGGCCCTCGCGGCGGTCCTGCTGGGCGCCGAGGCGTGCGGCGTGGCGGGGCGCGCCCTGGACGACGCCGTCGCCTACGCCAAGCTCCGCGAGCAGTTCGGCCGTCCCATCGGGCAGTTCCAGGGCGTCAAGCACAAGTGCGCGCGGATGCTCATCGCCGTCGAGCGGGCCAGGGCGGCGGTCTGGGACGCGGCCCGCGCCCTCGACGACCGCGCCCTCGACGATTCCGCGGAACAGCGTGCGTACGCCGTCGGCGTCGCGGCCGTCCTCGCGGCGGACGCGGCGGTCCTGTGCGCCGAGGGCAACATCCAGGTGCACGGAGGCGTCGGCTACACCTACGAGCACGACGCCCACCTCTGCTACCGGCGGGCCATGACGCTCCGGGCCCTGCTCGGACGGGCGAGCGGGCACCGGGCGGACGTGGCCGCGCTCGCGGTCGCGGGCGTGCGGCGTCCCATGGACGTCGAGCTCTCCGAGGACGCCGCGCCGCTCCGCGAGGAGATCCGCGCGCGGGTCGCCGAGATGGCCGCGATGGACGTCGCGGAGCAGCGGGCCGCGATGGCGGAGGGCGGCTGGGTGACGCCGCACCTGCCGAAGCCGTGGGGACGGGACGCGGGGCCGGTGGAGCAGATCGTCATCCAGCAGGAGCTGAAGCGGGCCGGGGTCCGCCCGGTGCCGCTGATGATCGCGGCGTGGGTCGTCCCGTCGCTGGTGCGGTACGGGACGCCGGAGCAGCGGGAGCGGTTCCTGCCGCCGACGCTGCGCGGCGAGATCGTCTGGTGCCAGCTCTTCTCCGAGCCGGGCGCGGGCTCCGACCTCGCCGGGCTGGCGACGCGGGCCGAGCGGGTCGAGGGCGGCTGGCGGATCAGCGGCCAGAAGATCTGGACATCGCTGGCCCGCGAGGCGCAGTGGGCGATCTGCATCGCCCGGACCGATCCGTCCAGGCCGAAGCACGACGGGATCACCTACTTCCTCGTGGACATGGCGTCCGAGGGCATCGAGGTCCGCCCCTTGCGGGAGTGCACCGGCGACGCCGTCTTCAACGAGGTCTTCCTGGACGGGGTGTTCGTGCCGGACGAGCTCGTCGTCGGACCGGTGAACGAGGGCTGGCGCGTCGCCCGCACCACGCTGGCGAACGAGCGCGTCGGGCTGACCGGGTCGTTCCAGCTCGGCGGCGACCTGCCGAAGCTCGTCCGGCTCGCGGACGAGCTCGGCCTGGCCGGGGACCCGGTCGTCCGGGACGGGCTCGGGCGGCTGGCCTGCGACGAGCACGCCTTCGCGCTGCTCGGCCTCCGCGCCACGCTGAAGCAGCTGTCGGGCACCGACCCGGGCGCCACGGCGAACGTCCGGAAACTGGTCGCGATGGAGCACGGCCAGCAGGTCACCGAGTTCGGGTTCACGCTGCTCGGGGCGGAGGGCGCGCTGACCGGCGGCTGGCGGGACGGTCTGCGGGCGCGCTGGACCCGCTACATGCTCGCCTCGCGCGCCATGTCCATCGGCGGCGGCACGACCGAGGTCAACCTGAACGTGATCGGCGAGCGCATCCTCGGCCTGCCCCGGGACCCGTGAGCCGCGCCCTGCCCGGGACCCGTGAGCCCCGCCCCGGCCCGTCGGGTAGCGTCCAGGCCTGATGGGGGACAGGACGCGGCACCTGGCGGCCGCACTGACCGGGTTGGGGCTCGGGCTCGCGGCGCTCGGGCCGGGGCTCGCGCCCGGTTTCGTGCTGTCGTACGACATGGTGGCCGTGCCCGACCCGGCGTTCACCGCGCTGACGTTCGGGCTGACGGGCACGGTGCCGCGGCACGTGCCGAGCGACGCGTTCGTCACCGCGCTCGCGGCCGTCGCCCCGGCGGACCTCGTGCAGAAGCTCGTCCTGCTGGCGGTCTTCGTCATGGCGTGCACGGCGGCGGCGTCGCTGGTGCCCTCGCGCCGGCTCGCGCCGCGCCTGGCCGCCGGGGTCTGCTACGCGTGGAACCCGTTCGTCGCCGAGCGGCTGCTGCTCGGCCAGTGGGCGCTGCTGCTCGGGTACGCGGCGCTGCCGTGGGTGGTCGCGGCCGCGTCCCTGACGGGCGCGCCGGGCGGCGGGCGGCGGCTCGTCCGCGCGCTGGTCCCGGCGGCGATCGGCGGGTTCGCGGCCCTGGCCGTCTCCGGCCTCACCGCCCTCGCGGTCGCGGCGGTGACCCGCCCGGGGAAGGACGACACGGGTCCGGCGTGGGCGCCGGTGCCGCGGGTGATCGGGGCGGTGGGGGTGCTGAGCCTGCCGTGGCTCGTCCCCGGCCTGCTCAGGCCCGCCGGCATGCCCGAGGACGGCACGGCCGTCGAGGCGTTCGCGGCCCGCGCCGACACCCCGTTCGGGACGCTCGGCAGCCTGCTGGCGCTCGGCGGCGTCTGGAACGGCGAGACCGTGCCCCGCGGGTACGGAGCGCCGGTGACGGCCGGCATCTGGCTCCTCGTCGTGCTCGGCTCGCTCGCCGCCTACTGGCGCTGGTGCCGCGAGCCGGCGTGGCGGCGGGGGGCGGCGGTCGCGGCCGCCGCCGTGTTCTTCCAGGGGATGGGGAGCATCTCGGCGTCGGAGACCGATCCGGTGCTGGCGGCCTACGACTTCTCGCGGTTCCGCACGGTCGTGGA
>NZ_CAACUY010000287.1 GCF_900659615.1 Actinomadura fibrosa | reverse complement strand
CGCGCCGCCGGGTCGGCGGCGGTCTGCCGGGTCTTCTCGGTGAGGTCGCGGACCTTCGTCTGCGCCTGCTGCCCGGCCTGCCCGGCCTTCTCGCGGGCGGTCCGCGCCGTCTGCTGCGCCGTGGCGGTCGTCTTCTGCCGCACCTCCCCGGCCTTCTCCTTCACGCGGGCCTTGACGTCGGTCCTGGCCGCGAGGGCCTCGACCGTCTCGCCCAGCTCCTCGCGCCGGCGGACGACCTGCTCCCGCAGCTCGTCCTGGTCCTGCCCCGCACCGGCGTGCGGGCCGGCCTGCCGCGCCTCGGTCCGCTGCTCCTCCGCGGTCCCGGGGACGCCGGTCGTCGGGCCCGTGTTCGCGGGGCCGGCACCTTCGGTGGTCATCGTCGCGCACTCTCCTTGATCTCGGTGACGTCCTGCTGGATCGACTCGATCGCCTGCTCGGGGACGGGGGAGCCCGCCTGGCGGACCTGGCCGCGGCCGAGCACGCCGAGCACGGCGGCCACGGCCAGCAGCACCGCTCCGACGATCAGTGCCGCCGCCCACACCGGCAATGCCAGGGCCAGCGCCGCGATCGCCGCGGCCACGAGCGCGCCCGCCCCGTAGAGCGCCACCAGCCCCGCCCCGCCGAACAGTCCGGCGCCCTTCCCGGCGTGCCGGCCCTTGTCCTTCATCTCCGCGACCGCGAGCCGCATCTCCGCCCGCACGAGCTGGGGGATCTGCTCGGCGGCCTGCTTCACCAGCTCGCCCACCCCCGGCTCCGAGCCGCTCCCTGGCGCCCGCTGCGTACTCATCGGCTCCCGACTCCCTGTGCCATCTCGGCTCCTCCCGGGCCGCGCCCGCGCCGAACTTTCGCCGATCCGTTCCCCGCGACACCGCGCTAAACGACCTGGGGGCGGTGAAACGACAGAAAAATTTGCCGGGCGGCAACCAAGGCCGTCCGGCGCAGGGGGCGGGCCGGGCCCGCGCCGACGGCTCCGGCGGGCGCTCCGCCGCCGTCCTATGACGCTTGTTGCATACAATCCGGCCGCTTGGTTCGTTCTAAGGCTGGAAATTTGCCCGGATCGCATGCAATCGTGGCCTCGACAAGCCCCGCGCACGAAGGATGGTGGCGATGGAACGGCTTACTCGGCGATCGCTGATGTCGGGACTCGGGCTGGCCGCGGGACTCACCGTCGCGGGCACCGTCCTGGACACCGCCGCGGGCACGGGCCGGACCGCGGCCGCGGGCGAGGGAGCCGGCGGCCGCGGCCGGGGCAGGCATCCGAGAGGAACCCGAATGAAGATCACCAAACTGGCCGGCGGGCTGCTGTTCCCCGAGGGCCCGGTCGCGCTCCCGAACGGCGACGTCCTCGTCGTGGAGATCCACCGCGGCACGCTCACCCGGGTCCGGCCGGACGGGACGACGTCCGTGGCCGCCGAGGTCGGCGGCGGCCCGAACGGCGCGGCGCTCGGCCCGGACGGGCGGGTCTACCTCGCCAACTGCGGCGGCCTGCGCCGCTTCGAGGTCGGCGGCTTCGTCTTCGCGGGCGGCATCCCCGACGACTACACCACCGGCAGCATCCAGGCCGTCGACCTCTCCGACGGCTCCGTGGAGACGCTGTACACCGAGGCGGACGGCGTCCAGCTCCGCGGCCCGAACGACCTGGTCTTCGACGCGCACGGCGGCATCTACTTCACCGACTACGGCAAGAGCGACGGCGTCACCGGCGACAAAGGCCGGCTGTACTACGCGAAGGCGGACGGCTCGTCCATCAAGCAGCTCGCCGGCGGGATGGAGGGCCCGAACGGCATCGGCCTGTCCCCGGACGGCAAGCGCCTGTACGTGAGCGAGACCTACACGGCGCGGGTCTGGTGGTGGGACGTCACCGCGCCCGGCGAGATCAAGGGCGGCCGGTCGCTCGGCGGCTCCGGCGGCGGCAACTTCCTCTACACCGCGCCCGACTACACCAACTTCGACTCGCTCGGCGTGGACGCGCACGGCAACGTGTGCGTCGCGTCCATGGTGCACGCGGGGATCTCGGTGATCGCGCCGTCCGGGAAGCTCGTCGAGTTCGTCGACATCGACGTGGACGACGACCCGGGCATCACGAACATCTGCTGGGGCGGGAAGGACATGCGGACCGCCTACGTGACGGCCTCCAGCACCGGCCAGCTCCTGAAGATCGAGAACTGGCCGCGGCCCGGCCTCAAGCTGAACTACCGGGACGCCTGAGAAGTGTGGCGTGGATCACATTGGCTGGGTGTCGCGTCCGGGCGGGGTCGTTTGTCCCATGGGCGTCGCCGGCACCGGAGCACTGACCGGCGGCCTGATCCAGGGAGGCTGACATGAGCAGCATCGAACACCGCGTCGTCGTGCTGGGCGGCGGCTACACGGGCATGATGGCCGCGATCCGGCTGGCTCACCGGGCCCGCCGCACCGGCGTCCGGATCACGCTGGTCAACCCGTCGGCGCGGTTCGTCGAGCGGCTGCGGACGCACCAGGTCGCGGCCGGACAGACGCTGGCCGAGCACCGGATCCCCGATCTGCTGGCCGGCACCGGGATCGGCTTCGTCCAGGGCACGGCCACCGCGATCGACACCGAGCACCGGACGGTGCGGGTCGAGGTCGACGGGGACGTGCGGGCACTGGCCTACGACACGCTGGTGTACGCGATCGGCAGCGCCGCCGACGTCAGCCGTGTCCCGGGCGCCGACCTGCACGCGTTCACGCTCGACGGCCCGCGGGCGGCACGCTTCGCCGAGCGGTTGCGCGACGTCGCGGCGGCCGGGGGAACGGTCATGGTGTGCGGCGGCGGGCTGACCGGCGTCGAGGCGGCGGCCGAGATCGCCGAGGCGCACCCCGGCGTGGCCGTGACGCTGCTCAGCTCGGACGAGCCCGGCGCGATGATGGGCCCGAAGGCCCGCGCGTACATGCGCCGTGCCCTGGACCGCCTCGGCGTCACCGTGCGGGCGGGCGTGCGGGTCGCGAAGGTCCTTCCCGACGCGGTCGAACTAGAGGGCGGCGACACCCTCCACGCCGACCTCTGCCTGTGGACGGCGGGTGTCACGGTCGCCCCGCTGGCCCGTGACGCGGGCATCGCCGTGGACGGCCGGGGCCTGATCGTGGTGGACGCGACGCTGCGCTCGGTCTCGCACCCGGAGATCCACGCGATCGGCGACGCCGCCGCGATCGACATGCCCTGGGGTCGCATCCACGGCACCTGCCAGAGCGGCATGCCCACCGCCCAGTACACCGCCGACACCATCGACCGGCTGGTGCGCGGACGCACGGTCAAGCCGTTCCGGTTCGGCTACTTCCACCAGCCGGTGAGCCTCGGCCGCCGCGACGCCGTCATCCAGTTCACCCGCGCCGACGACACCCCGCGCCGGGCTTACCTGAAGGGCCGCGCCGCCGTCCTCTACAAGGAGGCCGTCAGCAGCAGCCCGGTGAAGCTGTACCGGCTCAGCAAGCGGATGAACGTCACCGCCACCCTCTCCAAAGGCGGACGCGCCACCCGCAGGCCCGCCGCCTGACACCGGCCGGCGACCCGGCCGGACCGCGCGCCGGCCGGCGCGGCCCTGCCCGGTCTCCTGTTCCGATCAGTGCACCGAAAGCATGGACCCATGACCGACACGACGCCGGAACCGGATCCCTACCTCGAACACCGCCGGCTGCTGTTCGCCACCGCGTACCAGATGCTGGGCAGCGTCGCCGACGCCGAGGACGTGCTTCAGGACGCCTGGCTGGCCTGGAACTCCGCCGACCGTTCCGCCGTCCGGAATCCGAGGGCCTACCTGGTCCGGACCGTCACCAACCTGGCGTTGAACCGGCTCACCTCCGCACGGGCGACCCGGGAGGCCTACGTCGGCCCGTGGCTGCCCGAGCCGCTCCTCACCTCGCCCGACGCGGCCCAGGAGACCGAAGTGGCCGACACCGTCTCCACCGCGCTGATGGTGGTGCTGGAGACCCTCGGCCCCACCGAGCGCGCGGTGTTCCTGCTCCGCGAGGTCTTCGGGTACTCCCATGCCGAGATCGCCGGGATCCTGGAGCGGCCCGAGTCCACCGTCCGGCAGATCGCGCACCGTGCCCGCGAGCACGTCCAGGCCCGGCGGCCCCGCTTCGACGCCGACCCGGCACAGCGCGAGAAGGTCGCCGCCCGCTTCATCGCCGCCTGCTCGGGCGGCGACCTCAACGCGGTGATGGAGGTGCTCGCCCCGGACGTGACCCTCTGGTCCGACGGCGGCGGCAAGGTCACCGCCGCCCGCCGCCCCCTGCACGGCCTCGACCACGTCGCCCGCTGGATGCTCGGCGTCCTGGCCAAGCCCCAGTCGGCGGGTGTCGCCCTGCGGCCCGCCACCATCAACGGAGAGACGGGCGTGCTGTTCGCCCTCGGAGACACCCCCGTCGGCGCCGTGACCTTCGACCTGGTCGACGGCCGCATCCAGAACCTGCGCATGCAGCTCAACCCGGACAAGCTCAGGGGCCTGCGCCCCGACCTCCTCTGAGCGCCGAACGCCATGGACGGCGCTCGCCTCACCGGCACAAGCCCAGCCGTCACCAGGCCGGGCTATCCGGCGTTGGCCGCCTTGAGGATGCGGCGGGCCGTGCTCTGGATGTGGACCTCGTCCGGGCCGTCGTAGAGGCGGGCCTCCCGCGCGTGCCGGTACATGCGCGACAGCGGGAGGTCGTCGGTGAGCCCGGCCGCGCCGTGGACCTGGATCGCCCGGTCGATGACGTTGTGCAGCATCCGCGCGCCGACCACCTTGATCGCGCCGATCTCGATCCGTGCCTGGTCGCCCGCGTCGATCTGCTCGGCGGCCTGGAGCGTGAGCAGCCGGGACGCCTGGATCTCGGTGTAGGAGTCGAACACGTGCTGCTGCATGAGCTGCTTCGCCGACAGCGGCTCGCCGAACGCGACGCGGACGTCCAGCCGCGCGCACATCAGCTCGAACGCGCGCTGCGCCTGCCCGAGCCAGCGCATGCAGTGGAAGATGCGGCCCGGGCCGAGCCGGTCCTGCGCGATGACGAAGCCGTGCCCGCGCGGGCCGAGCAGATGGTCCGCCGGCACGCGGACGTCCTCGTAGGCGACCTCGTAGTGGCCGCCGTTCAGGCCGAGCACCGGCGTCTCGCGGACGATCCGGTAGCCCGGCGTGTCCGTCGGCACGACGATCATGCTGAAGGCGCGGTGCGGGGTCGGGCTCTCCGGCTCGGTGCGGCACATGACGGTCGTGTAGGCCGCCTGCCCCGCGCCCGTCGTGAACCACTTGCGGCCCCGGATCACCCACTCGTCGCCGTCCAGCTCGGCGGTCGTCTGGATGCCGGTCGGGTCGGACCCGGCGACGGACGGCTCCGTCATCGCGAAGCTCGGCGACACCTCGCCCGCGACGAGCGGGGCGAGGTAGCGCTCGCGCCACCGGGGGCTCGCGTACTTGTGCAGCATCAGCGAGTCCTGGAGCGTGAACGTGCCGAGCGCGAGCTGCCCCCACTCGCTGCGGCCCTGCACCTCGTTGACGTACACGTAGTCGAGGAACGGCAGGCCGCCGCCGCCCAGCTCGGCGGGGTGGCCGAGGGCCCACAGGCCCTCCTTCTTCGCCTGCCGCCGCAGGTCCAGCAGCGCCTCGCGGGACTCCTCGCCGCCCGCGTTGAGGACGGGCTCGGCGGGCTCGACCCGCTCGGTCATGAACGCGTGGACGGCGTCGCGGACGCCCCGGACGCGGTCCGGCACGGGGAACAGCATCACGCCCGCCCGGTGAGGTCGGCGGCGATGTCCCGGTTCCCGTAGCCCTCGGGCGCGGCGACCTCGACGACCGGCTCGTCCCGGTCGTCGAACTCCAGGCGCAGCGCCCGCGCCATCGTCGCGTGCATCTCGTACATGCACGTGATGTAGGTGAGCTGGAGGATCTCCTTGTCGGGCAGGTGCTCCTTCAGGATCTCGAACACCGCGTCGGGGACGCGCCCGCCGTCCAGCACCAGCCCGTCGGTGTAGGCGAGGACGGCCCGCTCCAGCCGCGAGTAGCAGTCGGCGGTCTGCCAGTGCGGGATCGACTGGATCTTCTCCTCGGCCATGCCGAGCGCCCGCATCTGCTTGCAGTGCTGGGAGAACACGAACTGGCTGCCGCGCGCCCACCCGGCCCGGCACTGGCCGAGCTCGCGCAGCACCGGGTCGAGGCTCGCGTTGCGGTAGAGCGCGAAGCCGCGGACGGCGTGCCGGAACACGTCCGGGTCCTGCGCGAAGACCGTCCACCAGTCGCCGGGGGAGCCGGTGGCGGTGCCGTGGTCGACGGCCGGGTCGCGGTCGGGGGCGAACAGGTGGTCGTAGAAGAAGAGAACGCGCTCGTCGGTGACCTCGGCGCGGGGGACTTCACGCAGTCGCGGCATGACGCTCCTTGGGGGCTGTACGGTCGGCGGCCGTCTTGGGTTCGTGCGAGACGTCGGCGTCGGTGAACTCCTTGGTCCAGCACGCGAACTCCAGCAGGATGCCGTCCGGGTCCTGGAAGTAGAAGGACCGGACGAACACGCCGTCGTCGAAGGTCCGCGCGATGCCGGCGGGGCTGTCGTCGTGGTTGAGGATCGGGCTGACCGTGACGCCCTTCTCCTTCAGCCGCTTCCGGTACTCCTCGAACCTCTCCGGCGGGACGTGGAACGCGACGTGGTTCATCGACCCGACGGCGCTGACCAGCTCGCCCTGCTCGGGACGGCCCGCGGGCGCGGACACGCCGGGCACCGGGTCCGGCGCGTCCGGGAACCAGAAGAACGCGACGCAGTCGCCGCCGCCGCAGTCGAAGAAGAAGTGCTGGCCGAGCCCGCCGGGCAGGTCCAGCGTCTTGATCAGCGGCATCCCGAGCACGCCGCCGTAGAAGTCGATCGTGCGCTTCATGTCGGACGACACGAGCGCGAGGTGGTTGATGCCGCCGAGCTCGAACTCGGTGTTCCTCCGGGCCGTCATGACACTCCCTCCTGGTGGGCGGCGCGCAGCTCGCGTTTGAGGATCTTCCCCGCGACGTTGCGGGGCAGCTCCGCGACGAACTCGACGCGCCGCGGGACCTTGTAGCCGCCGAGGCTCGCGCGGCAGGCCGCGACGAGGTCCTCGGCGGTGGCGGACGCGCCGGGCCGCAGCACGACGGCCGCGGCGACGGACTCGCCCCACCGCGGGTCGGGGACGCCGAACACCGCGGCCTCCGCGACCGCGGGATGCCGGTGCAGCGCCTCCTCGACCTCGCGGGACGCGACGTTCTCCCCGCCAGTAATGATCATGTCTTTGATCCGGTCGACGATGTAGACCATGCCTTCGGCGTCGCGGCGGACGATGTCACCCGTCCGGAGCCAGCCGTCGTGGAACGCCTCGGCGGTCAGCCCGGGCTCCCGCCAGTACCCCGACATCACCTGGTCGCCGCGGACGAGCATCTCGCCGGGCTCGCCGTCCGGGACGTCGGCGAAGTCCGCGTCCACGATCCGGATGTCGGCGGTGTCCATGCAGCGCCCGGCGGCGGCGAGCAGGTGCGTCTCGCCCGCGGCGGCGCGGCGGTGGTCGGCGGTCCCGAAGTACAGGATGTTCCCGCCGGTCTCGCTCATGCCGAAGCCCTGGTAGAAGTCGCAGCCGAGCACCTGCATGCCCTGCCGCAGCACCTCCGCCGGGATCGCGGACGCCCCGTACCCGATGGCCTCCAGCGTGCCGAGGTCGCGGTCCTCGATGCCGGGGTGTTGGAGCAGGAACGCGATCATCGTGGGGGCGAGGCCGGTCTGGGTGACTTCCCAGTCGGCGACGAGCCGCAGGAACGTCTCGTTGTCGTAGGACCGGACGATCCCGACCGTGCAGCCGCGCAGGTGGTTCACGAGGATCGCGTAACCGCCGACGTGGCACAGCGGGAAGCAGAACAGGAAGACGCTCCCGTCCGGGATCTCCCAGTGCGCGGCGGAGCTCGCGACGCCCGCGACGAGGTTGCGGTGGGAGAGCATGACGCCCTTGGGCGCGCCGGTGGTGCCGCTCGTGTACACGAGCCAGCCGAGCGCGCTCTCGTCCGGGCGGGGCGGCTCGGACGCGGGCGCGGCCCCGACGAGGTCGGCGTAGGCGCGGTCGCCGCCGCCGTCCAGGCCGACCACGGTCTTCACGGTGGGCATCGCGTCGCGGTGCTCCCGCATCGCGTCCAGGTACTCGCCGCTCACGACGAGCACGGACGCCTGCGCGTGGTCGGCGAGCGCGGCGATCTCGGCCGGGTGCAGCCGGTGGTTCAGGAACGCCAGCGCCATCCCCGCCGCGGGGACGCCGTAGTAGAGGTCGACGTACTCGGGCCGGTTGCCCGCGAGGACGGCCACGCGGTCGCCGGGCTCCGCCACCGTGAGCAGCGCGTTCGCGACCCTTCTGACCCGGTCGCGCAGCTCGGCGAAGGTGATCGTCTCCTCCTCGGACCGGATCGCGGGACGGGCGGGGTGCTTGCGGGCCGCGTACTCGACGATGTCGCTGATCAGCATGGCCGCCTCGGCATGCGGGTCTCCTCGGAGTTGACTTGACAGTCATATCAACTTTGCTCGATGCTCGGGATCCTGATCCTGGGAGCATCGGGTTGTCAACCCCGGGCGGGGACCGATGAGGAGGGACCACCAGATGAGCGGCGAAGCCGGCCCCGCGGACGCGGCGAAGACCGGGGCGGACGCCGGGGCGGCGCCGCTGACCGAGCGCGGCGCGCGGACCCGCGCGCGGATCGTGGCCGCCGCCCGCGAGGTGTTCGAGGAGCGCGGGTTCCTCGACACCCGCGTCGCGCACATCACCCGCCACGCCAAGGTGGCCTACGGGTCCTTCTACACCTACTTCCCGTCCAAGGAGGCGGTGTTCCTGGAGGTGGCCGACCGGCTCTTCCAGGAGATGACGCAGCACGACCTCCTCCCGGCCGCGGGCCCGTCGCCGGCCGCGCGCGTCCGCCGCGCCAACCGCGGCTACTACGAGGCGTACCGGCGCAACGCGAAGATGATGGCGATCATCGAGCAGGTCGCGACGTTCAACGTGGAGTTCCAGGAGCTGCGCCGCAAGCACCGCGCCGGGGCGATCGGGCGGTCCGCGAAGGCGATCGAGCGCTGGCAGCGCGCCGGGCTCGTCGACCCCGGGATCGACGCGGAGATGGCGGCCCGCGCCCTCGCCGCCATGGTCGACCACTCCCTGTACCTGTGGCTCGTCCAGGGCGAGGACGCCCCCGACACCCAGCGGCTCCTGGACACCCTCGACGACCTCACCATCCGGGCCCTCGGCCTCCAGGCCTGAGGTCCGTCCGGCGCCCCACCCCCGAAGGAGACATCCGTGGACATCGCCGACCGCTTCATCGCCGCGATCACCGCAGGCGACGTGGACGCGCTCCGCTCCCTCTACGCGCCCGGCGCGAGGATCTGGCACAACGGCCCGGGCGCGGGCGGCGGCGCCGAGCAGGGCGTGGACGACAACCTGCGGACGCTCCGCTGGCTGTCCCGCAACCTGCGCGACTTCCGCTACGAGGAGATCCGGCGTGACCCGCTGCCGGACGGCTACGTCCAGCGGCACGTCCTGCGCGGCGAGCTCCCCGACGGGACGGCGATCGAGATGGCCGCGTGCCTGTTCGTGACCGTGGACGGCGTGGACGGCGCCCCGCGCATCACCCGCGTCGAGGAGTACGCCGACACGCGCGGCAGCGACCCGCTCCGCGCGCTCGCCGCCGCCCAGCAGGCCGAGCGGGCAGAGCGGAAGCGGCAGACCGAACAGGTCGCGCAGGGCGAGCGGGTCGAGCAGGCCGAGCGGGTCGCGCAGGTCGCGCAGGGCGACCGGGTCGAGCGGGTTGAGCGGGCATGAGCGTGCGGAGCGGGTTCGTATCCGGTGCCGTCGCCGCGGGGCGCGGGGGGCCGTTCTCTCGGGGAGACGTGGCATGAGCGGCGGCCTGGATGGGGCGCTGGCCGGGGCGCTCGCCGGGTTGCTGTCGGCCGAGGTGACGGGGCTGCGGCGGCTGTCCGGCGGGGCGAGCCGCGAGACGTGGGCGTTCGAGGCGGACGGGCGCCCGCTCATCCTGCGCCGCGACCCGCCGCACCCGCCCGTCGCCGGCGGCTCGGGCGCGGGGGACACCGGCGCGGGGGACACGGGCGCGGAC
>NZ_CAACUY010000286.1 GCF_900659615.1 Actinomadura fibrosa | reverse complement strand
GGGCAGGCCGTGCACCGCGGCGCGCAGCGCGGGGTCGAGGAGGGCCCGGGCGCCCGCGAGCGCCCGCTCCGCCTCCCGCGCGCTCCCGGCGCCGTCCGCGGACGTGGCCGGCGTGTCGGTCGCGGTCATGCTCGTCCCTCCCGGTGCTCCTCGCCACGCGTCCCCGCGGCCGGTCGCGACCCAACGTAAACCGAACGATCCCGAACACCGGAAAGGCGGGGCCGGGTGCGCCGGAATTGCCTTTCCCATGCCCTTATCAGACCTTTTCTTGACCCGGCAAAAGGACGGGGCGGACGCGAACCGCGTCCGGCAAAACCCCTCCCGCGGCGTGCCGGGCGCCGATTGGCCCGCCGGCGGCATGGACAGCCCGTTGACGTGGCATGCCGTTGGAAAGCGCCGGCGAGAGGATGGCAATGGACGATGCGGTGCGCGAGAAGGACCGGCGGGACGCCTGCCGGCGGCTGGACGTGGTCGCCGCCGCGGACGCGGCCGTCGTCGCGGCCCGGCTGACGGCGCGCTCGGCGGCGTGGGCGGCGCGCCTCGGGCCCCCGTTCGACCCGGGGCTCGCGCCGCTGTGCAGCCTGCCGGCCGCGTTCGTCGCCCCCTGGCTGTCGGGCGCGGGCGCGGACCTGACCGCCCGGACCGGCCTCTGGATCTTCGCCCTGGACGCCTGGACGGACGGCCCGCCCGCCCGCCACGACCCCGCCCGCCTCCGCGCAGGCCTAGCCGCCCTCCGCGCAACAGCCCAAGCCCCACCCACCCCCACCACAAACGCCGAACCGCCCCCGTACGGGGAGGGCGCCTTCGGCGGTGCGGCTGTCTCTTGGGAGGGCGGTCAGGTTGGCGCGTTGGGGGCGGCGCTCGCGCAGATCCGGGACGCGGTGGCGGTGGCGCCGGGCGTCCTGGCCTGGTGGCGCCGGGCCGCGGACGCGGCGCTCGCCGGCGCGCTGTTCGAGTACGAGGCGGCGCGCCGGGTGGCGGCCGGCGGGCCCCCGCCGCTCCTCGGCGCCTACCTCCGGCACGGCGCCGCGAGCATCGCGCTCGCCCCGCTCGTCCTCGCCATGTGGTCGGACATGCCGGACGTGACCCGGCCCGGCCTCCTGCCCGCGCTGCGGCGCCCCCTCCGGGACGCGTGCGTCGCGGTGCGGCTGGCCAACGACCTGCGCGGCCACCAGCGCGAACGCGGGGAAGGCGTCCTCGACGCACTCGCCCTCGGGCTCCCCGCGGAGCGGGCGCGCCGCCTGCTGGCGGGCCACGTCGAGCGCTGCCGCCGGGCGCTGGACACGCTCGCCGAGTCCGCGCCCGGCCCGGCCCTCGCACTGGAACGCCAGCTCCTGTGGTCCGTCCGCCACTACGAGCAGATCGACGCCGGGCACGCCGCATGACCAGCGGATTTGTCAGCATTCGCTACCGACCCGCGCATCCGTAGTCGTCCGGCTGCCATGTACTTAGAGTGCTCGCCTGTGCACATAGAGTCGCTTTGCGGGTGTGGCGGAGGTGCGATCGGGGCAGGCGTTCGTGGGGTTGGACGTGTGGTCGGAGTGCGCAGTCTGGCGGCCGCGGCCGGGCGTGCGCGGTGATGGCAGTGGTGAGGGGATGGCTTGATCGAGCAGGGTGTTGTCGAGGTCGGGACGCGCGGGCTGGGGTTGAGCGGGCGAGGGGTCGCCGAGCTGCGGGTGGACGGGCGGGAGGTTCGCGCGAACCTGCCGGTGGAGGAGCGGGTCGAGGCGCTGCTCGCCGGGCTGGACGGCGGTGGAGCGGACGGCGGCGGGTCGTTCGGGGCGTGTCCGTACACCACGGCGTGGCTGGGACGGCTGCGCGACCCGGGCGGCGCGGTCCGGTACCCGCGGTCGCTGCGCTGGCTCGTCGAGCATCAGCGAGCGGACGGCTCCTGGGGCGGTGAGGTCGCGTTCCCGCACGACCGGACCGTCTGCACGCTGGCCGCCGTCGTGGCGCTCACCGATGCGGGGGCGTCGCCGCCGGGCCGCGCGGACGCCGTCCGGGCGGGGCTGGCCTACCTGCGCGGCCACTCGACCGGCTGGCGCCGCGCTCCGGTCGGGGAGACGATGGGCTTCGAGCTGGCCGTGCCGCTCCTGCTCGGCGTCGCGTCGGCGCGGGGGCTGGACCTCCCGTACCGGGACTGGGACGACCTCGCCCGGACGCGGCAGGGGAAGCTGGAGCTCATCCCGCGGGAGCGCCTCCTGAGCGAGCCGACCTCCCTGCTGTACTCGCTTGAGGCGATCGGCGCGGATCCGGCTCACCGGGCTCTCGCGCGGTTCAGCGGCCCGGACGGGTCGCTCGCGAACTCGCCGTCGGCCACCGCCGCGCTCTGGTCGGCGGGCGGCGGCGGGGCGGCGGCCGGCTACCTGGACGACCTGGCGCGCCGCTTCCCGGACGGCGGCGTCCCGTCCCTGTATCCGACCGAGGTGTTCGAGACGGCGTGGGTGCTGCACAACCTCCAGCGCGCCGGTCTCGCGGACGCCCGGCGGCCCGGCGCCGCCCGCGCGGCGCGGTGGCTCCGCGCGCTGCTCGGCACGCACGGGCGGCTCGGGCTGAGCGCGGGGTTCCCGCTGGCCGACCCCGACGACAGCGCCATGGCGATCATCGTGCTGCACGCCGCGGGGCACGACGTCCTCGGGCTGCTGGACGGGCTGCTCGCGTTCGAGGGGGAGCGGTGCTTCGTCACCTACCCCGGCGAGCGGGACGGCTCCGTCACCCCCAACGCGCGGGTGCTGGAGGCGCTCGCGCTGCGCCGGGCGGCGTACGCGCGGCCGATGGCCAAGGTCACCGGCTTCCTGCTTGACGCGCGCCGCGAAGGCGCCTGGTGGTACGACAAATGGCACGTGTCGCCGTACTACGCGACCGCTCAGGTGACGTACGCCCTGACCCGGGCGACCGCCATGCGCCTGGACGGCACGCTGCGGTGGCTGCTGGAGACGCAGCGGCCGGACGGGTCGTGGGGCTGGTACGGGCGCGGCACGCCGGAGGAGACGGGCTGCGCCGTCCTCAACCTGGACGCCCTGGCGCGGCAGGGCGCCCGGGTGCCCGTATCGGTGTGGGACGGCGCCCGCCGCTACCTGCGCCGGCACCTTGACGGCCCGTTCCCGGAGATGTGGGTGGGGCGGGGCCTCTACACGCCGCTGGCCGTGTCGTCCTCCACGGTGCTGGCCGGTGCCGTGGTCGCCGCCGCCCGCTCGTCGCACACGGCCGCACCGTGAGCGTCGCCGGGGCGGCGCGTCACGACCATCGGCAGCGCGTCCGGGCGGAGGGCCCCGGCGGCGCTCATCCGCACGCGGTTCCCGGGCACGGGCGACACGGACCAGCGGGCCGACAGCGTCGCGGCGACGACGGTCATCTGGACATAGGAGAAATGGTCGCCGATGCATTTCCGGGGGCCCGCGCCGAATGGCACGAAATGCTCTCTGGGCGGGGGTGAGAGCCACCGGTCGGGATCGAAACGGAGGGGGTCGGGATAAAGCACCGGATCGCGGTGGAGCGTCGTCGGGCTGAACAGCAGCTCCGACCCGGCGGGGATGCGGTGCCCGCCCAGCTCGACGTCGGTGCGCGCGCGGCGCGACATCATCCACGCCACGCTGTGCAGGCGCAGCGTCTCGTCGATGGCGCGCCGCGTGTACGCCAGCGCGGGCAGGTCGTCGAACCCGGCGGGCCGTCCGGCGAGGACCTCGTCGAGCTCGCCTTGCAGCCGCTCCTGGACGTCCGGGTTGCGGCCCAGCTCGTGGTACAGCCACGACAGCGTGGACGGGACGGTCTCCGACCCGCCCGCGAGGACCGTCATGACCTCGTCCCGCACCTGCCGGGGCGTCATGGCGGCGCCGGTGCCGGGGTCCCGCGCGGTCGTCAGCGCGGACAGCAGGTCGTCGCGGCCGTCCGCGGCGGGGTCCCGCCGGCGCTCCTCGACCATGCCGTCGACGATCTCCCGGAGCCGGGCGGCGGCCCGCGTGAACCGCCGGTTCCCCGGGGTCGGGACGCGCCCGGCGGCGCGCGGCAGCACGGCCCGCAGCGGGATCTCGCGCAGGAACGTCGACACGCAGGCGTGGATCTCGGCGACGGCGGCGTCGTCCAGGTCCGTGCGGAACAGGGCCCGCAGCGCCCCGGCGGCGCTCGCGCGGTGCAGCGCCGCGTCCAGCGCGACGCGGTCGCCGTCCCCCCACGAGGCGGCGAGGGCCTCGGCCTGCGCACGCATGACCGAGGCGTAGCCGCGCAGGCGCGCCCGGTGGAACGCCGGCCGCATCAGCCGCCGCTGCCGCAGGTGCGCGTCCCCGTCCGCGGTGGCGAGCCCGTCGCCGAGGAACGGCCTGCTCCGCTCGTAGGCCAGCCCCTGGACGTAGGAGCCCGCGTCCGTGACGAGCACGCGGCGCAGCAGGTCGGGCGCGTTGACGACGAACACCGGGCGCGGCCCGGCGTGGAAGGCCGCGATCGGCCCGCATCCCCGCAGTTCCTGGAGCAACCCGACCGGGTCGCGGGCCAGCCGGTGGGCGTGCCCGAGCAGCGGCAGCCGCCCGGGGGCGCGGGGGATGGTCGGGGCTCGCATGCGACCTCCGTCACGGTGTGCTTCGGGGACGCCCTCCGCTCGGTCCGGTCGATTGTCGGCGCACGAGAAAAAGGCGTCGTCTTGGCGTGGCAAGAGAAAATCTATCCGGGTCGGAGTTTCCGGCGAGCCGGACGAGGAAATTGCCGGAACCGTCACCTCGATAACGGATACCCGAGTGCAGGAAAGGCCATCATATGGACATGACGCCGCACTTCGGTACGGACATGACGCCGCACTGTGCCGCGGACGAGACGTCGCCCTCCGAAATGGACGCGACCCCCCACTCCGGCAAGAACGCGGCGCTCCGCTCCGGCACCGGCGCGGTGCCGCGTCGCGACTCCGCCCGGCGCGTGCTGCCGCCGGCCCGTCCGGACGGCTGGTACGGCGTCGCGTTCGGTGCCGAGCTGCGCCCCGGGCAGGTGCTGCGCCGCAGGCTCATGGGGGAGGACGTCGTGCTCTACCGCACCCGGGGCGGCACGCCGCGCGCCGTCCGCCCGTACTGCCCGCACCTCGGCGCGCACCTCGGCCACGGCGGCACCGTCGAGGGGGAGGAGCTCGTCTGCCCGTTCCACCGCTTCGCCTTCGCCGCGGACGGGACGTGCGTGCGCACCGGCAACGGCGCGCCCCCGCCGCGCACGCGGCTGTCGCTGCTGGAGGTCCGCGAGTCCGACGGCGCGCTGCTCGTCTGGTGGGACGCGTCCGGCGGCCCGCCCCGGTGGGAGGTCCCGTCCGTCATGCGGGACGGCTTCCCCGCGCCCATCAGGCGGTTCCACCGGCTCACCGCCCACCCGCAGGACATCGTCGAGAACACCGTCGACATGGGCCACTTCACCGCCCTGCACGGCTACCGGAGCGCCCGCGTCGAGAACCTGGAGTTCGACGGGCCGCGCATGCGCGCCGACGTCGTGACCCGGCGGAACTTCCCGCCGCTCGGGGCGCTGGAGTTCCGCTTCACCGCCCGCGCGTACGGGCTCGGCGTGAACTCCGCGCGCGGCGTCGTCCCGAGGCTCGGCCTGGAGGTGCAGGCCCTCTTCCTCCAGACCCCGGTCGTCCCCTGGACGGCGTCCGGCGCCACCGGCGGTGACGGCGAGCTGGAGTTCCGGGCCCTGCTCGCCCTGCGCCTCCACCGGCCGCGCCGCCCGCGCGTCCTCGCCGATCCGGTCGCCCGGTTCGCCACGCACGTCATCGGCCCGACCATGTGGGCGGACGTGCGCCAGGACTTCCCGATCTGGAACACCCGGACGTACCTGGACCGCCCGAGGCTCGCGGGCGGCGACGGACCCATCACCGCCTACCGCCGGTGGGCGGCCCAGTTCTACACCGGATCCCCCGCCGCCGTGCCGGGCGACGCCGTGGTGGTGGGCTGACATCCGCGGCCGCGGACGCCCGTCCCCGTCACCAGGCGAAGGCCTCCGGGGACGGGCCCGGACCGGGGAAGATCTCGTCCAGCGCGGCGAGGAACTCCGCGGACAGCTCCAGCTCGACCGCGCGGAGGGCGGAGTCGAGCTGCTCGCGGGTGCGCGGGCCGACGATCGGGCCCATGACCTCCGGGCGGGACAGCAGCCAGGCCAGCCCGACGTCGCCGGGGCGCAGCCCGTGCTTGTCGCACAGGTCCTCGTACGCCTGGATCCGCGCCCGCTCGGCGGGGTCGGCCAGCATCTCCGCCGCCCGTCCGGACCGCGACCGCGACGCGCCGCCCTCGCGCTCCTTGCGCAGCACGCCGCCGAGCACACCGCCGTGCAGCGGCGACCACGGGATGACGCCGAGCCCGTAGGCGGCGGCGGCCGGGATCACCTCCATCTCGGCGCGCCGCTCGATGAGGTTGTACAGGCACTGCTCGCTGACCAGGCCGAGCGTCCCGCGCCGGGCGGCGTTCTCGTTGGCCTGCGCGATGCCCCAGCCGGGGAAGTTGGACGACCCGACGTACAGGACCTTGCCCTGCTGGACGAGGACGTCGAGCGCCTGCCAGATCTCGTCCCAGGGCGTCGCCCGGTCGATGTGGTGGAACTGGTAGAGGTCGATGTAGTCGGTGCCGAGCCGCTTCAGCGACGCGTCGGCGGCGCGGCGGATGTTCAGCGCCGACAGCTTGTCGGTGTTCGGCCAGGACGCCGTGGGCTCCGCGTTCATGTTCGCGTAGACCTTCGTCGCGAGGACGGTCTTCTCGCGGCGGCCGCCGCCCTGCGCGAACCAGCTCCCGATGATCTCCTCGGTGCGGCCCTTGTTCGCGCCCCAGCCGTAGGCGTTCGCGGTGTCGAAGAAGTTGATGCCGGCGTCCAGCGCCGCGTCCATGATCGCGTGGCTGCCGGGCTCGTCGGTCTGCGGCCCGAAGTTCATCGTGCCGAGCACCAGGCGGCTGACCTTCAACCCCGTGCGGCCGAGCTGCGTGTAGTCCATGGACACCAGCCAAGCACCTGGAGTGCGCTTCAGGTCAAACCGGGTCCTCGGGTGTCGCGACGAGGGGCTGGACCACCGGCTCGACCTGGGGTCGCGGCTCGGGTCGATCGTCGGCGTGCTCGGCCGGCTGCGCGACGGGCTGCTCGACCGGCTGCGCGACGGAGTGCGTGTCTTCGTGCGCGTCCTGCTGGACGTCCGGATGCGCGCCTTGCTGGGTGTCCTGCGCGGCGGCCGGCTGAACCTGGTCGCCGGGCTGTGCCTGCGCGGCGGGCTCGGCGGACTCGGTCTGTGCGGGGTGGGATTGGTCGTCGGGTGCTGCTTGGAGGTGGTACGACGCCTGACCGTCCGGCGCCGCCTGGGCGTCCTGCGTGGTCGTGGTCGTGGCGGTGGCGGGTGCGAGGACGCCCGCGGATGGTGCGGGGAGGGTGCCGAGGGGTTCCGCTGGAATGCCGGCCGGTGGCTTCGGCCCGGTGTCCGGTGGACGCTGCGCGGCCGGGTCCGCGTCGGCGCTCATCCGGTCGATCTTCGCGACGAGCTGCCTGATGGACGGCGACCACCTCCTGCGGACCGGAGCCCCGGGACGGACGGCGCCCGCGAACTGCCTGAGGCGGGCCGGGCCGAGCCTGTCGATCCGGATCCGCGAGCCGCTGTTCGGGGCGTGCAGGAAGCGGCCGTTCCCCACGTACATCCCGACGTGGGCGCGGCCGCGGAAGAAGATGAGGTCGCCGGGGCGCAGGTCCTTCAGCCCGACCTTCCGCTTCACCGCCGAGTACTGCGAGTAGGTGACGCGGGGGAGCACCACGCCGGCCCGGCGCCACGCGGCCATCGCGAGGCCGGAGCAGTCGAACCCGGCCGGTCCGGCCGCGCCCCAGCGGTAGGGCTTGCCGATCTGCCGGCGGGCGAACGCGAGCGCCGTGCGGGCCCGCCTGCGCTGCGCCGCCTCCTGCGTCCGGTACCGGTCGTACTCCCGGACCTTGCTCAGCGTCACCGGATCCAGGGCGAGCTTGTGGATCACGGACGGGCTGAGCCGTGCCATCGCCTGCGCCCCGACCGGGAGGACGACGACGATTCCCGTCGCCGCCGCCGTGACGGCGGTGCGCAGGATGCTCGGTTTTCGTATCGCCGTCCGGACGGCGCCGATACGGCCGAGCGGCGGCCGAAGCGAATTCTCCCGATACGAGTGGCGTACTGCCCGCATTTCCAGTCTCCGGTTTCCGTTGTCGGATGATCTACTGCCGACAGTTCGGGTACCCGCCATCCGCCCCGGGATCTGGAGAACGCGCCGATTTTACATGATCATGGTCCGGGATTTGGTGCGCCGTTTCGTGTCTTTGATCATGAGGTCAGATGGGCGAGCGATTTCAGCGGGACCGGAAGCCAGGCCGGCCGGTTCCGCGCCTCGTAGCGGACCTCGTACACGGCCTTCTCGAATTCGAACGCGCGCAGCAGCACGGCGTGCGCGGCGGGGTCGGGTCCGCCGGCCGCCGCGTAGCCGCGGCAGAACGCGGCGCGGTTGCGGGCCGCCCAGGCGTGCGCGCGCGTCTCCAGCCCCCGGTGGGACTCGGCGGGCACGGTGCCGGACTTGGTGATGAGGAAGCGGGCGGCGTACTCGAAGGAGCGGAGCATGCCGGCGACGTCGCGGAGCGGGTGGGCGAGGGCGCGGCGCTCGCCGGGGGTGCGGGCGGGCTCGCCCTCGAAGTCGAGCACCGTCCAGCCGGACTCGGTGCGCAGGACCTGGCCGAGGTGGTAGTCGCCGTGGACGCGCTGGACGCGCAGGGGCTCCGCCTGCGCGGCCAGGTCGATGAAGGCGCCGGTGAGGGCTTTCGCGTGCGGCGCCAGGGACGGTACGGCGCGGCAGGTCGCGGTGAGCTCCTCGTTCATCCGCGCGGCCGCGGCGCGCACCTCGTCCGCCGGGACGGTCGTCACGCCGAACGCCTCGGCGAGCGCCCGGTGGACCTCGGCGGTGGCGGCGCCGAGCCGCTCGGCCTCGGCCGCGAAGTCGCCGCCCGCGACGCTGGCGTCCAGCTCGGCCCACTCGTCCTCGGCGGGCGTGACGGTGTGCGCGTACCAGTCGCGCACGCTCGCGATCGCTAGGCTCCAGCCGTCCGCGCCGGTGCGGAGGTAGTCCGACAGGAGCCCGAGCGTGACGGGCTCGGCCCCGTCGCCGTCGCCGCCGGCCTCCAGCTCGATCCAGCCGCGGACGGCGGCGACGTGCGTGCAGCCGACGCGGGTGAGCGCGAGGTTGACCTCCAGGTCGAGGTTGACGCCGCGGCTCAGGCGGCGGAACAGCTTGCAGATGTAGTCGTCGCCGAACAGCAGCGAGGTGTTGCTCTGCTCGGCGGTGATGGGCAGGCTCGTCAGGTCCGTCCGGATGGCGGCGCCGCTCACGCGGTGGAAGCGGAGCGGCCCGACGGACGCCTCGGACGCGAGGTGGTCCAGCAGGGTCCGCGTGAGGTCCGGGTCGTGGGCGGCGTCGTAGAGGCGCGGCGCCGCGCCGTCCGGGTCCGGCAGGCCGATCTCCACGTGCAGCAGCCGGTCGGGCAGGTCGTGCCGGACGCCGAGCAGGAGCTGGTACCGGTCGGTGGCGGTGCCCTGGCGGACGTCCAGGACGAGGTGGTGCAGCGCGGGGTCGCCGGGGAGCAGCTCGGTCGCGGTGCCGATGGACAGCTCGTCGATCGGGCTGTCCTTGCCGCCGAACCACCGCTGCTTGGGCAACCACTCCGCCAGGTCGCGGGTGAGGACGTCCTCAGGTGGTAGCACGGTCGGCCGCCTTCGCTGCCTCGGCACCGTCCGGAGGCGTGAGCTGGAACCAGTAGAAGCCGTGTCCGGGGAGGGTGAGCAGGTAGGGCAGTTCGCCGATGGCGGGGAACTGCACGCCGCCCATGCACTCGACGGGTGAATAGCCCTGGAATCGCCGCATGTCGAGTTCGACCGGCTGTGGGAACCGGGAGAGGTTGCTGACGCACAGGACGGTGTCCATCCCGCCCCACTGCTGCGTGTCGTCCTCCCCGATCTCGCGGGTGAAGGCGAGGACGGAGGGGTTGGAGGCCGACAGTTCGACGTAGGAGCCGACGCCGAAGACGGGGTGGCGCTGGCGGATCTCGATCATCTTGCGGGTCCAGTGCAGCAGGGACCCGGGGTTGTTGGTCTGGGCC
>NZ_CAACUY010000285.1 GCF_900659615.1 Actinomadura fibrosa | reverse complement strand
GCCTCGGCCGCGTCGCCCGCGGCCGTGGCGCGGAGGCGGCGGCCGAGGGTGCCGCGGCCCTCCTCGACGGCGCGGAGCCGCAGCCGCTCGGCGTCCTCGCCGAGGCCGAGCGCCTCGTGCGGCAGCCAGCACGCCGAGACGTGCCCCGGGTCGTCCGCGACCGGCTCCAGCGGCGGGTCGTCGGGGACGCAGCGGTCCATCACGTACGCGCAGCGGGGATGGAACACGCACCCGGACGGCACGTTGATCAGGCTCGGGGGCTGCCCGGGGATGGGCTTCAGCCGGTCCCGGCCGCCCGCCGCCGACGGCGCCGACTCCAGCAGCCCCTTGGTGTAGGGGTGGTGGGGGCGGTGGTAGAGCGGGCGGCGCCCGGCCCGCTCCGCCGCCTTCCCGCCGTACATGACGAGGACGTCGTCGGCCATGTCGGCGATGACGCCGAGATCGTGGGTGATCATGATGAGGGCGGTGCCGAACTCGCCCTGCAGCCGCCGCATCAGGTCGAGGATCTGGGCCTGGACGGTGGCGTCCAGCGCGGTCGTCGGCTCGTCCGCGATGATCAGCTTGGGGTTCAGCGCGAGCGCCATCGCGATCATCGCGCGCTGCCGCATCCCGCCGGAGAACTGGTGCGGGTACTCGTCGGCGCGGCGGGCCGGCTGCGGGATGCCGACGAGGCCGAGCATCTCCACGGCCCGCTCGCGGGCCCTCCGCTTCCCGGTCCCGGGCTCGTGCGCCCTGATCATCTCCTCGATCTGCCAGCCGACCCGGTACAGCGGGTGCAGGCTGGACAGCGGGTCCTGGAAGATCATCGCGATCTCGGCGCCGCGGATGCCGCGCATCTCCCGCTCCCCCGCGGTGAGCAGGTCGCGGCCCTCGAACAGGGCGCTGCCGCGCACGTCCGCGCCCGGGGTCAGCCCCATCAGCGTCTGCGTGCTGACGCTCTTGCCCGAGCCCGACTCGCCGACGATGCCGAGCGTGCGGCCCCGGTCGACGGCGAAGGAGACGCCGCGCACGGCGCGGACCGTCCCGTCCGGCGTGCTGAACGAGACCCGCAGGTCGGTCACCTCAAGGAGGCTCATCGGCGTCCCTTCGCGTCGGTGGCGGCGGGGTCGGCGGCGGGGCCGGGCCTAGCCGAGCTTGACCTGGCCGAGGTCGTAGGCCTGGAACTGCGGCAGGTACAGCGCGTTGTCCACCCGCGACGAGTGGAAGATCGGGTACTTCTGGTTCATGAACGGGACCACGGCGGCGTCCTGCATGATCAGCCGGTCGGCCTGCGCCCAGTAGCCGGCCGCGGTGCCCGCGTCGGTGGCCTCCAGCGCCCGGTCGATGAGCGCGTTGACGGCGGGGTCGTTGTAGCCGCCGTAGTCGGTGGAGTTCGGCCCGTACTGGCGGCCGTCGAACAGCGGGACGATGTTGGTGCGGCCGTTGTTGCCGTACCAGTCGGGCACCCAGCCGGGGCCCGCGATGTCCCACTTGCCGGCCCGGGCGTCGGCGGGCGTCACCAGCGTCGTGTTGTAGAAGGTGCCGTTGGTGTCGGGCGTCAGGTTCGCGGTGATCCCGCAGGCCTTCAGGTTCGCCTGGACGGACTGCGCGACCTTCGGGTGGTTGCTGGACACCCGGTACGGGAATCGCAGCGTGAGGCCGTTCGGGTACCCGGCCTGCGCGAGCATCTGCCGGCACTTGTTCGGGTCGCCCGCGTTGCCCGGGGTCGGGTAGAGGTTGAACGGCTGGTGCCCGACGCTGCGCGGCGGGATGACCTGGTTGAGGACCTCGCTGACGTCCGGCCCGCCGTAGATCTGGATCAGCGCGGTCTTGTCGACCGCGTAGTTGATCGCCTGCCGGACCTCCTTCTTGCCGAGCGCGCCGCCGTTGTTCGGGCTGAGGGTGTTGAACACGAGGTAGGGGTTGCTGGTCGACCCCTCCATGATCTTGAAGTCGGCGTTCGACTTCAGGGCGGGGATCCGCGCGGTCGGCACGGGCTGGTCCCAGGCGAGGTCGGCGGCGCCCTGCTCCATCTGCTGCTGGACGACGTCGGGCGAGTCCTGCCCCATCGTGATCTGGATGCGGTCCGGGTTCTGCGCCCGCGTCGGGTCGGAGGCGGCCTTCCAGTTCGGGTTCTTCCCGAGGACGTACTGCTTGTTCGGCGTGTAGGAGGCGATCTGGTACGGGCCGTCGGAGACGGTGTGCTGCCGGAACTGCGGGCTGTCGGGGACGTACCGGTCGTACTCCTTGGGCGCGGCGGCGGCGAACTCCAGCGCGAGGATGTTGGTGAAGTCGCTCGCGGGCTGCCTCAGCCGGACGACGAGGGTCTTGGCGTCCTTGGCGACGAGCCCGGCCACGTCGTTCTCGTCCTGGTAGGACGCCATGGCCGCGGCGCTCTTGGCGTCGACCTTCGCGTAGCCGTCGCAGAAGGCGTCCATGCCCTGGATGGTCTCGGTGTAGTACGCCTTGCCGCCGGACGGCTTCGCGGGGTTGCAGATCCGCTTGATCCCGCGGACGAAGTCGGCCGCCGTGACCTCCCGCGCCGGGCTGGTGTTCCACAGCACGCCGTCGCGGAGCTTGATCGTGTAGGTGCGGCCGTCCCTGCTGAGGCCGCCGTTCGCGGTGGTCGGGATGTCGGCCGCGACGTCGGGCCGCACCTTGATCGCCTCGTCGAAGTCGTTGGCCGCCGTGAACCCGAACAGCGTCCGCGCGAACTGGCGGGCCAGGAGGTTCCCCCAGGTCGTGTAGACGCTGGAGGTGTCGAGGTGGTCCACGTCGGACGACCCGACGACCCGCAGCGTGCCGCCCGCGGAGCCGCCGCCTCCGCCGCCCCCGCCGCCGCACGCGGCCAGCCCCACCGCGACCGCGCCGAGCCCGGCCGCGATCGCCGTGCCCCGTCCCGCTGCTCCCATCCGCGCACTCCCCCGTCCGCCCCGATGTCCTGCCGCGGCGTCCCGCGGCGGGCGCGACACGGCCCGTCACGAAGATCGCTTCAGGTAGTCAAGTTAGCACCGAGCGTGACGGCCCCGCGTGCGGGGCGCCGAACACGGGGCGGAAAAGGTCCGGCTACTCCCCCGAAGGCGCGGTCAGAGCACCCTGGTCCAGGCGTACGGGTCGCCGGGCGCGGCGGAGAAGTCGTAGCGGACGCCGCCCGGCGCGAGCGCGGCGAGGCTGACCGACGTCGTGCCCCACACGCGGCCGTCGCCGAGGTCGATGAGCGGCAGCAGCGCCCGGTGGTCGGCGCGGGCGACGCCGCCGCCGTCCACGAGCGGCAGCCAGGCCCCCCACGCCTCGTCCGCCGGCACGTCCCCGAAGTCCGGGACGGGGCGCTCCGCGGCGGCGAGCAGCGGCCGGAAGTGGGCGAGGCGGGCCGCCATGTAGGCGTCCTCGGTCTCGCCCTCCAGCTGCCCCTCGCCCTCCAGCCCGCTGTTGACGATCACGTGGAGGCCGGGGCCGAGGGAGCGCTCCGCCAGGCCGGTCCCGTCCCAGCTCCACAGCCGCACCCGGTCGGGCTCGGCGCCGACGAGGTGGAACGGGTCGTAGGACGGCAGGTCGAGCTCGCCGAGCTTGCCGTCCGCCGCCATCCGCAGCGGCAGCCCGCCGCGGGACGTGCGGCCCTCCTCCGGCGCCATCCGGCCGCGCCCGTTCAGGACCGTGGCGACCCGGGGCCCGGCGGGGTCGACGGCGAACCAGGTGCCGCCGGCGCGCAGGTCCCGGCCGGCGACGAGGCCCGGCCGGTCGGGCCAGTGCCGTCCGGGCGGCTCCCACGACCGGGCGACGTACTCGTCCCGCACGCCGGCGAGCAGGACGGGGACGGGGGACGACGGATCGACGCTGATGATCGCCGTGCACATACCCCCAATTGGAGCATCAGCGCCAAATCACCTTAAGGCCGGGGGGCGGCTAGAGCGGCGGCCACGGGATCGCGGGCCAGTCCTCCGGCGGGTAGGGGTGGATGCGGTGCTTCAGCATCAGCTCCACGCGGCGCCGCGTCGCGTCGACCTCCTCGGCCGTCAGCAGCTCCGCGAGCCGCTCGCCCAGCGGGCCCTCGCGCAGGCCCGCGTGCACCCGGCCGAGCGCCTCCACGGCCTCCGCCGTCAGCGGCTTGCCCCGCCACTGCCACAGCACCGTCCGCAGCTTGTACTCCACCGAGAAGCACACCCCGTGGTCGCAGCCGTAGACGTGCCCGTCGCCCGGCGGCAGCAGGTGCCCGATCTTGCGGTCGGCGTTGTTGACCACCGCGTCGAACACCGCCATCCGGCGGATCGCCTCGTCGTCCGACCGCGACAGCGCCACGAGGTCGATGTCGGGATCGGGCTCCACCCACAGCTGCACCATGCCGGGCCCGTACGGGCCGTCGCGGTGCACGGTCGGCGGGACCAGCCCCCACCCCATCGCCTTGGACACCGCGTACGCGGCGACCTCGCGCTCGGCGAGCGTCCCGTCCGGGAAGTCCCACAGCGGCCGCTCCCCCGCGACCGGCTTGTAGACGCAGGCGGCGCTCACGCCCTCGTGCTCGATCGAGCAGTACAGCGTCGCGTTCGACGCCTGGACGAGCCGGCCCTCCACGCCCAGCCGCCCGGCGAGCAGCAGCCGCTCGGCGGCCTCGGCGTCGCGGGGCGACACCGAGCGGCCGAGGGAACCGTCGCCGGCCGGGGCCCGATCCCTGGAGGACTGCGTCATGCGCCCATTCTCCCGGGTGACCCGCCCATGATCCAGTACAGCGCCGCCATCTCAGCCGAGGTATCCGTTCTGTCGCGGGCAGACGTGGCCCTCGGTGTCGAGCGGCAGCCCGCACAGCGGGCACGGGGGGCGCCCCGCGGCCACCACCTTCAGGGCCCGCTCGGCGAACGCGCGGGCCTGCGCGGCGCTGATCCGCACCCGCAGCACCGCTATCGCCGGGTCGTCCTCGCCGACCTCCGCCTCGTCCTCGCCCTCGCCGACCTCCTGCGCCTCGATCACGACCTGCTCGCCGTCCGGGTCCCAGGCGAGCGCCATCGTCCCGACCTTGAACTCCTCCTCGACCGGCTGGTCGAGGGGGCCGTCGTCGCGCAGCTCCGACGGCGCGACCGCCGGCACCGCCGCCTCGCCCCCGCTGCGGCGCAGCACCTCGTCCAGCAGCTCCTCCAGCCGCTCGGCCAGCAGCGTGACCTGGAACTTCTCCAGGCCGACGCTGGTCACGCGGCGACCGGAGCGCGCCTGGAGGTAGAACGCGCGGTCCCCCGGCCGCCCGACGGCGCCGGCGACGAACCTGTCCGGCAGGTCGTAGGAGATGACGGGCATGACAACGACCCTACGCGCCGCCGCCGACGGCCGCGTCACTAGGCCCGGGACCGCCCGCGCCGCCGCTCCCGCCGCTCTCCGCGCCGTCCTCGGCGGGCGGCGGCGGCAGGAGGCCCTTGACGTCCCCGCCGGTGTCGTTCACCCGGACCACGAACGGCCGCAGCTCGGTGTAGCGGATCACGGTGAGCGACGCCGGGTCGGCCTGGATCCGCTGGAACTGGTCCAGGTGCAGGCCCAGCGCGTCCGCGACCACCGCCTTGATGATGTCGCCGTGGCTGCACACCAGGTACGCGGCGTCCGCGCCGTGCTCGGCGGCGATCCGCGCGTTCCAGTCGCGCACCGCCGCGACCGCGCGGTGCTGCGCGTCCGCCAGCGCCTCGCCCGCCTCGCCGGGGAACCGCGCCGCGCTCGGATGCGCCTGCACGACCCGCCACAGCGGCTCCTCGGCCAGCTCCTTCAGCGGACGGCCCGTCCAGTCCCCGTAGCGGACCTCGCCGAACCGCTCGTCCGTCTCGACCTTGCCGGCCTGCCCCGCGCGCCCCGCGGCGACCGCCTCCGCGGTCTCCACGCACCGGTCGAGCGGGCTCGCCACGACGGCCGCGAGCGGCACCGGCCCCAGCCGCGCCCCGAGCGCGGACGCCTGCGCCCGGCCCCGCTCGTCCAGGCTCACCCCGGGAGTCCAGCCGGCCAGCACGGGACCGGTCATGGCGGTCAGGCCATGCCGTACCAGGAGAAGGGTGGTCACAATGGCCACTCTAGGAGATCGCGGGCTTCCGCGCGTCCGGCGCACCGTTTCCCGCGCACCGGGCGCATGCGCGACAATGCCCGACGTGATCGTGGACAAGGCCATCTACGCCGGCGGCAGGCGCAGCGACATCGACGGCGACATCAGCGACGCCTTCGACCTCGCCCGCGCCGACGGGGAGTGCTTCCTCTGGATCGGCCTGTTCGAGCCCGACGAGGCCGAGTTCGAGCACATCAAGGACGAGCTGAAACTCCACCCCCTCGCCGCCGAGGACGCCGTCTCCGCCCACCAGCGCCCCAAGATGGAGCGCTACGACGACACCCTCTTCGTCGTCCTGAAGACCCTCCAGTACATCGACGAGACCTCCGACATCGAGGTCGGCGAGATCATGGTGTTCCTCGGCCACGACTTCGTCGTCACCGTCCGGCACGGCGCCGGCAACCCCCTCGGGCCCGTCCGCAAGCGCCTGGAGGAGTCGCCCGAGCTCCTCAAGCACGGCGCCACCGCCGTCCTCTACGCCGTCTGCGACGAGGTCGTCGACCGCTACGGCCTCGTCGTCCACGAGGTGGAGGTCGACATCATCGGCCTGGAGCGCTCGGTGTTCGACCCGAGCGCCCGCGACGTCACCGCCGACATCTACTCCCTCAAGCGCGAGGTCCTGGAGTTCCGCAGCGCCGAGGACCCCCTCGTCCCCGTCCTCCAGGACATCGTGAAGGGCCGCGTCGCCGAGTGCGCGGGCACCCGCGAGTACTTCCGCGACGTCCTGGACCACCTCCTGCTCGTGGACGGCCAGGTCGACGCGCACAACGAGCTCCTCAACAGCGTCCTGACCGCGCACCTCGCCCTGCTCGGCAAGCAGCAGAACGAGGACATGCGCAAGATCTCCGCCTGGGCCGCCATCATCGCCGTCCCCACCGCGATCGCCGGGATCTACGGCATGAACTTCGAGCACATGCCCGAGCTCCACTCGGCCCTCGGGTACCCGCTGGTCATCACCGTGATGGCGATCACCTGCGTCGTCCTGTTCAACAAGCTCCGCAAGAACAAGTGGCTCTGACGCCCTAGTCCCCGGAGGGGACGGGGCGGGCCAGCAGGGCCGGCCACAGGTGCGACTCGGCGCCGGAGGCCTCCAGGCGGCGGCGCATGCGCTCCACACCGGCCCGGGTCGGCAGCGCCAGCCACACGAGGAGCGGATAACCGAGGACGAAGCCCACGGCGAAGACCAGCTCGCTGTGGCCGACCATGGCGAGCGGCAGGCCCAGCAGGATCACGCCCTCGGCCAGCGCGAACCGCAGCAGGACCGCCTGCCGGTACACCACCAGCGCCGTCGCCGCCGCCTGGGCGGGCGGGGCGCCCGGCTCCATCGGGCGCGGGGCCCGCGGACCCGCGAGCACGGCCAGCAGCGCGGCGGCGGCGAGCGGCAGGTAGATCCAGGCCGGCGCGCCGGCGAGGCCCTCGTCCTTGTTCTCCACGATCAGCGGGACGATCGCGCAGATCAGCACCGGCGCCCCGCACAGCACGACCATCATGGCGCGGATCTGGCCGAGCACCGTCCCGCTCCGCAGGGACGCCAGGTAGCCGGGGTCGTCCCCCGGGCCCGCGCCGAACACCGGCTCCACGGCCGGGACGCCGTCACCGGGCGTCTTCGGGGAGTACATCGAGAACGGGGGTGGTGCCATGGTCGCGCACTCTAACCCGGCGGCGGCCCGCGGCAATAGATCTTTCGCGTGAGTGTGTGTCCGGTGCACAAGACGGGCCGACCGGCACCCGCCTCCTGCTCACCTCCACTCAAGCCCGTCCAGGCCGAGCCTGGCGCGGCCCGCCGGGGGCTCGCTCAGGTCGCGGCGATCGTCCCGGCGGCGAGGAGGCCGAGCAGGACCCCGCCGACCGCGACCCGGTAGTACACGAAGACCATCATCGAGTGCTTGGTAAGGAACTTCAGCAGCCAGGCGATGCACGCGTACCCGACGACGAACGACACGACCGTCGCGACGAGCGTCGGCACGAGCTGAAGCGACCCGTCGAACGCCTTGCGCAGCTCGAACAGCCCCGACAGGACCACCGCGGGGATCGACAGCAGGAACGAGTACCGGGCGGCGGCCTCGCGGGTGTAGCCGAGGAACAGCGCGCCCGTCATCGTCGAGCCCGACCGGGACGAGCCCGGGATCAGCGACAGGCACTGGAACGCGCCGATGATCAGGCCGTCCCGCATGTTGAGGTCGGCGACCTCCCGCTTCCTGATCCCGGCCCACTCGGCGACCATCAGCAGCAGGCCCATCACGATCAGCGACGTCGAGTTGATCCACAGGTTGCGGGCCGGCTCCTCGATGAAGTCCTTGAACGCCAGCCCGCACACCGCGATCGGGATCGTGCCGAGGCCGATGTACCAGCCCATCCGGGCGTCCTGGTGCGGGCGCAGCTCGGGCGTCCACAGGCTCTTGGTCCACGTCGCCAGGATCCGGACGAGGTCGCGCCAGAAGTAGATGATGACGGCCGCCATCGTGCCGAGCTGGATGACCGCCGTGAAGGCCGCCCCGGGATCGTCCCACTTGAGCAGTTTGGGCACGATGAGCAGGTGACCTGAGCTGGAGATCGGCAGGAACTCGGTGAGCCCCTGGACGATTCCGAGCACGGTCGCTTCCACGACGTTCACGAGCTGCGGGTCCCCTCCGGAAAACGCGACGGGCCACGGCGCCCGATCCCCACAGAAGGGTAGCGGCCACCGGTCCGCGCGGATGCGCCTCCCGCCGACGGGCGGGCCGCGATTCGACCGCCGGGGTGCGCGGACGCGGCGTCCGGCGACTTCTCCGCCGATGCCCGGACACCTTCCCGCCACCGGCCCGGCACCCGCCGGGCACGGGGTGATCTTGCGGTCACGGAGCGCCACGGCGGGGAGGGGCGTCCGTGATGACCGCTAGATTGGCCGCCTATGAAGGAGCGTCACCTCGGGCGGAGCGGACTGCTGGTGTCCCGGCTCGGCCTCGGCACCATGACCTGGGGCCAGGACACCGAGCCGGACGAGGCCGCGGCGCAGCTCGCCGCGTTCGTGGAGGCGGGGGGCACCCTCGTCGACACCGCCGACGTCTACAGCGACGGCGACAGCGAGCGGATCCTCGGGCACCTGCTGCGCGAGCTCGTCGACCGGGACGGCCTCGTCATCGCCACCAAGGCCGCGATCAGGCCGAACGGACGCTACGACGGATCGCGCCGGCACCTGCTGCGCGCGCTGGACGCCTCCCTCGACCGCCTCGGCCTCGAACACGTCGACCTGTGGCAGCTCCACGTCTACGACCCTGCGACGCCGCTGGAGGAGACGCTGTCGGCGCTGGACGAGGCGGTCATGTCCGGGCGGACCCGCTACGTCGGGGTGTCCAACTACGCGGGCTGGCAGGTGTCCAAGGCCGCCGCCTGGCAGCGCGCCTGGCCCGGCCGCGCCCCCGTGGTCTCGGCCCAGCTGGAGTACTCGCTGCTGCGCCGCGACATCGAGCGCGAGGTCGTCCCGGCCGTCCTGGACGCGGGCGCCGGGCTGCTGCCCTGGTCGCCGCTCGGCCGCGGCGTCCTCACCGGCAAGTACCGGACGGGCATCCCCGCCGGGTCGCGTGCCGCCGCGCCGCACTTCTCCGAGTTCGTCCAGCCCTACCTGGACGAGGAGTGCGCCCGGATCGTCGAGTCCGTCGTCACCGCCGCGGAGGGCCTCGGCGTGTCGCCGCTCAGCGTCGCGCTGAGCTGGGTGCGGGACCGTCCGGGCGTCACCGCCCCGATCGTCGGCGCGCGCACCCCCGCGCAGCTCTCCGCGATCCTGGAGAGCGAGGACCTGACGCTCCCGAACGAGATCAGGGCCGCGCTGGACGACGTCTCCGACATGGCCCCGGCGCACTCGTGACCGCCCGAGGGGCCGCCCCCACGGCCGCCTGCGTGACCCTCCGGACCGTCCATGGCACTCTCAGGACGGTCCAACGCCAACCGTGAACAGCCGCGACGGGAAGCCCGTGACCGACTCCGACACCGATACGACCGCGCTGAGCCAGGCCGAGCGGATGGCGCGCGCCGCCGAGGCCATGCGGGCCGCCGAGGCCGCCGGGCGCGCCGCCGACGAGGCCGCGAAACAGGCCGCCAGAGCCGCGAGGCAGGCGAGACAGGCCGCCGG
>NZ_CAACUY010000284.1 GCF_900659615.1 Actinomadura fibrosa | reverse complement strand
CGCGGCGCCGGGCGCGGCGGCCGCCGACCCGCTCGCCGAGCTGGCCGCGTGCGTCGGGATCGCGCCGGTCAAGCGGGAGATCCGGGCGCTGGTCACCGAGGCGAAGGCGGCGCGGCTGCGGCAGGAGGCGGGCATGACCGCCTACGCGCGCCCTCCGCACCTGGTGTTCGCCGGGAACCCGGGGACCGGCAAGGCCACCGTCGCCGGGATCCTCGGCCGCCTGTACGCCGAGCTCGGCGTGCTGCCGTCCGGGCACCTCGTCCGCGCCGAGCGCGCCGACATCGCCGGGGTCTACGCGGGGGAGAGCGGCCCTCGGGTCCGGCGGCTGTTCGACCGGGCGGGCGGCGGCGTGCTGCTCGTCACCGGCGCGCACCTGCTCGACCCGGCCGGGTCGGCGCGCGACGCGGAGGCGGCCGACGCGCTCGCCGCCGCGGTCGAGTCCTGCCCCGACGACCTCGTCGTCGTGCTGTCCGGGCCGGACGCGGGGCTGGCCGGGCTGCTCGGCGCCCGCCCCGACCTCGCGCGGCTGTTCGGCAAGACCGTCCGGTTCCCCGACCTGAGCGAGGCCGAGCTCGTCACCGTGTTCGCCGCGCGGGCCGCCGCGGGCGGGTTCTCGCTCGCGGACGGCGTCCTCGACCGGGTCCGCGAGCTGGTGGCGACGGCGCCCGACCGGGGCCGGCTCGGCAACGCCCGGCTGATGGCCGGGCTGCTGGAGCGGACCGTGGCCCGGCAGGCCCGCCGCGTCCTGACCGGCAGCGCGCCGGAGGAGGACGAGTCGCTGGACCAGCTCGTCCCCGACGACGTGCCGGACGGCCTGGCGCCCGCCGACCGCGTCGAGCCGCTCGACGACCCGCTGGACGAGATCGACCGGCTCATCGGGCTGGACGCCGTCAAGCGGGAGGTCGGGCTGCTGGTCGCCGAGGCGCGGGCCGAGCGGCTGCGGCGGGACGCCGGGATCCCCGCCGGGCGCCCCACCCGCCACATGGTCTTCACCGGCAACCCGGGCACCGCGAAGACGACGATGGCGCGGCTGCTCGCGGCCGTCTACGCGCGGCTCGGGCTGCTGTCGTCCGGGCACCTGGTCGAGGTCGCCCGCGCCGACCTGGTCGCCGAGTTCGTCGGGCAGACCGCGCCCCGGACCCGCGCCGCGGTCGAGCGCGCGCTCGGCGGCGTCCTGTTCGTGGACGAGGCGTACGCGCTCGCCGGCCCGCACGCGCCCGGCGCCGACTTCGGCGCCGAGGCGGTCGCCGAGCTGCTGCGGCTGATGGAGGAGCACCGCGCCGACCTCGTCGTGATCGTCGCCGGCTACGAGAAGGAGATGGAGGACTTCCTGCGCACCAACCCCGGTCTCGCGTCCCGGTTCCCGCGGGTGCTGCGGTTCCCCGACTACACCGACGAGGAGCTCGTCGCGATCTTCGCGGCGATGGCCGCGGACGCCGGGTTCACGGTCGAGCCGGCCGCGGTGGACGCCGTCCGCCGGCTGCTGCCCCGGCTCGGCCGGGGCGCGCGGTTCGGCAACGCCCGCGAGATGCGCAACCTGCTGGACCGGGCCGTCGCCGTCCAGGCGCGGCGCATCACCGCGCCCGGCGCCCTCGCCGGGCCGGCGGACGCCGACGAGGTCAGGACGCTGCGCCGCGCCGACGTCGAGGCCGTCGCCGCCGCCGAGGGCGGCGCCCCCGACGACGGCCCCGGCCTCTACCTCTGAGCCCGCCGCCTCCGATCCGGGCCGGGCGCGGCCGTCAGGCGGGGAGGAGCGCGGCGAGCAGGCGGTTGTCGCCGCGCTGCCAGAGCGTGCCGATCTCGCCGAAGCCCGCGTCGCGGAGCGCGGCGACATGGGTGGACAGGTGCGCCGACTCCGAGCCGTGGTGCTCGACCGACTCGCCGCGCAGCGCGTGCAGCTCGGTGAACGCGGGCTCCTCGGCGATGGCGTCCCACCACTGCCGCCAGTCCTCGGGACGGTCCCCGGCGGCGAACCTGCGGGCGCCCTCCCGCTCGCGGAGCTCCGTGTCCAGGCGCGCGAGGCCGGGCGCGGAGTCGTCCACCGAGAAGTTGTCGCCGTTGAGGAACAGGCCGCCGGGCCGCAGGACCGTGGCGAGCTCGCGGTAGGTGACGCGGAGCTGCTCGCCGGAGATCCAGTGCAGCGCGGTGGTGCTGACCGCGGCGTCGGCCTGGCGCGGCAGGCGCAGCCGCGCGGCCCAGCCGGGTTCGCGCAGGTCCAGCTCGGTGAAGGTGAGGCCGTCGCGTCCCGCGTGGACGACGCGGCCGAGCGACAGCAGGAGCGGGTCGGTGTCGACGGCCACGACCGTCGCGCCGGGGACGCGGTCGAGGATGCGGCCGGCGAGCGAGCCCGGCCCGCAGCCGAGGTCCAGGACGAGCGGGTCGGGCCGGCCGGCGGCCGCCTCCACGGCGTCCACCATCGCGGTGAAGCGCTCCTCGCGGTCGGGGATGTAGCCCTCCTGCTGAACGTCCCAGCGGGCGATCCAGGTGTCGGCGACCTCGCGGGTGAGCAGGCTCATGACCCCTCCTGTGACTGTCGTATAGCCTTTGGATGGTCACACGGTAATCCGGAAAGGCGTAACTGGTCAAGTGAACTTCAACAGTCACACGGACGCGGTGGTGCAGGCGGCGGCCGGCCTCGTGAACACGCTCACGCCGGGGGAGCGGCGCGGCCGCCCCTACACGCCGCCCGAACCCGCCGCACTCGCCGCCGACGTCACCGAGGTCCTGCGCGGCGTCAGCCGCCGCGCCGCCGTCGGGCCCGCGGACGTGGCGGAGCTCGCGCCCGTCGCGCGGGAGCTGCGCGCGGTCTTCGAGGCGGTCGCCGCGGGCGACGTGGACGCCGCCGCCGGGCAGGTCAACCGGATGCTGGACGAGACCCAGGCCCGGCCGCGGCTGGAGCGCCACGACGGCGAGCCCTGGCACGTCCACTTCCACGGCGCCGGCGGGACGCTCGCCGCCGACTGGGCGGGCCCCTGCGCGACCGGCCTCGCCGTCGTCATCGGCGGCGACCTGCACGACCGGCTCGGCGTCTGCACCGCGCCGCACTGCGACCGCGTCTACGTCGACACCTCCCGCAACGGCGCCCGCCGGTTCTGCTCCACCGCCTGCCAGAACCGCGTCAAGACCGCCGCCTTCCGCGCCCGCACCCAGACCGGCTGACCCCGCGCCCCGGACGCCGTTCCCGTGAGCACGTCTCACCTTTCTCGTACGGAGGTGAACGAACCGTCATCCCGATCGCATCTTTCGCACCCCGGGCACCGGCGGCGCCCTTGGCTTGCCCGGAACCGCGTGCCACGCTGGCGGGCGCCGCCGAACCGGGGAGGCACGATGTGCGACGCCCACGCGCGCGACCCGCTGGCCCCGCCCGCCGTCGAGCACGCCCTGCGCGAGTACCGCGCGCTGCTGCGCGACCACGGGCCCACCTGGGGCGAGGACCCCATCGCCTACGTCCGCCAGATCGAGACCTGCGCGTTCCTCATGGACGAGCAGGCCTTCTGGCTCACCTGCCTCCAGCAGGTCGCCGACAGGTACCCCGACGCGACCGAACAGGAGGTCGAGGCCCGCATCGCGGAGCTCGACCCGAGCGAGGTCGTCCGGGACGCCCTGCGCGGGGAGGTCCTCGACAACCTGCCCGTCCTGCGGCTCACCCCGGACGGCGCGCTACTGGAGGCGGTCCCGCAGGTGGTGCTGGACGACCGCCCGCTGCGCACGACCCTGCTCATCGACTCCTCACGCGACGCCCCCGTCACCGTGCACGTGGACGGCGGCGTCCACGCCCTTGCCGCCCGCGGCGCGCGGATGGTCGCGATCACGTCCGCGAGCCGCGTCATCGTGGGGGAGACGGCCGTCGACCTCGCCCCGCTCACCCGCCGGGCCGTGCCCGCGCGGCTGCGGCTGCGCGCCGGGTTCCCCTGCCGCTGGTCGGTCACCGGCGCCAACGGCCAGGGCTGGTACCCGGCGGCGGCGCCGCACCGGCTGGACGCGCACCGCGTCCCCTACTTCCACGGCGACGACATCGCGCTCGACGTCCCCGCCGAGCCGGTCACCGTGCGCGTCACCCGCGGCATGGAGTACGGCACGGCCGAGGCGGCGCTCACCCCAGCCGCCGGGGCCGAGACGCTCGTCCGGCTGGCGCCCGGCCGCGTCCGCGACGCCGCCGCGCGCGGCTGGTACGGCGGCGACCTGCACGTCCACCTGAACTGGTCGGGCGACACCGTCGGCACGCCCGCGCAGGCGGCCGCCGTCCAGCACGGCGAGGACCTGCACGTCCTCAACCTCGTCGCCGGGAACGTCGCGTCCGAGCGCGTCTACGACCGCGAGGCCCTGGAGCACTGGGCCGGGCGCGACCTGCCCTGGTCGGACGGGACGCACGTCGCCCGCGCCGGCGTCGAGTACCGCAACGACCTGCTCGGCCACCTGTACGCGTTCGGCGTCACCGCGCCGCCCGGCCGCTTCCACACCGGGTTCCTCGACGGCGCGGACTGGCCGCCCAACGCCGCCGGCTGCCGCGAGCTGCGCGGCCTCGGCGCCCTCCTCGGCTACAGCCACCCCTTCCACGTCCCGGTCGGCGAGGACGACCCGCCCGCCGCGCTCCTCACCGCCGGCCGCAACTGCTCGGCCCGCGAGGTCGTCGCGGACGCCGCGCTCGGCCTCGTCGACTCCCTCGACGTGCTCAACCACTCCTCGATCCAGGCGACCGCCGTCGCCTACCGGCGGCTCCTCGGCGCCGGGAACGCCCTCGCCGTCACCGCCGGGACCGACGCGCAGCTGTCCTTCCAGCGGCGCGGCAACCAGTCGAGCCCGCCCGGCTGGGCCCGCGTGTACGCCCGCGTGGACGGCCCGCTCACCGCCGCCTCCTTCGCCGCCGCGGTCCGCCGCGGCCGGACGTTCGCCACCACCGGGCCCTGGCTGGAACTCGACGTGGACGGCCGCGGCCCCGGCGACGTCCTCGACCTCGAACCGGGCGACCGCGTCACCGTCACCGCGCGCGCGTCCGGGCCCGGCGTGGTCAAGATCGAGCTGCGCACCGCCGGCGGGGTCCTCGCCGAGGGGACGCCCGAGAAGGTCGGCGCCGAGCTCACCGTGACCGAACCGACCTACGTGGTCGCCGTCGCGCTCGGGCCGCCGCACCCCTCGTCCATGCACCGCTCCGGCGTGTTCGCCCACACCAGCCCCGTCCACCTGCACGTGGACGGGCGGCCCGTCGCCCGCGAGGCCGACGTCCGCTGGTGCCTGGACTACCTCGACGGGCTGGAGAAGATCATCCGCACCTCGGCGCGGCTGGACGGGCGGCAGCAGCTCGGCGACCACCTCGACCTCCTCGACCACGCCCGCGCCGTCTACCTGTCCCGGCTCCGCCCGGCCTGATGGGCCTTGGCGGGCGGCCCTTGTGGTGGTGGCGCCCCGCTGACTACCGTTCGGTAATCACCAGGGGAGACGCCGATGCCGTACGAGATCCAGGCCACCGCCACCACCACCGCCACGCCCGAGGAGATCTTCAGGCACCTGGCCGTACCCGAGGCGTGGGGCGCCTGGGGACGGTTCCCCACGCCCGCCCGGCAGGCCCGCAAGGGCGACACCACCGCCTACGGCGTCGGCACCGTCAAGAAGATCTGGCCGGCGAGCGAGCAGACCGTCGCCTACGAGCCGTACACGCACTTCGGGTATATCGCCCTCGGCGGACTGCCCGTCCGCCGCTACCGCTCCGACGTGCACCTGGAGCCCGACGGCACCGGCACCCGCATCCGCTGGGAGGCCGAGTTCGAGCCGCTCGTCCCCGGCACCGGCCGCCTGCTGCACGCCGGGCTGCGGCAGATGCTCGTCATGTTCACCCGCTGGCTGCCCCGGCACGCCGAGCACTGCCCGCCGGACTGCCCCGCCCGCCTCGCCGGCGACCTCTGACCCGGCCCGCGACCGCGACCCCCCGCGACCCACGCGACCCCCACGCGACCCACGCGACCACGGCCCCCGCGACCACGGCGTGAGTCTCCGGCTACCGCGGCCCCGGTAGCCGGAGACAAGGGTGCAGGCCGAGAGCACCCCGCAGTTCTCTCGGCCTGCACGTCCATCACGGCCCCGACGCCCGTCCCCCCGATCGGCCCCCGAGCGGCGTCCCCCGAACCACCCCTCTGATCACAGGGCGTCGGGACCGTAGACCTCCCACAGCTCGCCGGCGAAGAACCGGCCGAACCGGACCAGCTTCACTGGACCGCCCGGCCCCTCCGTGCGGAACGTCGTGAGCTGGCGGGCGAAGTCGGCGAGCTGGATGTGCAGCACGCCCGCCGCGACGACGGGGACCCCCGCCTCCGCGTCCTCCGCGACATGGCCCTCCAGCACCCGCACGTACAGCGTGGACGTGTCGGGCCAGATCCGCGTCGGCGGGCCGTGCAGCACGTTCTTGCGGCCGGTGAGGGTGCGGGGCCGGCCCGCGCCGTCGCTGAAGTGCAGCCGGTACTTCATCAGGCGGCGGTCCTCCGCGCCGTCCGGCGCGAAGAGGTTGAACCAGCCCCGCTCGACCGGACGCCGGCCCCCGAGACCGGCGGCGTCGATCCACCCCTCCGCCCTGGCGGTGTGCTCACGCTCCGCCAGGAAGCGGTCGGTGTCCTCCGCGGTGATCGTCAGGCGGAAGGAGAGGCGCTCGCGCCCCTCCGCGATCGCCCCCTGCCGCGGGTCCGCCGCGCCGCGCGTGACGAACCCCTTCATCACCTCGGTGAACGACAGCGACGTACGGCCGGGCTCCGCGGCGGGCGCTCCCCCGGCGCCCGCGCGGACCCCCGCGCCCGATCCGTACGCCGAGCCGGTCCCCGCCCCGTGCGGCGAGCCGGTCCCCGCGACCGGCCCGGCCCCCGAGTCCGCCGGGACGGGAGTGACCGCGCCCGCTCCCCGTCGCGCGGGCGCGCCCTCCAGCAGCCGCGTGGCCATGCGGTCGGCCTGCGCGGCGATCGTGAGCGAGGGGTTCGGGCCCACCGGACCGGGCATCGCCGCCCCGTCGGCGATGTAGAGGCCCGGGAACCCGAACACCTCGCCGAAGGCGTCGCAGACGCCCTCGCCCGGGTGGTCGCCCATCGGGGCGCCGCCCAGCGGATGGACGGTGATGACGCGCTTGCGGAACCACATCGGGTTGTCGGCGTAGTCCGCGCCGAGCACGTCCGCGATCCCCTGCATGGTCTTGCGGACCCGCTTGAAGTGCGCCTCGCTCGTCCTCGTCGTCCAGTCGGCGGCGAGCCGGCCGTCGCGCAGGCTCAGCCGCCCGTCGGCGGTGTCGCGGCCCATGCCGAGCAGCGGCAGCGAGCTGACGGTCAGCGCCCCGTCGCCGATCAGGTCCGACAGCTCCTTGGACAGGTTCGTGTCCGGCGCGTCCTTGAAGAACTCGGTGAACCGGTTCCACAGGAACTTCACCGCGCGCTCGATCTCGTTGCCGACGTCGAAGCCCTGCACGATCCAGTCGGCGAACCCCGGGTAGCCGCCGTCCTCGATGTAGGCGCCGCGGCCCGCGCCGGGCACCCCGTCCAGCTCGTCCGGCAGCCGGATCGCACTGGTGATCACCGGGCCGCGGGAGGCGTCCAGCGGCCGGACCCGGTTGCGGTCCTTGGCCCGCAGCAGGAACGTCAGCAGGTCGCCGTTGCCGGAGAACCGCGTGCCGAGCGCCGCGCTCAGCCCCGGGAACGCCTTCCGCGACTTCAGCAGCAGGTACGTCGTCCCGTAGGTGCCCGCGCCGAGGACCAGCCGGTCGCACGAGATCGTCTTGACCGGCGGGCGGCTCTTGCGCGCGGCCAGGTCGGCGTGGTGGACGTAGTCGACCTCGTACCCGCCGCCCGGCCGCGGCCGGATCGCCTTCACCTCGTGCGAGGTGCGGATGTCGGCGCCGTGGTGCGCCGCCGCCGACAGGTAGGTGTGGTCGAGGCTGTTCTTGGAGCCTTCGTTGCAGCCGATGTCGCACTCGCCGCACAGCTTGCACGTCCGCCGCCCGACGCCGTGGATGTTGCCGTACGCCGGGTCGGCGATCGGCAGGCTCAGCCCCGGCGCGCCCCCCGGCTGGGAGGCGAAGCTCACCGCGAGCGGCGGCAGCGAGCAGTCGAGCCCGAGCTCGGCCGCCGCGTCCTGCATCGCGTGCGTCTTCGGGGTGTCGTCGAACGGCGCGCGGTCCAGCGGGTACGGGGTCGCGCCCATCATCGCCTCGACCGCGCCGTAGTGCGGGTCCAGGTCGGCGCGCGACACCGGCCACGGCGCGTACCCGCCGCCGGGCCGGGGCTCGTCGTGGACGAACCAGCGCTCGTCCTTGCGCAGCAGCACGTTCGCGTAGATCAGCGAGCCGCCGCCGAGCCCCGCGGACACGACCGAGTCGCAGCCCTTGAAGCTCCACACGTCGAACATGCCGTACAGGCCCGCGGCCGGGTCCCAGAACGCCCGCCCCATCTGCCGCGGCGAGCGCGGGAAGCTCCCCGGCGGGTACGGCTGGCCGCGCTCCATCAGCACCACCCGCCGGCCCGCCTCGGCGAGCCGGTAGGCGGCGACCGAGCCGCCGAACCCCGACCCGACGACCACGCTGTCGACGTGCTCCACGCCGCCTCCTCTCACTCCGGTCATCGGTCAGCCAGCCTTCCGCTTCAGGAAATCGAGCACCTGCGGGAAGACCTCGCTCGCGGAGTCGGCGCCCATGAACGCGTCCTGGTGGCCGTAGTCCGGCAGGATCTCCAGCTCGTGGAGACCGGGCGCGGCCGCGTCGAGCGCGCGGTGGCACACGATGTTGGAGTCGGTGAACACGTGGTTGCGGTCTCCGGTCAGCAGCAGGACGGGCGTGGTGACGTCCGCGGCGTTCGCGAGGTAGTCGTCCGGCAGGGACGCGTGACGGGCGGCGCGCGGGTCGTACTTCACCGCGCGCCCGGCCTTCACCATCTTGTGGACGTGCCGGTAGTAGTGGACGCCGACCGCGCCGAACAGCTCGGGCAGCCGGCCGTGCGTGACCGGCGACATCTTCGCGTGCGTGAAGATCGGCTTGCCGTCGCCCCACATGAAGCTGAGCATGTGGCAGGCGGGCTCGTCGCAGTCGCGGTGGAACGGCGCCACGGCCTTGGACAGCATCCAGCCGCGGGTCAGCGGCGGCGCGGCGCCGAAGCGCGGGTCGAGGAACGGCGGCCCGAGGACGTACTCCATCAGCGCCGGCCCGTAGCCGAGCTTCAGCCGCGACCACAGCGGGGTCCGCGGCGTCAGCGCGACGCTGTTGCACGTCAGGCTCGCGATGCCGGTGACGGTGCCGGCGAACAGCGCCATCGCGAACGACACCGACCCGAGGCAGTGCGCGACCACGTGGACGCGCCGGTCGCCGATGTGGCGGCGCAGCTCGTCCAGCGCCGCCGGGTGGTCGTAGAGCGCGACGTCGTCGAGGGTGTAGCGGTGGGTCTCGCCGTTGTAGGGGAGGCGCCCGCTCAGCCGGTAGTCCAGCGTCCACACGTCGCCGAACCCGGAGTCGTGCAGGAAGTTCACCAGGTTGGTGTGCTCCGGCATGATGTACATGTCGCTGGAGGTCGTGAGGCCGTGCACCAGCAGCACGACGTCGTCGCTGTCCGCGCGGCGGTACCGCGTCAGCGCGAGCCCGAGGCCGTCCTCCGTCGCGAAGGGGTGCACGGAGATCTCGGCGTCGGCGACGCCCGCGAGTGTGAATCGCGTGATCCGCTGTCCCATGTCCATCCCTCCGGCTTTCGACGCCCTAACCATGCCAAACACGGATGACCACGTGGCATCGTGGAGAACCCGTACTTACGTGCGACCGGAGGACGGGGACTCCGAACGGTACGTACGTGTACTGAGAGTCGGGTTCGGACCCTGGGGTTCGGTCCCGTTCCGTCTGTCCGGTTGAGGCCGCCGCTCAGCCCGTGCGGTTCATGGCCGTCGCGACGCCCACCCGCGAGGAGACGCCGATCTTGGCGAAGACCCGCGACAGGTGCGTCTCGACCGTCCGGACGCTGAGGAACAGCCGCTCGGCGATCTGCTGGTTGCTGCACCCCTCGGCGACGAGCGTCGCGATCTCCAGCTCCCGCGGCGACAGCCCGAACGGCACGTCGCCCCTGGCCACCGCGGAGGCCCGGCCGCCGGGGCTCGGCACCGGGGGCAAGACCGGCGAGGCGCTGCGCTCCGCCACCGCGCACGGCGAGTCCGTCGTGGTGCTGCTGACGGCGGCCGGGATGATCGCCGGGC
>NZ_CAACUY010000283.1 GCF_900659615.1 Actinomadura fibrosa | reverse complement strand
GACTCCTACGACCGGGCCAAGACCGCGACCGAGCGCGCCTCCAGGCCCGAGGACATGCAGGAGGGTCGCCGCGCCCGCGGCGGCCGTGCCGGACAGGATCCGGCGCCGGGAGATGCCGTTCGCGCCGCCCGGCCCCGCCTCGCTCGGAGGTGCCGCCGGGCGGGCGTCCGCGTAGTGCCGCTGGGAAGTGGTCATGGTTCGCCGCTCTCCTCGTGCCGGGGTGGGTGCGTGCGGGGGTGGGTGCGTGCCCGGCCGGATGCGTGCCGGGGTGGGTGCGTTCCGGGGTGGGTGGCGTGGGCGGGCGCGGTCAGGACCGCGGCAGCCGCGACCGCAGGTTGCGGATGTGCTCGATGAGGCCGAGGGACCCAGGGACGGTGGCGCCCAGCGACTCGGGCAGCGCGAGCACGCCGACGTCGAGGATGAACGGGTCCACGACGTGGAAGGTCCGGTCGAGGCCGGGCCGCTCGCCCTTCAGGCCGTCCGGCGTCGCGAGAAGCGAGGACGGGCAGGTCAGCCTGGTCGTCTCCGGGTAGGAGAACAGCCCGGACACCTTCCAGTCCGACAGCTCGACCGTGGACATGCAGCCGTAGGTCTCGGTGGCGGTAACCCGGCCGACCACGCCCTGCCAGGTCCCATCGCCCTTCACGACGCCGCCGAGGAGGGTGGCGGTGCCGTCCGGCTCGTGGGAGACGCCCCACTCCCAGCCGGAGTAGCTCTGGTCGGCGACGTTGAAGTTGCCCCAGTTGTGGTCGTGGTAGCCGCGCCACCCGTCCACGCTGATGGGCGAGGACGCGCCGGGCGGCTGGAGCCAACCGTTGACGCGGCTCGTCGCGACGGGCGAGCTCCAGTACATGGTCTGGCCGCCGTCGTAGGTGATCGGCCCGCCCGTCACGCCGGGCAGCGCGTTGTCGAACCAGATGTCGGCTTTGGCCCACGCCCCCGTCCAGACGAGGTGGTAGGCGCGGCGCCCGCGGTCGTAGACGAGGCTGCCGGCGCTGCTGTCGACGACCGGGCCGTCCGTCGCGGTGACCTTCGCGGTGAGCTCCGGCAGGACGAGCTTCTGCCCCCGCTCGGGATACCAGAAGATCACGCCGGTCGGGACCGGCGCGGTGAACAGCATCGCGATGAACGTGCGGTGCGTCGCGGGGTCCATCACGTGCGTGTACCACCACTCGGTGGCGGACCCGGGGTGCGGCCCGTCGTCGGACGGCTCGGCGAGCTTGCCGGGCACCTGCGTCAGGTCCGAGCGCGCGATGTCGGTGCGCGGGATCCAGGAGTCCCCGCCGGACGGCGAGGGCGCGGGCACGGGTTCCGCGGCGGCGGCCGGGAGGGCGGCGGCCGGGGCGAGCGCGGTGGCCGCGAGCGCCAGGACGGCGGTCGCGCGGCGGGCGGAGAGGTGACGTACCACGGTTGAGCCTCCTCGGTCGAGCCCCCGTGACGTCCGGCCCCCGCTGGGGAGCCGTGGACCGAGTGTGATTCGGTGCCGATGCACTGTCAAGCACAGTGTCGACACACTGTCCGACAACGGTCGGCCCCGGGTACGCTGCCGCCATGGCGACCACCACCCGGCCGCGCGGCAAGGTCCGCGAGCGGCGCGAGGACGTCCGGCGCCGCGTGCTGCGGACGACGGCGGAGATGATGGCCGACGGCACCCCCTACACCGAGCTGCCCGTCCAGCGCATCGCCGAGTGCGCGAACGTGGCGCGCTCGACGTTCTACCTGCACTTCCCCGACAAGAGCCGGCTGCTGATCGCGCTCGCGGACGAGGCGGTCGAGGCCCTGTTCGGCGAGGCCGTCCTGTGGTGGCGGGCCGACCACGCCGACGGGGTGGACGGCGTCGCGCACGCCATGCGGCAGATGATCGCGGCGTACCGGGAGCACCGCCGGGTCCTGCACGCCCTCGGCGAGGTCGCCGGCTACGACCCCGACGTCGCGGAGTTCTGGCGCGGCCGGATGCGGCGCTTCACCGACGTCGTCCGGGACCGGCTCGACGCGGAGCTGCGCGCGGGGACCGTCGACCCGGAGATGGACGTCCGGACGACGGCCCAGGTGCTGATCTGGACGGTCGAACGGACGATCTCGGCGCACTGCCACCACGACGAGGGCGCGGGCGACGAGCGGATCGCGCGCACCCTCGCCCGGTCGATCTGGCTGACGGTCTACGGCGTCCCGCCCGCGCCGCCGGGCGCACGGGAGCGCTGACCGGACGCGCCGGCTACCGCTCGTCCGGCGGGAAGTCCGCCGAGCGGCTCACATCGGCCCACTTCTCGGTCTCGGCGGCGCGGGCCTCCGCGGCGGTGCGGGCGAGGTCGAGGGCGTCGGCGCCGAGGATCAGCCGGCGCGGCGGGTCGTCGGCGCCCACCACGTCGACGATGATCCTGGCGGCGCGGGCCGGGTCGCCGGGCTGGGTGCCGTCGTTGTCGCGCCGGTAGCGGTTGACGGCGCCGACCGTCTTCTCATAGTCGGGGCCGACGGGGTGGAGCTCCATGGACGAGCCCTGCCAGTCGGTGCGGAACGCGCCGGGCTCGACGATGACGACCTTCACGCCGAACGGCGCGACCTCGGCGGCGAGCACCTCGGAGAAGCCCTCGACCGCGAACTTCGCGGTCTGGTAGGCGCCCATCCCGGGCGTGCCGCCGACGCGCCCGCCGATGGACGAGAACTGCACGAACACGCCGGACCGCCGCTCCCGCAGGACGGGCAGCGCGGCCCGCGTCACGTTCACCACGCCGAAGAGGTTCGTCTCGACCTGGTCGCGGAAGTCCCGCTCGGCCATCTCCTCGATCGGCGCGCTGTTGGCGTAGCCGGCGTTGTTGACGACCACGTCGAGCCCGCCGAAGCGGTCGACGGCCTCCCGCACCGCCCGGCGGGCCGCGCCGGCATCGGTGACGTCCAGCGCGACCGCCCTGATCCGCCCGCCGTGCCGGGCGGCGAGGTCGTCGAGCCGCTCGGGGCGCCGCGCGCCCGCGACGACCTGGTCGCCCGCCTCCAGCACGGCCTCGGTCAGCCGGCGTCCGAAGCCGCGCGACGCACCGGTGATCAACCATGTCCTGGCCATGGGGTCCTCCTCCGGGGAATCCTTAACTGTCTCATCAATGTAGCACTTCATTTTTCAATACCCACATCTATGTGGCGACTGTCTCGTCAAGTGCTATGCAAAGGGGTATCTTGGGTAGGTGAGAGCAGACGCCGCACGCAACCTCGAACTCGTCCTGCGCACGGGCGCCCGCCTGCTCGCCGACGACCCCTCGGCGAGCATCGCGGCCATCGCCGCGGCGGCGGGCGTGGACCGGCGCACCGTCTACCGGCGCTTCTCCTCCCGCGACGAGCTGCTGACCGCCGTGTTCCAGGCGCGGTACGACGCGGTCGAGGAGGCCGTCGAGGCCGCGCGGCTGCGCGAGGCCCCGGTCGCCGTCGCGCTGCACCGCTACGTCGAGGGGATCATCGCGGTGAACCGCGCGTGGCCGGTGGAGGCCGGGCGGCTGCTCGCCGAGGACAGCGTCCGCGAGCGGCGCCGGCGCCTGATCGGCAAGGTCGACGCGTTCCTGCGGCGCGCGACCGACGAGGGCCTGCTGCGCGCCGACCTGCCGCCCGGCTGGGTGAGCGCGATCCTGCCGCCGCTGGTGCTGCGCGCCGCGGAGGACCTGCCCGATCTGAGCCCCGGCCAGGCCGCCGACGTGGTCGTCGACACGCTGCTGCGCGGTGTCGGCGCCGCCTACGACGGTGCCCCGGCCAAGGCCGGGGCCGACGAAGACGGCATCCCCGGTACGGAGCGAGCGAGCGTGGCGGCGGAGCCCGCCCGCCGGGTCGCGCCGGAGCGGCGGTCATGACCTCGGAGGTAATGGACCCGCTCGGCGGATGATCGTCAAGCTGGCGCCCATCCGTGCTCCCCGAGGAGGCCGTATGAACGCCGGGCCCACCCCCGACCAGATCGCCGACGCCATGCCGTTCGCCCGCGCGCTCGGCATCGTGCTGGACGCCGCCGCGCCGGACGCGGTCACGGGGCATCTCGACTGGGCTCCCGACCGCTGCACCGCGGGCGGGCTGATGCACGGCGGTGCGCTGATGGCGCTGGCCGACACGCTCGGCGCCGCCTGCGCGTTCCTCAACCTGCCCGAGGGCGCGACCACGACGACGCTGGAATCGAAGACCAACTTCTTCCGCGGAGTGCGGTCGGGCCGGGTCCGCGGCGTCTCCGCGCCGCTGCACGTCGGGCGGACGTCGATCGTCGTGCAGACCGATCTGTTCGACGCCGACGACCGCAGGATCGCCCAGGTGACCCAGACCCAGGCGGTACTACGCCCATGACCGGGATCCGGGAGCCACCGGACGGTCGGCCCGGTGGCTCCGCGGTCGTCTTCGGCCGTCAGCAGTCGGCGTGCTCGGCTTTCGGGCCGGCCTTGGGCGGGGCGTCCACCACCGAGACGCGCAGGACGGCGCTGGAGCTGACCAGCGTGCCCGCCGGGCCGTCGGCGCCGCCGTCGACGACGATGCCGCGCTCGCCGAGGAAGCGGTAGCCGGCGCGGTCGAAGATCAGCTCGATGCGGACCCCGTCCTGGACGCGGGCGACCGCGACGCCGTGGCGGCCCGCCGCGTCCACCGAGTCGGCCACCAGCCGGACGCCGGGGATCCTCGCGATCGCGCGGTAGAGCGCCGCCCGCACCTGCGGCGGGGCGGCGGACGATACGAGCACGTCCGAGGCGCGCTCCCAGAGGCGGTCGCCGCGGTCGCCGTCACCGCCGTCGTCGAGCAGCCGCAGCAGCGCGTCCGGGTCGGCGGGGACGGCGTCGAGATAGGGGCGGTCGATCGGCGGCCGCGTCCCGCAGGGCTCGGTCAGCGTCTCGGCGGCCGCGGGCGCGGGTCCGGTCGCCGCGGGCGGCAGTGGGCGCCCCGGGATCGGCAGCGGCGCCAGCGTCCGGTGCCGGATCAGATCGGGCCTCGTCCCGTTGATCGACTGCCAGGTCCACACGTACTGGCGGTCGAGCCAGCTCTCGCCGCCGGATGCGTCGGCCGGACGCGTCTCCTGCGCCTCCTGGTAGAGGTACTGGTCGGGCCGGGGCGCCGGCAGCGGGTCCTTCAGGGCCGCGGCGGCGGCGCGGTCCATGAGCGCCGACACGCTGGCGACCTGGACGGTGTCCGGTCCGCCGCCGTGGTCCGACCCCAGGTGGGACGCGACGACGGCGCCCGCCGCCGCGACGGCCGCGACCGTGACCAGCGGCACCGGACGCAGGAGCCGCGACCCGCCGAGGGGCCGCCACCCGCCAAAGAGGCGGCGGCGCGGCGCGTGCCCCTCGGTCTTCAACTCCGCCAGGAAGCGGGTCTCGGCCGCGGCCAGGTCGAGGTCGGCGGGAACCTCGGCGCGCAGCCGCCGCATCTCGGTCAGTTCATCCATCGGCCTGCTCCTCTGCCGCAGCGGTGGGGTCGATGCCGCCGAGCGCGCCGCGCAGCCTGCCGCGCGCCCTGTTCATCCGCGACCGGACGGTTCCGGGCGCGATGCTCAGCGCCCGGCCCACCTCGTCGTAGGTGAGGCCCTCCCAGCTCACCAGCAGCAGCACGTCGCGCTGGGCGGCGGGCAGCCCGGCCAGGGCCGCGGCGAGCGGGCGGCGTGCGGCGTGCGCGCTGAGCCGGGAGTCGGCCGCCTCGGCGAACGACTCGGTGACCGGATCGGCCCCGGTCCGCGCGAGCGCCCGCAGCTGCCTGACCTCGTCGCGCCGGTGCCGCCGGACGAGGTTGGTCGCGATGCCGTACAGCCACGGCCGGGCGTCCGGGCGGGCGGTGTCGTAGGCGGCGCGCCGCCGGAAGGCGACCAGGAACGTCTCGGCCACGATGTCGTCGGACGGGCCGGGCCCGAGGCGGCGGACGACGTACCGCATGATCAACGGGGCGTGCCGCCGGAACAGCGCCGCGAAGGCCTCGGGCTCGCGCAGCGACCGCGCGATGAGGGACGCGTCGTCCGGTTTGGGGTCCGGGTCCGGCGGGCGGCGCGGCGCGCTCCGGGTGGGGTCGGGCATGGGGTCGGCCTCTCGGTGGCGATCATGTCACCTGTGGTTGCCCGATACGGGGAGATCGGGTCCGCGCGGCGGGCGGCGGCGCGTTCTGCCACGATCGGGGCCATGGATCTCGGACTGGCGGGCGCGCGCGCCTTCGTCACGGGCGGTACGGCGGGCATCGGGCTGGCCGTGGCGCGGGCCCTCGCGGCCGAGGGCGCGGGCGTCGCGGTGTGCGGCCGCGACCCGGAGCGGCTGGCGGAGGCGGTCGCGGCACTTCGGGCGGACGGGGCGCGGGCGGACGGGGTGCGGGCGCACGGGCTCGTCGCGGACGTCACCGACCCGGACGCCCTCGGCGCCGCCGTGGACGGGGCCGCCGAGGCGCTCGGCGGGCTGGACCTGCTGGTCGCCAACGCGGGCGGGTCGTTCGGCGGCGACCTGCTCGACTCCACGCCGGACGACTGGGCGCGCACGTTCTCGATCAACGTGCTGCACGCCGCGCACGCGGTGCGGACCGCGGTGCCGCACTTCGAGCGGGCCGGCGGCGGCAGCGTGGTGATCATCTCGTCGATCACCGGCTGGAAGCCGGGGCCGAAGTCGTCCTACGCGTCGGCGAAGGCCGCCGAGATCCACCTGGCCGCGACGCTGGCGCAGGAGCTCGGTGGACGCGGCATCCGCGTGAACGCCCTGAGCCCGGGGTCGGTGCTGTTCGAGGACGGCGGCTGGGACCGGTTCCGGACGACCCACCCCGACCGGTACGCGGCGTTCGCCCGCGAGGACTTCCCGGCGGGCCGGCTCGTCGGCGTCGAGGAGGTCGCCGACACGGCGTGCTTCCTGCTGTCGCGCCGGGCGAGCGGGATCAACGGCGCGAACATCCCCGTGGACGGTGCGCAGGATCACCCGAGCGCCCGCCGCTTCTTCCCCTGAGCCTTCCTTGGGCCCGTCCCCTGAGCGGCCCCGGCCGGGAGCCGGGGCCGGCGGACTCAGGGGCAGACGCGGCCGTTGGCCTCGAAGGCGGCGTGGGTGAGCGGCATGAGGGCCGCCCACTGCTCCTCCATCTGCTCGGCGACCATCTCGATCTCGCGCTGCGGGAAGGACGGGAACGCCGCGTCCTCGCGCTTGGTGCGCAGCGACAGGAAGTTCATGAGCGCCCGCGCGTTGCAGGTGGCGTACATCGAGGAGTAGAGCGCGACCGGGAGGACGCCGCGGGCGACCTCGCGGGCGACGCCCGCGTCGAGCATCTCGGTGTAGGCGCGGTAGGCCTGCCGGCAGCTCTCCTTGGTCGCCTCAGTGACGATCTTGTGCTGCTCGGGGGTGCCGTCCACGAAGACGTACTTGCCGGGCTTGCCCTCCTGGACGAGCTTGCGCCCGGCGCCCGGGACGTAGAAGACGGGCTCCAGCCTGCGGTAGCGGCCGCTCTCCTCGTTGTAGGAGAACGTGCGGTGCCGCATGAACTCGCGGAACACGAAGATCGGCGCCCGCACGTAGAAGGTCATCGAGGAGTGCTCGAACGGCGTGCCGTGCCGGTCGCGCATCAGGTAGTTGATCAGGCCCTTCGAGCGCTCGGGGTCGGCCTCGATCTCGGCCAGCGAGCTCTCGCCCTTGGTCGAGACCCGCGCCGCCCAGAGCACGTCGGCGTCCGACGCCGCGGATTTGATCAGCTCGACCGTCACGTCGTCGCGGAACTCGATCTCCGTCGCTTCCTCGCCCGCCACCGGCTCCCCCTCTTCCTCCTCGGACTGCCCGGGCAACTCTAGCCGCCACCGCCGACAGCGCGTCGTCAGGTGCGAACCGGTCGAGGCTCATGTGGTCATGGCGCAGACTAGGGGGGTGCGGCGGGCTGGGGAGGGCTTCGAGATGGGCGACGCGCAGGGCCGGGCGGACCTCAGGGTGCTGGGCGCCTGCCCGCTGGACTGCCCCGACGGCTGCTCGTGGGTCGTCACCGTCCGGGACGGGAGGGCGGTCGGGCTGCGCGGCAACCCGGACCACCCGTACACGCGCGGGGCTCTGTGCACGAAGGTGAACCGGTGGCTGGAGCGCGCCGGGCAGGAGGACCGCGTCCTGTACCCGCTGCGGCGTGTCGGCCGGAAGGGCGAGGGGCGGTTCCGGCGGATCGGCTGGGACGAGGCGCTCGACGAGATCGCCGGGCGGCTGGACGGGATCGTCCGCGAGCACGGCGGCGAGGCGATCTGGCCCTACTGGGGCACGGGCACGCTCGGCTATCTCCAGGGCCTGGAGGGCTACGCCGGGCGCCGGTTCTTCAACGTTCTCGGCGCGTCGGCCCACAGCGCGAACATCTGCTCGGCGGCGGGATCGGCGGGGCTGGAGGCCACGCTCGGGTCGGCGGGCGGCATGGACCCGGAGGACCTCGCGCACGCGAAGCTGATCCTCCTGTGGGGCACGAACCCGCTGACGACGGGCCACCACGTGTGGAAGTTCGTCCAGGAGGCGCGGAGGGCGGGCGCCCGGATCGTGGCGATCGACCCGGTCCGCACCCGGACGGCGCAGCAGGCCGACGCGCACCTCGCTCCCCTGCCGGGGACGGACGCGGCGCTCGCGCTGGCGCTGCTCAACGTGATCGTCGGGATGGGCGCGCAGGACGACGCCTTCCTGGAGCGGCACACGCGGGGCTGGGAGGAGTTCCGGGAGCGGATCGCGGAGTTCCCGCCGGAGCGGGCCGCGGAGATCACCGGGCTCCCGGCCGCGGACATCGCCGCGCTCGGGGCGGAGATCGCGCGGACGCGGCCGACGGCGATCCGCGCCACGCAGGGCGTCCAGCGGAACGCGGGCGGCGGGTCGGTGCTGCGCGTCCTCGCGTCGCTGCCGGGCGTGACCGGCGACTGGGCGCGGCTCGGCGGCGGCCTCGCGTTCTCGACGTCGGGGCACGTCAAGCTGAACAAGGCGGCCCTGTACCGCGACGACCTGCGGCCCGGCCCGGTCCGGACGCTGTCGATGAGCCGGCTCGGCGAGGGGCTCCTGGACGTCCAGGACCCGCCCGTCAAGGCGCTGTTCGTGATCGCGGCGAATCCGGCCGCCAGCACCCCGCACCAGGGCCGGGTGCGCCGGGGGCTCGCGCGCGAGGACCTGTTCACCGTCGTGATGGAGCAGTTCCCGACCGACACCGCGGACTACGCCGACATCGTGCTGCCCGCGACGGCGCAGCACGAGCACGCCGACCTCCACGAGGGCTACGGGCACCTGTACCTGACGTGGAACGACCCGGCGGTCGCGCCGCCCGGCGAGTGCCTGCCGACGACCGAGACGTTCCGGCGGCTGGCGCGGCGGATGGGCCTGAACGAGCCGAGCCTGTACGACTCCGACGAGAGCCTCGCCGAGCAGCTGCTGGCCTCGGACCACCCGTGGATGGCGGGGATCACGCTGGACCGGCTGCGCAAGGAGGGGTTCGTGCGGATGTCCGTGCCCGACCCGTTCCTGCCGTACGCAGACGGGTTCCCGACGCCGTCCGGAAGGCTGGAGTTCCGGTCCGGGCTCGCGGAGGCCGTCGGGCGGGACCCGGTCGCCGGGTACACGCCGCCCGCCGAGGTCGCGGACGCGGCGCGGGCCGAGCGGTACCCCCTCGCGCTGATCTCGGCGGCCTCGCACGAGTTCCTCAACACGACGTTCGGCAACAACCCGGAGCTGCGCCGCAGGTCCGGCGGGCTGACCGTGCGGCTGCACCCGGACGACGCGGCGGCCCGGGGGCTGGCGGCCGGGCAGCGCGTCCGGGTGGGCAACGACCGCGGCGCGTTCGAGGCCGTCCTCGACGTCACCGACCGGGTCCGGCCGGGCGTGGCGGCGACCACCAAGGGGCACTGGGCGAAGTTCGCGGGCGGCGCCAACGCCAACGCCGTCGTGGACGAGCGGGACACCGACCTCGGCGGCGGGCCGGTCTTCCACGACACGCGCGTGGAGGTCCGGGCGATTCCCGCGGACTGAGCCGGAGGAACCGCCCCGAACGGTACGGTGGCCCCCGGAGGGATCATGACGTTCGACACCGGGGCCACGCTCGACCGGGCCAGGAAGTACGAGCGGCAGGGCCGGCCCGGGGAGGCCGCGGCCGCGTTCGGGAGCGCCGCGGAGGCCCTGGAGGCGCGGGGCGACCTGGCGTCCGGCGCGGCGGCCCGGGCCAGGCAGGCCCGCGCGCTCGCCGCCGCGGGGAGCACCGGCGAGGCGCAGCGCATCCTCGACATGGTCGAGCGGGGCACCGCGTCGCTGCCCGGCGAGGTCCGGGCGGTGGTGGACGGCCAG
>NZ_CAACUY010000282.1 GCF_900659615.1 Actinomadura fibrosa | reverse complement strand
CGCCCCGGCCGCGCCCGAGTGGCCGCCGCCGTACCGGCCGAGGCCGGCGCCCCCGCCGATCGAGTCGCCCGCCGCGCTGGCGGGGGCCTTCCTCGAACGGGACGGGACGCCGGCCGACACCGAGCGCTTCCTCGCCGCGCTGGTGGAGCTCGCCCACCGCGAACCGGACGCCACCGCCGAGGCGCTCGGACGCGTCGCCGCCGCCACCGCGCCGTGGTTGCACGCGAACATCCGGCCGCACCACGACATCACCGGTGTGAACCCCGCGGTGCAGAGCCTGCTTCGCGAGAACCGGCGGCTTCGGCACAGGCTGGCCCTGCGCCGGAGCGCCCGTCCGTGGGCGGCCGGGCTCCCGGAGGAACCGCCGATCCCCAGGTTCCTGCGATGGCGGAACGCCGAGATCGCCTTCCTCCTCGGCAAGGTGCCCGTGCTGCTCGCGGCACCGACCTCGGCGGCGGGCCATGTCGATCCCGCGGCACTGGTCGGACGGCTCGAACGGTACGAGGAGCTGGGCGCCAAGCCGGGACGCGCGGACCTCGTCCAGGCGCTGCTGCGCGTTCCCCGCGAGATCAACCCCGCCGCCGTGGACCGCGCGAGCCGCCTGCCGTCCAAGGCCGGGCGGACGGTCGCGTCCTGGCTCGCACGCGGTGGGCTCCCCGACCCCGGCGTCGAGTGCGAGATCGTCGACGAGCCCGGCCAGGCCGTCCGGACCTCTGTGCGCCTTGGCGACGACGTCCCGTCCGACATCGTGCGGCTGTGCACCGGCGCGGACCCTCTGTCGCAGGCGGCCTACTTCCATGAGGACGCCACCCGGTGGGTGGCCACGCTGCCGTCCCACCGCGAGGTCGTCGCAGCCCACATCGTGCCTTACGCCACGGGCACCTTCAGCCCGACCTGGGGCAGGGCGGCGTTCGTCCTCGCCCTCGCTGAGGCGGACGGCCCGCCCGGCACCGCGACGGCCGTCCTGCTCGCCCACGCCCTGGCGGACCCGGACACGGACGAGCGCGCCACCGCCGTCAACGCGTTCCTCACCTTCAGCGCGCGCGGCCACCTGCCCGCCGACGCACTCGGCGACACCGCCGGACGGCTCACCGCGCTCAGGCGACTGGCGCTCGGCCGGTTCGCGGCGTCCCTCAACAATGCCGCGAACGCTGGAGCGAACGCCGACGTCTGGACGGTCATCGCCGCCGCCCTGCCGCACGTCCTGCCCGGCCCCGGCGACAGTCCCCCGTTCGGCCTGCACGACCTCCTCGCCGCCGGCACCCGCACCGCCGAAGCGTCCCGTGCCCGCGCCGCCATCCCCGCCCTCGCCGCCGTCGCGGCCCGCCGCAGGACGAGCCGCCTCGTCCTGGAGGCCGGCCGCCTCCACCGCGTCCTCACGACCGCAACCTGAGGGCGTCCGCCGGTGTTGAGAAGAATGACGGACCCGCGTGAGAGGCTGAGCGGGCCCGCCGGGAAGGGAGCGCTGAACGATGTCCGAGACCCTCGCGTTCGGCACGGTCGACACCGTGCTCGGGCGCCTGCTCGTCGGCGAGACCGAGACGGGGGTCGTCTCGCTGAGCTTCTCCGACACCCCCGCCGCGCGCGCCCGCGTGGTGAAGGCGGCACGGCTCCCCGTCGTGGACGCCCCCGCCCGGACGGCCCCGGCCCTGGCCGCCCTGCGCGACTACTTCGCGGGCGACCTCAAGACCTTCGAGCTGCCGATCGACTGGCGGCTCGTCTCCGACGTCCAGCGCCAGGTCCTGACGACGCTGTACGAGACCGTCCCGTACGGCCGCGTCCTCACCTACGGCGAGCTCGGCGAACGCAGCGGCACCGGCGTGCACGCCCAGGTCATCGGCCAGGTGATGGGCTCGAACCCGATCCCGCTGATCGTCCCGTGCCACCGCGTCGTCGCGGCGAACGGCCTCGGCGGCTACAGCGGCGGCTCGGGCGTCGAGGTCAAGCGCTGGCTGCTCATGATGGAGGGCTCCCTCCCCGCCACCCTCGACTGGGACATCACCCTCCCCCCGTAACCCCCGCGGCCGTGTAGGGGGTGTTGGTCAGGGTTTCGGAGATCTGCCAGAGGCGCTTGCCGTCGGCGGGGCGGTCGGCGTGCGGCGGGGTGATGACCTTGGTGGGCGCGCCGCGGAACTGGAGGAGGCGGGGGCCGTAGCAGGCGCCCGGCTCGACGTCCGGGGCCGTCGCGGCGTAGAGGGTCGGGAGGGCGCCGGACGCGGCGGACTGGGCCATGACCGCGTTGCCGAGGCCGCTGAGGCGTTCCATCAGGGAGTTGCCCTCCATCCGCGGGCCCGCCTGCTGGAGGTTGGTCGCGGCGAAGCCCGGGTGGGCCGCGACGCTCGTCACGTCCGGGAAGCGGCGGGCGAGCTCGCGGGTGAACAGCAGGTTCGCGAGCTTGGACTGGCCGTAGGCGGTCCACTTGCCGTAGCGGCGCTCGCCTTGCAGGTCGTCGAAGCGGAGGCGCCCGGCCCAGGCGAAGCCGGACGTCACCGTCACCACGCGGGGGGACGTCGCGGCGCGCAGGGCGGGCAGCAGCAGGCCGGTGAGCGCGAAGTGGCCGAGGTGGTTGGTGCCGAACTGCATCTCGAAGCCGTCGGCCGTGGTGCGGTGCGGGAGCGCCATGACGCCGGCGTTGTTCACCAGCAGGTCGAGGGGGCGTTCGGCGTGGCGGGACGCGAACTCCCGCACCGACGCCAGGTCGGCGAGGTCGAGGGAGCCGAGCGCGAGGTCGCCGTCCGGGACGGCGGCGCGCATCCGGTCGAAGGCGGCCTGGCCCCGCTCGGCGCTGCGGCACGCCAGCACGACGGACGCGCCGTGCCGGGCGAGCTGCAGCGCGGTGTGGTAGCCGATGCCGCTGTTGGCCCCGGTGACGATCGCGCGCCGTCCCGTCAGGTCCGGGATGTCGTCCGCCGTCCAGGCGCCCATGGCGTCCCCCTCCACGTCGTCGCGATCCCCACAAAGTAGACAAGAGATCGAATAGCGGCAACCGGCGGACGGGGCGCGTCCTCCGCGCCGGGCGGGCGCGCGAAGGACGCGTCCGGCTACGCGGGCAGGTTCTTCTCGATGGCGGAGACGACCTCCGCCGACTCGGGTTCGGTCTGGGGCGCGAAGCGCGCCGCGACCGCCCCGTCCGGGCCGATGAGGAACTTCTCGAAGTTCCACCGGATGTCACCGGTGTGTCCCTCGGCGTCGGGCGTGCCGACCAGCTCCCGGTACAGCGGGTGCCGGCCGTCGCCGTTCACCTCGACCTTCTCGGTGAGGGGGAAGGTGACCCCGTAGGTCGCCGAGCAGAACTCGGCGATCTCGTCGGGGGTTCCCGGCTCCTGACCCATGAACTGGTTGCACGGGACGCCGAGGACGGTGAACCCGCGCTCGGCGAACCGCTCCTGCAACCGCTCCAGGCCGGAGTACTGGGGGGTCAGGCCGCATCGTGAGGCGACGTTGACGACGAGCACGGCCTTGCCCCGGTACTGTCCGAGGTCCGCAGGGCCACCCTGCAGACCGTCGATTTCCACGTCGAAGACAGACATGCGGCCGATCTTAGGAGATCGCCGCCGGCCTCCTCCGGCGCGTCCGCCCGCCGGCGGCCCGGGGAGGGCGCCGGCGGCGGCCCTACTTGCCCAACGCGTTCACGAACGAGGCGAGCTGGTTGCCCGCCGTGCCGAGCTGGCTGAAGGCGTTGTTCACCACCCCTGCCGCGTCCTGCGGCGAGCTCAGCAAGTAGAAGATGACGAAGGCGATCGCCACATAGCGGAGGTTCTTCTTCATCCGTAACGCCGTCCCTGTAGTAGCGCAGCGACACATTGACCCGATCCAATTGTGCCCAGCCGCGTCAGCCCGCAAAGCGGGATTTTACTGTCACGGCGGGGCAACCGCTTGGTCCCCCGGGCGTGAAAGAGCCCCGCGCCGCTCGGGCACGGGGCATCGATGCGCGCAGTCAGTTCGGGATCGCGCCCATGAACTGCGACAACGACTCCGCCGCGGTCCCGAGTCCGCTCAGGGCGTTGTTGACCAGACCAGCGGCCCCCTCCGGTCTGCTGATGACGTACCACGCCACGAAGGCGAGACTGGCCATCTTCAGATGCTTCTTGTTCATTGCAACCACCCTCTGCGGTCAGATGCTCACGGTGAGTGATTCCCCGAGCCGTCCAGAGGGAGATCAACGGGAGGTAAAGAGAGGGTCAGCTCCCCTTGGGGGACAGGGTCAGCTTCCCTCGGCGTGCTCCGTCAGGTACCCGATGTACATCGGACGCAGCGCGTCGCCGAGCTCGCCCTCGCCCGCGTGCGCGAACTCCTCCAGCAGCGACAGCCCGTGCAGGAGGTCGAACTTGGCGCGGTCGGTCTCCCCGAGGGACGCCGCGGCGGCCGGGATCGCGCGCAGCAGCTCCCAGAGGAAGCCGACGTCCCGGCGCTCCTTGGCGAGGCTGAGAGCGCGCTCGTGGAGCTCCTCGGACGAGAGCCGGTCCAGTTCGGCGGCGGTGGGCGTGGCGTCGGCGGTGGCGTCAGGCGCGGCGTCGGACATGCCCCGACTCTAGCCAAGCGCGACGGGGCCCGGTGCGCGTCCCCGGCCCCTCCGCCCGCCCGGCCCTTACGCCCACCCGGCCCTTCCGCCCGCCGCACCGGACGGGCGGCATCCGGCGCGGGCTCTACTTGGTGACGACGCTCGACGGGATCTTCCGGTCGTTCTTGAGGGCGTCGAACAGCGTGGCCGACCGCGTCCGGTCCCAGGTGATGTAGGAGCCGACGCCCGCGGCGCTGCCGCCCCCGCCGATCGGGACGGTGGTGGTCACGCCGTCGCCGCCGCTCACGCCCTTCATCGCCCACATCATCCGGACGAGGTCGTAGAGGTGGTCGCCGTCGTCCACGAGGAAGTTGCTGGTCGAGTTGAGCGCCAGCGGGACGGCGCGGAACGGGTTGAGCATCGTGCCCGGGGAGGTCGCCTTGCTCATCAGCGCGCCGAAGAACTGCCGCTGGTGCTCCACGCGCTCCAGGTCGGCGCGGGCGAACGCGCGGGTCCGCACGTAGCCGAGGGCCTGGCCGCCGTTGAGGTTCTGGCAGCCGGGCTGGACGTTCAGCCCCGCCTTCGGGTCGTTGATCTTCTCCTTGACGCAGATGTTCACGCCGCCGACCGCGTCCACCACGCCCACGAAGCCGCCGAAGCCGATCTCGGCGTAGTGGTCGATATGCACGCCGGTGGCCTTCTCCACCGTCTGGACGAGCAGCTTGGGCCCGCCGAAGGCGAACGCCGCGTTGAGCTTGTTCGAGCCGCGCCCGGGGATCGGGACGTAGGAGTCGCGCGGGAGGCTGATGAGGGACGTGCCGCCGGAGCCGTAGTGCAACAGCATCATCGAGTCGGTGCGCCGCCCGGCGGCGAAGCCCGTCCTGAGCCGCCGCTGGTCGGCCTTGGACAGGCCCTCCCGGCTGTCGGACCCGACGACGAGCCAGTTGGTGCCGGGCGTGTCGGCGACCCGTCCCGCGTAGTCCACGAGGACGGACTCGCGCTTCAGCCGCGAGTCGAGGTAGAAGTAGCCGCCCACGACCAGCAGGACGAGGACGACGAACACGGCGCCGAGCACCCGGGGCCAGCGGCGGCGCCGGCGGCGCTGGGGCTCGGGGTAGATCCGGCCGCCGCCGAGCTGGTCACCGGCGTAGGGGTCGCCGTACGGGTCCCGCTCGTAGGCGTGCGGGTGCTCCGCCGGGACGGAGTCGTGCCTGCTGCGCGCCACGCGGTTCCCCTCCTTGCGTGTCCAGCCCTCGGGCCAGCCGTCGGTCATGCCGTAGACCTTAGACAACTCGGAGGGCCGGGCGCGTCCATCCGGCGCATGATTGTCCTCTGCTTCGAATCACCACGCTATGTGACATGTGAGGCGGACACCGTCCTCCTTCGGGAGCACACTGCCCTTGGGTGGTACGTACGGCGAAGGGCGGCGGATGAGTGCTCGGCTGCGTTTTTTCGGGAGATTCATCCCGGGGCGAAGGAAGACGCGAGAGCAGGGTGACATAAGAGAAAAGCGAGGTGGAAGGGGACGTAAGAGGGACGCGACGGCCGCCGGGGAGGACCTGCCGGAGCTGTCGGCGCACCGCTGGCACGCCCGGGCCGGGGAGCTCGCCGAGACCGGCATGCGGACCATGGCGCGGCGGCTACCGTCGGTGATCATGCAGGCGGCGGGGCTGGCCTGGCGGGCGAACCGGACCGACACCGCCGTCACGATCGGCCTGAACCTGCTCGCCGGGGTCTTCACCGCCTTCGGCCTGCTGGCCACGACCGGCGTCCTGACCGCGCTGCTGAGCGGCGGGCCGACGCCCGCGCGGGTCCGCGACGCGCTGCCCTCCCTGGTGCTGGTCGCCGGGGCGGTGGCGCTGCGGGCCGGGCTCCAGGCGGTCGCGGGCTGGGCGCAGGCGCGGCTGGAGCCCCAGGTCGAGCGGCTGGTGGAGCTCCGGCTGTTCGAGGCGACGACAGCGGTGCACCTCACCGCGCTCGACGACTCCGACTTCCTGGACGATCTCCAGCGCGCCCAGAGCCGGGGCATGATGGCGGCGCCCCGGGTCGTCCAGCACGCGGTGGACGTCCTCACCGGCACCGTGGGCATGGTCGCGGCCGCCCTGACCCTCGGCGTGCTGCACCCCCTGCTGCTGCCGCTGCTGCTCCTCACGGCGGTGCCGGAAGGCTGGGCGTCCGTCCGCAGCGCCCGCTTGCAGTACTTCACCCTGCTCACCCTGGTCGGCGTGGTGCGCCGCAAGTGGATCCTGTCCGACCTGATGAGCGAGCGGAGGCACGCCGCCGAAATCCGCTCGTTCACGATGCGTCCCTTCCTGCTGCACGAGTACGACCGGTTCGCCGCCTACCAGCGCGCCGTCCAGCTCGACCTGGCGCGCCGCCAGACCGTCGCCCGGGTGACCGGCGACGTCCTGAAGGGCCTCGCGACCGCGCTCGTCTACATCGCGCTGGGCCTGATGCTGTGGCGCGGCGCCGTGCCGCTGGCGGTGGCGGGCACGGCCGTCCTCGCCATCAGGACGGGGCAGCAGTCGCTCGTCAACCTGGTCTTCGCGGTGAACCAGTGCTACGAGGAGGGCCTGTACTTCGGCGACTACCTCACCTTCTGCGACGCCGCCGAAGCCCGGATCCCGGCCCGCGCCCGCCTGCTGGAGGCAGAGCGCGCGAAGCGCCGCCCCCTCCCGGACGACTTCGCCCGCATCCAGGTCCAGGACGTCACGTTCACCTACCCGGGCTCAGAGTCCCCCTCCCTACGCGGCATCTCACTGGAGGTGAACAAGGGAGAGGTGGTAGCGCTGGTAGGTGAGAACGGGTCGGGCAAGACGACCCTGGCGCGGGTGATGGCCGGCCTCTACGACCCGGACGCCGGCTCCGTCCTGTGGGACGACGTGTCGCTGACCGACGTCCCCCCGGAGGACGCCTGGAAACGCGTCGCCGTCATCGCCCAGGAGTACACGCACTGGCCGATGACCGCCCGGCAGAACATCACCATGGGACGCGCCGAGAAACACCCCGACACCGACGAGGACCCGGCGGTGCTCGCCGCCGCACGCGCCGCGGGCGCGGACGAGGTCGTCGCGGGACTCGCCCGCGGCTACGACACGCTCCTGGACCGCCGCTTCGAAGGCGGTGCGGAGCTGTCGGGCGGCCAATGGCAGCGGCTCGCCGTGGCCCGCGGCTTCTACCGCAACGCCCCGCTGCTGATCTGCGACGAGCCGACCGCCGCCCTGGACGCCCGGGCCGAGCACCTGCTGTTCGAGCGGATCCGCACCCACGCCGACGGCCGGACCGTCCTGCTGATCACCCACCGCCTGGCCAGCGTCCGCTTCGCCGACCGGATCTACGTCCTGGAGCACGGCCGCGTGACCGAGCAAGGCGACCACGACACCCTGATAGCCCAGAAGGGCCTGTACGCCGAGCTCTACAACCTCCAAGCCGCCGCCTACGGCGCCACCCCTCCCAACCCCCGAGAAGCAGCCTGACGATCAAACGCAGATCACGCCAGACCGCGTCGACGCCTCATCGACTCGACAGCAAGCCGCCAATCGGTTGAGATTCTCACCTTGACCAGCAGCCCTCAAGCCCCGTTCGCCTCCTTGTCACCGCCACCCAATCTCAACACACCCCGGAACTCACCCATCGTGGGCGACGCCACCGAGAAAGCTCTTTACGGAATACTGATCGCGGCGCATGATCTTCAAAGTCGTTCCCTTGCCGCCTGGCAATTACTGGCCGCTGACCTGCTGCTCCCCATGCCACTAAGCGCCAGACCGGGCGGCATCGCCGTGCGGACCCGCGAAGATCGCGCCTCATTCACCCGATTCCGCCAATAACACCTGCCGCTCGACCGCCGCAGAAATAGACCCCTGCCCGAAAAGCACCGGGGCGCCTTTCACCGCCACCTTCCCATAACGGTCTGCCACGCCTACGACCGCTTCACAGAAAGGACGACAGGGGCCGGTTTTTTAGATGTATGGGCCGTAGCGTTCGGGTTCGTCTCGGGGTGGGGTCTCGGGGAGGTCTTCGGGGCGGAGGAGGCGTACCTCGGTGGCCTCGATCTCGCCGGGGCGCTCGTCGTGGGCGGCGGTGATGCGGCTGGCCTGGCGGGAGATCGCGGCTTCCAGGAGGTTGCGGACGAGGCGGGCGTTGCCGAAGGACGCTCCGCGCGGCTGCGCGGAGACGAGGCCGCGCAGCGCGTCCAGGACGCCGGGGGCCAGGGCGAAGCCCGCCTCCGTGGCCATGTACTCGAAGATCGTGACGAGTTCGTCGTCGGAGTAGTCGGGGAAGCGCAGGACCTTCGGGAAGCGGGATTCGAGGCCGGGGTTGAACTTCAGGAACCGCTCCATCTCGGCGTCGTAGCCGGCGACGATGACGACGAGGTCGCCGCGGTGCTCCTCCATGAGGCGCAGCAGTTCGGCGACGGCCTCGTGGCCGAAGTCGCGCTGGTCGCCGCTCGACTGCGACAGCGCGTACGCCTCGTCCACGAACAGGACGCCGCCGAGGGCGCGCTCGACCGCGCCGCGCACCCGGGGGGCGGTCTGGCCGATGAACTCGGCGACGAGGTCGGCGCGGGTGACCTCGACGAGGTGGCCGGACGACAGGAGGCCGAGCTGGGCGTAGACGGCGGCGATGAGGCGGGCGATCGTGGTCTTGGCGGTGCCGGGGTTGCCCATGAACACCATGTGCCGCGTCGGGGAGGCGGGCGGGCCGCCGGCGACGTCGCGGCGGATCTGCTCGGCGCGGGCCTCGGCGACGAGGGAGGCGACCTCCCGCTTGATCGTCTCCAGGCCGATGAGGCGGTCGACGTCGGCGAGCGGGTCGCCGGGGATCTCGTCGCGGCCGCGGGCGAGGGTGTCCGGGACGTCCTCCAGCAGGATCACGTCGAGCGACTCGGTCTCGTCGACGATGCCGTCGGCGAGGACGCGGCGGCCCTGGAGGGCGACGGCCCGGTCCAGCAGGTTGATCATGATGCGGGCGTTGCCGAAGCCGCGGTCGCGGGCGGCGGACTGGACGAGGCCGCGGACCTTGTCGAGGACGCCGGGCGCGAGCGCGAAGCCGGCGTCGGCGGCCTTGCCCGCGAACACCTCGACCAGCTCGTCCTCGGTGAGGTCGGGGAAGCGGACGGTGCGGGGGAAGGACGCGGCGAGGTCGGCGTGCGACTTCAGCAGCCCGTTCAGCTCGGCCTCGGGGCCGGTGAGGACGACGACGAGGTCGTCGGGGTGCGCCTGGACGGCGGTGAGCAGCACGTCCAGCACCTCCCGGCCGCGGGCGGCCTCGGTGGAGGCCGCGCCGAAGACGTGCGCGTCGCGGACGACGAGGACGCCGCCGAGCGCCTGCTCGACCGCGCGGCGGACGCGCAGGACGCTCTCGCTGGCGTACTCGCCGAGCAGGTCGGCGCGGTCCACCTCGACCATGTGGCCGGACGACAGGACGCCAAGGTCGGCGTAGATGCGGCCGAGGATCCGTGCGACGAGGCTCTTGCCGGTGCCGGGGTTGCCGGTGAACACGAGGTGCCGGGGACGCGCGGCGACGGCCATGCCCGCCTCGCGGCGCAGGCGGGCGGCCTTGGCCTCGGCGACGAGCGCGTCGATCTCGCGTTTCACCGGCTCGATGCCGACGCAGGCGGCGAGCTCGGTGAGCGGGTCGGTCTCGGTGCGGCGGCCGGGGATGAGGCGCTGCGGCAGGTCCGCCGCGGTGATCTCCGGCTCGGCGCCCGCCGCGGCGCGGGCCCGCGCGGCGGCGGCGCACTGCGCGGCCAGG
>NZ_CAACUY010000281.1 GCF_900659615.1 Actinomadura fibrosa | reverse complement strand
CCCGCGCCGACCGCGTTCGGGGCCCTGTCCCCCTACGCGCTGGTCCCGGCCGCCCTCGCCGGGGTGGACGTGGCATCGCTGCTGGACGAGGCCGCCGCGGTGCTGCCCTCGCTGACCCGTCCCGAGAACAATCCCGGCCTCGTGCTCGGCGCCATCCTCGGCGGCGCGGTCCGGGCCGGGCGGCGGACGGTCGTGCTGGGCGGCTACCCCGCCGCGCTCCCCGGCCTCGCCGGCTGGGTCGCCGCGCTGCTCCGCGAGTCCGTGCGGGGGCGCCTGCTGCCGATCGTGCAGGGCGGCGGCCTGCCCGTCGTGCCGTCCGACGACCTGTTCCTCGTGACGCTGGACGGGCGCCCGCGGCAGGACGACGCCACCGTCTCGGGGCCGCTCGCCGCGCAGCTCGTCGTGTGGGAGTACGCCGCGGCCGTGGCCGCCTACCTGCTGGGCGCCGACCCGCTCGCCGACCCCGATCGCGGGAGTCCCCCGGCCCCGGGCGGCGACGGGGAGCCGCTGCTGGTGGACGGGGAGCCGGGCCGCGCCGTCGAGGTGCGCACCGCCGACCGGGCGCTCGCCGAGGCCGCGACCGGTTCCCGGAGCGCGACCGGGGCCATGGCGCCGCCCGGGACCGCGCCCGCCGGGCTGGGGCCGCTTCTGGACGCGCTCGCGGCGTCCGCGGGCGCGGACGGGCACCTCGCGATCGTCGCGCACCTCGATCCGGACGAGGCACGCGGCCAGGGACCGCAGGTCCGCAGGCTGGCGGCGCTGCTCGCCGCGCGCTGCGCTCGCCCCGTAACGGTCAGTTGGGGTTCCCGTTACCCGGCGTTCGGGAATGATCTCCGGGAGAACGGCGTATACCTGGTGGTGACCGGTAACGTCGTCCGCGACGTGCCGGTCCCGGACCGGCGCCACCGGCTGGGCGCGCTCCAGCTCGCGCGGGCCCTCGGCGACGTGCGGGCGGCGGCGGGGGCGGGCCGCCCGGTGGTCAGGCTCCACCTGCAGAACCGCTGGGCGGGACTCGCCCGGCTGCTGGACTCCGCCCGAGGAGGGGCATGAGCTCTCCGGCGGCGGCGACACCTACTTCCGCGTTGTCATGGGACACGGGGTCAACACAGGATGCGTGGTCATAGCAGGATGCTCAGTGCGAGCGGGACGGCCCGGCGACGAGGGCCGAGCCGTGATACGAGGCCGGATCAGTGGGCAGGAACGGTCCACTGCAGAGAGCGAGAAGGCGAAGTGCGAGTAGAGGGGGCCGCCACGTGACCAACACAGCCAATCCGCTCCGGGACCCGCGGGACAAGCGCCTGCCGCGGGTGGCCGGGCCATGCGTGCTCGTGCTGTTCGGGGTCACCGGGGACCTGTCCCGCAAGAAGCTGCTCCCCGCCATCTACGACCTGTCGAACCGGGGCCTGCTCCCGCCGGGCTTCTCGCTCGTCGGGTTCGCGCGCCGGGACTGGGAGAACGAGGACTTCCGGCAGATCGCCTACGAGTCGGTGAAGGCGCACGCGCGGACGCCCTTCCGCGAGGACGTCTGGACGCACCTGTCGGAGGGCATGCACTTCGTCCCCGGCGAGTTCGGCGACCCCGGCGCGTTCGACGCGCTCGCCATGGCGGTCAAGGAGCTGGACGAGAGCCGCGGGACGGGCGGGAACTACGCGTTCTACCTGTCGGTGCCGCCGAAGTTCTTCCCGCAGGTCGTGGAGCAGCTCCAGCGCAGCGGCCTCGCCGAGCGCAAGGAGCGCCAGTGGCGGCGGGTCGTCATCGAGAAGCCGTTCGGGCACGACCTGAAGAGCGCCAAGGAGCTGAACGACACCGTCCACCGGGTCTTCCCCGAGGAGTCGATCTTCCGGATCGACCACTACCTCGGCAAGGAGACGGTGCAGAACATCCTGGCGCTGCGGTTCGCGAACACGATGTACGAGCCGATCTGGAACCGCTCGTACGTCGACCACGTGCAGATCACGATGGCCGAGGACATCGGCATCGGCGGCCGCGCCGGCTACTACGACGGCATCGGCGCCGCCCGCGACGTCATCCAGAACCACCTGCTCCAGCTGCTCGCGCTGACGTCGATGGAGGAGCCGACGTCGTTCAGCGCCGAGGCCGTCCGCGAGGAGAAGGCCAAGATCCTGTCGTCCGTGCGGGTGGCCAGCGACCTGTCGCTCGCCACGGCCCGCGGCCAGTACGCCGCCGGGTGGCAGGGCGGCGTGAGCGTCCAGGGCTACCTGGAGGAGGACGGCATCCCGGCCGGCTCCCGGACCGAGACCTACGCGGCGATCAAGCTGGAGATCGACAACCGCCGGTGGGCGGGCGTGCCGTTCTACCTGCGCACCGGCAAGCGGCTCAGCCGCCGGGTGACGGAGGTGGCGATGGTGTTCGACCGGGCGCCGCACCTGCCGTTCTCCCACACCGACACCGAGGAGCTCGGGCAGAACGCGCTGGTGATGCGGGTGCAGCCGGACGAGGGCATCACGGTCCGGTTCGGCTCGAAGGTGCCCGGCACCTCGATGGAGATCCGCGACGTCAACATGGACTTCGCCTACGGCGAGTCGTTCACCGAGTCCTCCCCCGAGGCCTACGAGCGGCTGCTGCTGGACGTGCTGATCGGCGATCCGCCGCTGTTCCCGCGCCAAGAGGAGGTCGAGCTCTCCTGGAAGATCCTCGACCCGATCACCGAGTACTGGGCGAGCCAGGGCGACATGGAGCAGTACCCGTCCGGCGGCTACGGGCCCGAGAGCGCCGACGAGCTCATGGCGCGCGACGGTCGCACTTGGAGGCGGCTCTGATGAACATCGACCTCACCGGCACCACGACCCGCCGGATCCAGGAAGCGCTGACGCAGGCCCGGCACCTGATGGGCGGCCCCGCCGTCGGCATGGTCCTCACCCTGATCATCGTGACGGACGAGTCGGCGCAGTACGACGCCGTCCGCGCGGCGACCGAGGCGGCCCGCGAGCACCCCTGCCGGGTGCTGACCGTGATCTCCCGCGACCCGCGGGGCGGCTCCTCGCGGCTGGACGCGGAGATCCGCATGGGCGAGACCGGCCCCGGCGAGACGGTGCTGCTGCGCATGTACGGGCCGCTCGCCGAGCACGCCGACTCGGTCGTCGTGCCGCTGCTGATGCCCGACACCCCCGTGGTGACGTGGTGGCCGGGCGGCAAGGTGCCGAAGCAGCCCGCCAAGGACCCGCTCGGCCGGCTCGCGCAGCGCCGCGTCACCGACGCCTACGCGGCCCGCGACCGGCTCGGCACGCTCGCGCAGCTCGCGGAGGGGTACCGGCCCGGCGACACCGACTTCACGTGGACGCGGCTGACGTCGTGGCGGTCGCTGCTGGCCGCCGCCCTCGACCAGGACCACGACGAGATCACGGCCGGCGAGGTCACCGCCGAGCCGGACAGCCCGAGCGCGGAGCTGCTCGCGGCGTGGCTGTCGATCCGGCTCGGCGTGGCCGTGGACCGGAGCGTGTCCGAGGGGCCGGGCATCACCGGCGTCCGGCTGACCACGACGGGCGGCGACATCGTCGTCCACCGGCCCGACGGGCGGGTCGCGACGCTGTGCCGGCCGGGGCAGCCCGACCGGCAGGTGGCGCTGGTGCGCCGCCCGATGTCCGAGCTGCTGGCCGAGGAGCTGCGCCGCCTGGACCCCGACGAGGTCTACCAGGACGCCGCGGCCCGCTTCGCCAAGGACCTCGCGGGCGGCACGTCCGACGAGGGCCTGGCGAACGAGCCGGTGTCGGCCACCGCGGACGCGGCGACGACCGGGCCCGCGGCGGAGGCGGCCGAGAAGGCGGGCCGCCCCGCGGCCTCGGGCAAGTCGTCCTCCGCGCAGGGCGGGGGCAAGGCGACGGGGCGCAAGCCCTCGGAGAAGAAGCCGTCGCGGCGGTCCAAGCCGGAGGACGCGTGAGCACCCCGGAGGTCCTGGTCCACCGCGACCAGGACCTGCTCGCGCACGCGGCCGCGGCGCGGCTCGTCACCGCGATCGCGGACGCGCAGGCCGCGCGGGGCTCGGCGTCGGTCGTGCTCACCGGCGGCGGCGTCGGCACAGCGGTCCTCGCCGCGGTCGCCGCCGCGCCCGCCCGCGACGCGGTCGACTGGGGCGCCGTGGACCTCTGGTGGGGGGACGAGCGGTTCCTCCCGGCGGGCGACCCGGAGCGCAACGAGACCGGGGCCCGCGAGGCGCTGCTCGACCACGTCGGCCTCGACCCGGCCCGGGTGCATCCGATGCCGGCGTCCGACGGGCCCGACGGCGACGACCCGGACGCCGCGGCCGAGCGGTACGCCGCCGAGCTGCGCACGGCCGCGGGCGGCTCCGGCGTGCCGGTGCCGGTGTTCGACGTGCTGATGCTGGGCGTCGGGCCGGACGCGCACGTGGCGTCGCTGTTCCCCGAGTACCCGGCGCTGCGCGACGAGCGCCCCGTGGCCCCGGTGCGGGACTCCCCCAAGCCGCCGCCGACCCGGATCACGCTGACCTTCCCGTCGCTGCGCGCGGCGCGCGAGGTGTGGCTGCTCGCGGCCGGGGAGGGGAAGGCCAAGGCGATCGGCCGGGCGCTCGCCGAGCCGGACCCGGCGCACGTCCCGGCGTCGGGCGCGCGGGGCCGGGAGCGGACCCTCGTCCTGCTGGACCGGGCCGCCGCCGCCGAGCTGCCCCCGGGCGCCGGCCGGCCCGCCGGGAGCTGACGCGCCCGTACCGCGCGGCGCGTGTCCAGGCGAGACGCGCCGCGCGGCCGGACGTGACCGGCCGGGTTCCGAACATCCGCATGACTTCCTTCAAACCGCGCATACCCTGACGGCAGTACTATCCGCGTCGAGTGGCGAGGGGAGCCGGAGGTGCGCATGGGTCGGCCGGGAAGGGCACGCACGGCGAGCGCGGCGATCGTCGCGGCGGTGGCCGTCACGATCGCCGGATGCTCGTCCGGAGGCGGCGGCAAGGACGGGGACAGCGGCGGAGGCGGCAAGGGCGACGCCCCGGCCAAGCTGGCGATCGCGCCCGCGACCGGCACCAAGGGCGTCGCGCCCGACCAGCCCGTCACCGTCAAGGCCGACGGCGGCAAGCTGACGTCCGTCACCCTGACCTACGGCAAGAACCAGAAGGCCGAGGGCAAGCTCGCGGCCGACGGGAAGTCCTGGCAGAGCGCGCGGAACCTGCGGCCGTCCACGACGTACACGGTGACCGCGCAGGGCAGCGGCGACGGCGGGAAGCCCGTCACCGCGACGTCCACGTTCACGACGCTGACGCCGGCCAGGAAGCTGGAGAGCGGCATGTCGCCGCTGGAGGGCGAGACGGTCGGCGTCGGGATGCCGGTCCAGCTGCTGCTGTCGCGGCCGGTGAGCACCAAGGCGGGCAAGGTCGCGGTCGAGCGCGCCCTGGAGGTGCGCATGTCGAAGCCGGTCGAGGGCGCCTGGTACTGGATCAGCGACAAGGAGGTCGACTTCCGGCCCCGGGAGTACTGGCCGTCCGGCGAGAAGGTCCAGGTCGTCGCGCGCCTCGCGGGGCTGAAGGCGGGCGAGGGCATGTACGGCATGAAGGACCGGACGCTGAACTTCACCGTCGGCCCGAAGCACGTCACCACCATCGACGCCAAGAAGCACCGCGCGACCGTGACCAACGGCGACGCCACCGTGCGGACGATGAAGGTCAGCCTCGGCAAGCCCGGCCACGACAGCTACAGCGGGACGATGATCGCGCAGGAGAAGGCCGCCAACATCGTCATGGACTCGGCCACCACCGGCGACCCGGGCGAGTACCGCATCCCGACGAAGTGGAACGTCCGGATGACCTACAGCGGGACGTTCGTGCACTCCGCGCCGTGGTCGACCGACTCGCAGGGCAACGACAACGTCAGCCACGGCTGCGTGAACGCCTCGCCCTCGGACGCGAAGTGGTTCTACGACTTCACCAACCGCGGCGACATCATCAAGGTCACCGGGACGACGCGCAAACTCCAGTTCGGCAACGGCCCCACGCCGTGGGCCAAGACGTGGGACGAGTGGCTGAAGGGCAGCGCGGTCGGCGCGCCCGTCACCGGCACCCAGCTCAACTGACGCGACCGTGGTGAAGGGGCGCCCGGGCCGGGGCGCCCCTTCACGTCTTCGGTCAGCCCTGCGGGGCGCAGGTGACGTCGGTCTCGGGGAGCCGGCCGGTGAGCAGGTAGCCGTTGGCCGCGTCGTTCACGCAGTCGTTCGGGTATCCGCGCTGGTAGGGCGCGTGCACGTACGCGTCCCGGAGCGTGATCATGCGGGAGCCGCGGAGCAGCCGGTGGAGTCCCTGGCTGGAGGCGTAGTCGGTGCGGGTGTCGCCGGTCGCGGCGACCATCAGCGCGGGCACGTGCCCGCCGACGGGGGTGAGCGGCTCGCGCGGTCGCACCGGCCAGAACGCGCAGGGGTTGATCCCGTAGGCGACGCCCGCGAAGGACGGGGAGTCCTTCCGGTGCCGCTGGACGTCGCGCCAGTACACCTCGGGATCGCGGGGCGCGGCGGCGTCCCCGCAGACGATCGCGGTCTGGCCGCTGCCGTAGCGCGACTCCGCGCCGGTGAGCAGGAACGCCAGCTCCTCGTCCAGTGCCTCGGTCGGCTCGGCGCGGCCCTCCTCGGCGGCCTGCTTCAGCACGCGGACGGACGCGGCGAGGTCGGCCCTCGCGGCGTCCTCGTCGGTGCCGAGGCCGTTGAACAGCAGCACGGGCACGGTGCCGTCGTCGACGCGGTACCGGCCGACGGCCAGCGGCTCGCGGGCGGACGCCCGCACGACCCGCCGCACGGTCGCGAGGACCTCGGCGCGCGTGCCGCCGAGGCCGTACTCGGCGTCCCGCCCGGCGGCCCAGCCGGCCCAGGCGGCGAGCGCCCGGTCGTTGGCGGTCTCGGTGCCGGCCAGCAGGCGCGGGCCCCAGCGCGCGGGGTCCACCGAGCTGTCGAGCAGGTCGCGGTCCAGCCGGCCCGGGAACATCGACGCGTACACGGCGCCGAGGTAGGTGCCGTACGAGGCCCCGTTGTAGGAGATCGTCCGCTCGCCGAGGGCGCCGCGGACGATGTCCATGTCGCGGGCGATGTTGCGGGTGCTGACGTGGGGCAGGAGGTCGCCGCTCGTCCGCGCGCACCGGTCCGCGAGGTCCTTGGCGAAGGCGACCGCGCGGTCGAAGGACCGCCGGCTCTCCCCCGCCGATCTGATCCAGGTGCCGCTGGGCCAGCCGCAGTCCACCGGGGCGCTGCGGCCGAGCGAGCGCGGGTCCATGCCGACGAGGTCGTAGCGCGGGCCCGCCTGCTTCATGATGCCGCGCATGTACGGCGGCATGTCGATCGCCGGTCCCGGGCCGCCCCCGTTGAGGATCATCGTGCCGATCCGGTGCGCGGGGTCGGACGCCGCGAGCCGCGAGATCGCGATCGTGATCGTCCGCCCGTCCGGCCGCGCGTAGTCGAGCGGGACGGTGACGCCGGCGCAGCGGGCTCCCGCCTCGTCCAGTTCCCGCCCCACCTGGTCGTCCGGGCCGAGCGCGCAGTCCTTCCACGCGAGGTGCTGGGAGTAGAAGCGCCCGAGGCCCCCGTCCGCGGAGGCGCCCGGTCCCGGTCTCGGTTCCGCGCCTTCCGCGACGGCGGACGGTAACGCCGCCGTCGCCACCGCCGCGAGGCCCGCCGCCACGACCGTCCGCATCCTGCGGACCGTCCTGCTCGCCGTCACTTCCGCTCCCTTCCGCCGCCCTCGCACAGGGCGGTGTCCACGAGGGCCAGCTGGTCGTCGAACTCCTTCAGGCTGTTCGCGCCGTCGTTGAACAGCACCGCCACCCGCCGGCCGCCGGGAGCGACGCCGCCGAAGGCGGAGAACCCCTCGATCCCACCGGCGTGCCCCCACCAGTCGCCGCCGCAGCGCCGCAGCGGCGTCCGGATGAGCCCGAGGCCGTACTTCGCGTCCTTCCACACGCGGTCCGGGTCGGCGTCGACGGTCTCCCGCATCTCCCGAAGCAGGTTCCGGGGCAGGAGCCGTCCGCCGAGCAGCGCGCCGAAGAAGGTGCTCACGTCGCGGGTGCTGGAGATCAGGGCCCCGCCCGCCCAGCCCGCGGACAGGTTCATCTCGGTGTAGTCCTTCCACCGGACGGTGCCGTCCTCGGTCGTCCGGACGTAGCCGCGCGGGTGCGGGCCGCGGATCCCCGTCTCGTCGCCGGGCCAATAGGTGTCGCGCAGCCGCAGCGGCGCGATGATCCGGCGCTCCACCTCGTCCGCCCAGGTGCGGCCGGTGACCTTCTCGATGATCATCCCGGCGATGACGTAGTTGGTCGTGGAGTAGTGCCACGTCCCCTCTGGACGCGGCAGGCCGAGGGCCCGGTCGACGAGCTCCCGGGGCTCGAAGTGCCGGAACCGGAAGTCCTCGGTGGTCGGGAAGGTGTCCATGTGGTCGGGGAGGCCGCTGGTGTGCCGGAGCAGGCTCCGCACCGTGATCGTCCGGCCGTCGTAGCCGTTCCGGTCGATCAGGCCGGGCAGGTAGCGGGCGACCGGCGCGTCCAGCGCGATCCTCCCCTCCCCCGCGAGCTGGAGGACGGCCACCGCGGTGAAGCTCTTGGTGATGCTGCCGATCCGGCCGCGCATGCCGGCGCGCATCGGCGCGCCCGTCCGCCGGTCGGCGATGCCGCTCGCGGCCGTCCAGGACCCGCAGGCCGGATCGTCCACGCGCACGATCGCGCCCGTGAGCCTGTCGCCGCCGGTCATCCGCTCCAAAGCGCGTCGGGTCGCCGGGCGGTCCCCGCAGCCCGGCGGGGCGCCCGCATGCGCCGGCGCGGGCACGCTCGCCGCGCCCGCGACCGCGGCGCCCGCCGCAAGGACGGCCGCCGTCCGCCGGGGCCTCCCCCGCCGCCTCGTCTGTGTCGTCGTCATGGGGCCCGACGCTAGGCGCGGGCCGTCCAGCGCGCACTGCGGTGATCACCCCGGCCCGTCCTCCGGCCAGCGGCACGCCGCTCCTGGTGCAGGCCCCATGTACGGCGTCCCGGCCCGGCCTCCGGCCGCCCGCCGGTATCGAAACGGCGTTCGCGCGGGCGACCAGGCATGGCGGCCCCGGTGGGGGGCATGGTGAAGGACATGGCACCTGAGTCGTCCGAGCAGCCCGCCCTGGAAGAACTCGACCGCGCCGAATGCCTGCGCCTGATCGCGCCGGGCGGGGTCGGCCGCGTCGCCTACGACGACGGCGAGGGCCCGGCGGTGGTCCCGGTCAACTACACCGTCGACGGCGAGTCCGTGCTCTTCCGGACGTCGGTGTCGGGGCGCCTGAACCGCAGCCTCCTGTCGGCCGTGACGGGCGGGCAGGTGCGGGCGGCGTTCGAGGTCGACCACTTCGACGAGGGGTCGCGCACGGGCTGGAGCGTGCTGCTGCGCGGCGGCGCCCACCGGCTGTCGGACGACGAGCGCGACAAGGCGGTGCGCGTGGACCCGTGGCCGGGCGGCGAGCGCGAGGCCTGGTTCCGGCTGGCGGCGCTGGAGATCAGCGGCCGCCGCCTCCTCGGCACCTGAACCGCCTCCGGACGGCGATGATCCCGACGCCGCCGGACCCGTAGAGTGACGGGATGGACTCCTCCCCCATCCGCGTGCTCATCGTGGACGATGACGCGCTCGTCCGGGCAGGGCTCTCGATGATGCTGGCGAGCGCCGAGGACCTGCGCGTGGTGGGGGACGTCGCCGATGGCGCGGAGGTCGTGCCCGCGGTCAACCAGCACCGGCCGGACGTCGTCCTCATGGACATCCGGATGCCCCGCCTGGACGGCCTCGCGGCGACCGAGCTGCTCCGCGCCCGCCGCGAGCCGCCGGAGATCGTGATCCTGACGACCTTCGACACCGACGAGCACATCCTGCGGGCGATGCGGGCCGGGGCGAGCGGCTTCCTGCTCAAGCACACCCCGCCGCCGGAGATCGTCCGGGCGATCCGGCGGGTGGCGGCGGGCGAGCCGATGCTGTCGCCCGCGGTGCTGCGCAAGATGATGTCCTACGTCGCCGGCAGCGGCGCCGACCCGCGCCGCGAGCGGGCCCGGGAGCTGCTCGGCCGCCTCACCGGGGGCGAGCGGGCGGTGGCGGCCCTGGTCGGCCGCGGCCGGACCAACGGCGAGATCGGCCGGGAGCTGTCGCTCAGCGTCGCCACCGTGAAGGCGTACGTGTCGCGGCTGCTGACCAAGCTGGAGCTGAACAACCGGGTCCAGATCGCGCTGCTCGTCCACGACGCGGCCCTCGACGAGCCCGCGCCGGGCTGACCGCTCCCCCTCGGCCCCGCTCGCCGCGTTCGCGATGGGCGGTGGCGGCGCGCGCGGCCGGTGCGGT
>NZ_CAACUY010000280.1 GCF_900659615.1 Actinomadura fibrosa | reverse complement strand
CCCGCGGCCGGGTGAACGCGGTCCGCGGCCGGGTGAACGCGGTCCGCGGCCGGGCGGACGCGAGCGGCGTCCGCGGCCGGGCGGGGGCGCCGGCGCGATGATCATGTCCATGTGGTGTGCGAACCATCACGCTGGGAGATGGTAGGGGCATTTTCGGTTCAACGTGCGCACTTAATGTGATGAGTCGGAAACTGTCGACACACGGTTCCGGTCGTTCTAGGCTTCCGTCGTTCCGCGCGAGCGCTCCGTCATGCGCGCGGGCCGCTCCGTCATCGTCGCAAGCTCGTCCGCCAAGCGAAAGTTCAGCCGAAGTGCCACATCGAGGCCGCCCCCTGGACGCAGCCGCCGGCCGCCGCCGGACGGGGCCCAAGGGCGCGCGATTCCGGTCCATCCGCTTCAAGGTCATCCTCATGGTCACCGTGTCGGTGGTCTCCCTCGGCGTCCTGTGGGCGTTCGCCGCGAGCATCGCGCTCGGCGAGGGGCTCAACCTCCGGCACGTCAAGACGGTGCAGGACCACTACGGCTACCCGTCGGGCGCGCTCGGCAGCGCGCTCCAGGCCGAGCGTCGGCTGTCGATGGTGTACCTCGGCAGCCGCACCGAGGTGGACCGGGCGTCCATGGAGTCCGGCCGCCTGGTCACCGACCGGCAGGCCGAGCTGTTCCGCTCGCTCGCCCGCGACGCCGCGGCCCGGGACGTGGCGCCGGTCCAGGCCCGCCGGCTCGCCGCGACGATCCTCGGGCGGCTCGACGCGCTCGACGCCGGGCGCCGCGCCATCGACTCCGGCACGACGGACCGGAACCGCGCGTTCGCCGACTACACCGCGCTGCTCGCCGACATCGGGTCGCTGCAGGGCTCGCTCGCCACGCTCGACAACTCCGAGGTCGCCAAGGACGCCCGCAACCAGGCGTCGCTGAGCCGCGCCCGCGAGGCGCTCGCGCAGGAGGACGCGCTGCTCGCCGGCGCGCTCGCCGCCGGCCGGATGACCCCCGCCGAGCACGCCCAGTTCGTCAAGCTCGTCGGGACGCAGCGCTCCCTGTACGGCTTCGCGGCCGGTGAGCTGCGCAGCTCCGACCAGGCGTACTACGAGCGCGTCATCGCGATGCCCGAATACGCCCGGCTCCGGACGCTGGAGGACCGGTTCGTCGGATCCGCGCGGCTCGTCCGCGGCGGGACCACGTCCGGCGTCCTGTGGAAGACCACCGCCGACTCGAACCTCACCCGGCTCCGCGGGCTGGAGCTCGCGGTGACCGCGGGCGCCGAGCGGCGCGCCGAGCCGATCTCGGACGGCATCATCACCCGCGTCGTGCTGGCGGGCGTGCTCGGCCTCGGCGCCGTGCTCGCGTCGCTGGTCATCGCCGTCTGGGTGGCCCGGTCGGTCATCCGCGAGCTGGCCCGGCTGCGCCGCGAGGCGATCGACCTGGCCGACGTCCGGCTGCCCGGCGTGATCCGGCGGCTGCGGCGCGGCGAGGAGGTCGACGTGGCCGCCGAGGCGCCGCCGCTGGCGTTCGGCACCCGCGAGATCGACCAGGTCGGCGACGCGTTCAACGCGGCCCGGCGCACGGCGATCCAGAGCGCGGTCGAGGAGGCGACGCTGCGCCGCAACGTCAGCGACGTCTTCGTCAACCTCGCCCGGCGCAGCCAGACGCTGCTGCACCGCCAGCTCAAGCTGCTGGACGCCATGGAGCGGCGCATGGAGGCCCCCGACGACCTGGAGGACCTGTTCCGCGTCGACCACCTCGCCACCCGCATGCGCCGGCACGCCGAGGGCCTGATCATCCTGTCCGGGCAGCCGCCCGGCCGCGGCTGGCGCAGCCCCGTCGCGATCGTGGACGTGGCGCGCGCCGCCGCGTCCGAGGTCGAGGACTACACCCGCGTCAACGTGGCGCCGATGTCGCGCGCCGCGATCGTCGGCTCCGCCGTCGCCGACGTCATCCACCTGCTCGCCGAGCTGATCGAGAACGCCACCGCGTTCTCCCCGCCGCACACCACCGTCCAGGTGCAGGGGCAGGCCGTCTCGCACGGCTTCACGCTGGAGGTCGAGGACCGCGGCCTCAGCATGGACGAGCCGAGCCTCGCCGCCGCGAACGAGCGGCTCGCCACCGCCGCCGAGTTCGACCTGTCCGACAGCGCGCAGCTCGGCCTGTTCGTCGTCGGCCGCCTCGCGCGCCGGCACAACATCAAGGTGACGCTGCGGACGTCGCCGTACGGCGGCATGACCGCGATCGTCCTGCTGCCGGAGGAGCTCGTCGTCCGCGGTGACGCCGAGGGCTTCGACACCGCCGCTCCGGCGATCGCCACGCGCCGCGCCGCGGACGCCCTCGTCCCGGTCGGCACGGTCGTCGGCGCCCGCCGCCACCCCCCGCGCCCCGAACTCGCCCCACCCCGGCCCACCGGCTTCACCACCCCACCGCAGCCCGACGCCTTCGGCGAGCCGCCCCGCAACGGCACGCTGGGCGGCGGATTCGGCGAGCCGCCGTCCGACGACGCGCTCTCCGGCCGCCGCGGCGGGCCGCCGTCCGAGGAGCCGCTGAGCGGTGGATCCGGTGCCTCGCTGAGCGATGACGCGCTGAGCGGCCGGTTTGGCGGGCCGCCGCGTGATGGCGCGCTGAGCGGTGAGTCCGGTGTCCCGCCGCGCGATGACGCCCTGTCCGGTGGGTTCGGCGGCTCGCCGCGCGATGATGCGCTGAGCGGCGGGTTCGGCGAGTCGTCGTCCGACGACGCGCTTTCCGGTCGTTTCGGCGGGGCGCCGCACAACGGCTCGTCCGGCGGGGCGCCGCGTGATGGTGTGGTCTCCGGTGAGACGCACGACGGCGCGTCCGGGCGGGCGTCCGAGACGACCCGGGCGGCCGGGACGGACGGTGGGGGCGAGGCGAACGGGCCCCGGCCGGTGTTCGAGGAACCGCCGCAGGGGCCGATCCCGCCGCCGCGCCGCACGCCGTCCCCGTGGGGGGACATTCCCGGCGAGCGGGAGGCGGAGAAGGCGCCGGACCCGTCCTTCGACGCCGAGCTGGAACGGCCGCGCTCGGCGCCGCAGCGCATCCCGCGGTCGCCGCGCGAGGTCAGGCGGCGGCCCGCGGGCGAGGCGCGGGCGGGCGCCGACCGTCCCGCGCTGCCGAAGCGCGTCCGGCAGGAGAACCTCGCGACGCAACTGCGAGAGGAGGCCGCGGCCCAGGTCCCGACCGCACCCGAGCCGCGCGCCGACCGGTCGCCCGAGCAGGTCCGGGCGATGATGTCGTCCATCCAGCAGGGCACGAGGCGCGGCCGCGCCGAGTCCCTCGACATCGAGGACACGTGAACGGTCGATGAGCGGTCCTGGCAGCGAATGGCTCGACGAGGAGGCCGGGCCGATCGTCCGGTCCTACGCGCTCACCCGCGGGCGCGCCCGGCCTGCCACGAACGAGGCCTTCGACATGATCACGATAGTGTCGACCGCGGCGCGGCCCCGCGCGGGGACGCCCGGGATCGGCCCCGAGCACGTCGACATCCTGGAGATGTGCCTCCAGCCGCAGCCGGTCGCGGAGATCGCGGCCAGGATGGGGCTCCCCCTCGTCGTCGTCCGCGTCCTGCTCGGCGACCTGCTCCACCACCGGCTCATCGCCGTGACCCGCCCCCAGCCGGAGAGCGAGCTCTCCAAGGAACGTCTGCTCAGGGAAGTGCTCCATGGACTCCAAGCCCTCTGACCCCGCGCACGCCCCGGGGGACTGGGGGGCCGCCCCCGAAGGCGGCGGCGACCCCGCGGCCGGCTCCGTCCCGGCGGCGCCGGTCGCGGTGAAGATCCTCGTGGCCGGGGGCTTCGGGGTCGGCAAGACGACGCTCGTCGGCGCCGTCAGCGAGATCCGCCCCCTCCAGACCGAGGAGCTCCTCACCGACCAGGGCGTCGGCGTCGACGACCTCGAAGGCGTGGAGCAGAAGAGCACCACCACCGTCGCGATGGACTTCGGGCGCATCACGATCCGCGACGGCCTCGTCCTCTACCTGTTCGGCACGCCCGGCCAGGACCGCTTCTGGTTCATGTGGGACGAGCTGTCCTACGGCGCGCTCGGCGCCGTCGTGCTCGCCGACACCCGCCGCCTCGCCGACTGCTTCCCCGCCGTCGACTACTTCGAGAACCGCGGGCTGCCGTTCGTCATCGGCGTGAACTGCTTCGACGACGGCTACGACTACACGGCCGAGGAGATCCGCGAGGCGCTCGACCTGGGCGGCGACACCCCCGTGGTGCTGTGCGACGTCCGGGAGCGCGCGTCCGGCAAGGAGGTGCTGACGACGCTGGTCCGGCACGTCCTCGCCGTCCACCAGGCGGAGTCGGGCGGAGTGGCCGCCCGCTGACGCTAGGGTGGGGCAAGATCGACGATGGATGGGGCGACGTTGCAGGTCACACGGACGCGCGCGCGGCTGTCGGACGGCCGCGAGATCGTCTACTACGACGAGGAGCCGGGCCGCGTGCCCGTACCCGATCCGCGCGGCCTGCCGCCGGTGGAGCCGCTGTGCGAGACCCGCCGCGACCCGCTGACCGGCGACCACGTCACGATCACGGCGCACCGCAACACGCGGACGTTCCTCCCGCCCGCCGACCAGTGCCCGCTGTGCCCGGGCGGTCCCGCGTCCGAGATCCCGGACCCGTCCTACGACGTCGTCGCGTTCGAGAACCGCTTCCCGTCGTTCGACCTCCGCACGCCCGGCGTGACGCCCGCCGTCGACGGCGCGGCGATCTTCGAGCGCGGGCGGGGCGCGGGGCGCTGCGAGGTCGTCTGCTTCACCGACGACCACGGCGCGGCCATGTCCGCGCTGCCCGTCCACCGCGTCCGGACGGTCATCGAGGCCTGGGCCGACCGGACCGCCGAGCTGTCGGCGCTGCCCGAGGTCGCGCAGGTGTACGTGTTCGAGAACCGCGGCGTCGAGATCGGCGTCACCCTCCACCACCCGCACGGGCAGATCTACGGCTACCCGTTCGTGACACCGCGCACCGCGTCCATGCTGGCGGCGGCCGGGCGGCACCGCGCGTCCACCGGCGGGGAGCTGTTCGCCGACGTCCTCGCCGCCGAGCGCGCGGGCGCCCGCGTCGTCGCCGCGGGCGAGCACTGGACGGCCTTCGTGCCCGCCGCCGCCCGCTGGCCGGTCGAGGTGCACCTGATGCCGCACCGGCACGTCCCGGACATGGTCGCGCTGACCGGAGCCGAGCGCGACGAGCTCGCCGTCCTCTACCGGGACCTGCTGCGCCGCTGCGACGCCATGTACGGGACGCCGCTCCCGTACGTCGCGGGCTGGCACCAGGCGCCGGTCGGCGAGGGCCGCGACCTCGTCCGCCTGCACCTGGAGCTGTTCTCCGTCCGCCGCGCCGCCGACAAGATCAAGTACCTGGCGGGCTCGGAGTCGGGCATGGCGGCCTGGATCAACGACGTCCCCCCGGAGGAGACGGCCGCCCGCCTCCGCGACCTCGCGGGCGCCTGACCGGGGCCGCTACGCCAGGGCGGCGCGGTAGGGGGCGAGGGCGGCCTCGGCCTTGTCCAGCGCGCCGCTGTCGACCCAGAGGGCGTACCACTCGTTGTCGGACGGGTCGGCCGCCCGCGCGAACACGCGGACCGCGAGCGCCCGCAACTCGTCGTCCGCGATGAAGTCGAGTTCCTCCAGGTACTTCCGGGCGCTCCCCGCGATGGGCACGGACGGGTCGGCCCGCGCGGCGACGAGGCAGGCGGCGGCGAGCGCCGACTCCACCTCCGAGCCGTCCAGGTAGCCGTCGCGGTCGAGGACCGCGCTCATCTCCGCGCGCAGCCGGCCGGGCACGTCGCGCGCCGTCCGGTCGGCCAGCCCGCCGGTGAAGTCCATCGCCGCGTCGCTCTCGAACGGCCCGTAGCCCCACGCACCCATGCGCCCTCCTCCGAAGTCCTGCGCGGCAACCTAGCCCGTCCCACCGACACGTCCGCGGGGTAGAGGGTGGTGGCGCGACCACTGGAATAGTGTCGCTCCCCGGAACGATCTGCGCGCGATGGCCTACGCTCCGTCACATGATCAGAAACGTGCCGGCGGAGCCGCTGGCGCCCGGCGCGTTCGACGGGGTCGCGGTGACGGCCGCGGGGGACGCGCTGGCGTTCGCCTCGCGTCCGGGGGAGGGCGCCAACGTGGGGCGCGCATGGGACCTCGCCACCGGCGCGCCGCTCGGCCCGCCGATCCCCGAGTTCCCCGACGACGGCGCCGAGTGGGCGTTCGGCGCGCTGCCCGGCCCGGCCGGCGCGCTGCCTGGCCCGGTCGGGGCGCCGTCCGGTCCGGTCGTGGCGTGGACGCGTCGCGACCGCGTCCACGTCCACCATCTGCGGACGGGCGCGGAGCTGGCGCTGGACCCGGACCGCGCCACCCAGCCCGACCTCATCGGGCTGGCCGCGCACGGCGGGCGCGGCGCCGTCGTCGCCGTGTTCGGCCCCGCGCACGACGCCGGGGTCGTCGTCTGGGACACGGCGACCGGCGAGGAGCTCGGCGAGTTCGGCGTGTGGCTGGGCCACTGGTCCGCGATCGACCGCCTGCTGCTGCACCACCTGCCCGCGACCGGCCCCCTCATCGCCCTGACCTGCGACACCGAGCACGCGGACCTCGCGGACGCCGCCGAGGCGCACCAGGTCCGCGTTCTGGACGTGGAGCGCGGCGAGGAGGTCGCCCGGCTGCCGTCCCTCGGCTGCCGCCACGCGGCGCTCGTGCCGGGGCCGGAGACCGGGCCGGGCGGGGCGCTCGTGGTGCAGCCCGACGGGGCCGACCTGCTCGTCCGGCGGCTGGACGGCGAGCGGGTCGCCGCGCTGGCGGTCCCGGGGACGTGCGAGCAGCTGGCCGCGGCGTCCGTGGCGGGACGCGTCGTGGTCGCCGCCGTCCTGCGCGACCGGCCGGACGAGTCGCTGCTCTGGGACGCCGCGTCGCCCGATCCGTCCCAGCGCGTGGGGGTTCCCGCCCCGGTCAACGATCTGGCGCTGGCCCACGACGGCACCCTTGTGCTCGCCACCGACGAGGGGCTCTACAGGGCGAGGAGCGCGTGAAGCGCCGCCGGCGATCCGGACGGATCACCGGCGGCGCGGGGAAGCGGTCAGCGGCGCGAGTACTTGTACTGGTGCAGGACCTCCCACGCGGTCGCGGGGCGGTCGAGGAACATCAGGCCGTCCATGCGGCAGTTGCAGGGATTCTGCTCGCGGGTGTTCTGCGGGTAGCTGCCCCCGATCTTGATGCCGCGGGGGTCGGTGGCGGACGTGACGTCCGGCTCCGGATCGCCCTCCAGCTTCCACGGGTCCCCGGCGACGGTGAGGAAGCCGGGCAGCGGGCGGCCGTCCTTGTACAGCGCCATCGCGCCGGTGTCGAAGTCGAACGTGGCGGCGAGGTGCACCCAGGTGCCCACCGGCAGGATCGTCCGCCAGTCCTCGTTCGCGGCGAACGTCTGCGAGCTGCCGCCGTCGATCCGCCGTCCGAGCGCGACGACGCGCTGGGTGCCGGACACGTCGATGATCTCCAGCAGGGCGCGCACGCCGTGCCCGTCGGAGTCGCCGCTGAGCAGCCCGGCGAGCCCGACCGCGTTGAAGCGGTCGTTCGGGTCGGGGGTGTTGGAGTTCGGGTTCGGATGGCTCGCGCCGGTCACCTTGAACCAGCCCATGACGGTCGCGCCGCGGGCCGCGTTGAACGCGCGCAGGGACGGGACGCCGGTCGCGGAGTAGATCCCCGCCTTCCAGTCGTCATTGCCCGCGATCTCCGGGTTGACCTGCTTGGTCTGGATGACGTGCCTGCGTGCGCCGTCCCGGACCCGCATGGCCTGACCGCCGTTGATCAGGCTGATCGTCGTCCCGGACCGGCCGAGGTCCCGCTCGCGGGACGGGTCGCCGAACACCGGGTGCTCGAAGTCGTAGTACGCCACGACGTTCTTCTTCAGGGTGGGGAACACGCCCGGTGCGCCGCCGGCCTGCGCGGGGGCGGCGGCGGTGGCGAGCGAGGCGCCGATCAGGGCGGTCGCGAGGACCGCCGTGCCGCGACGAGCTTTCATGTCGTCTCCTTGGATGCCCCCGGACGGGCGGCGTCGGCGCCGCCCGTCCGGAGGGGCCTGCTGCTTGGCCTTACTCGGCGGGCGTGCCGCGGACCGTCAGGTCGCGGAGCCGGCCGATGTTGTCGAACGAGCCGAACCCGACCCGGCCGGAGCCGAAGGTCGTGTCGAGCGCCGTCATGACCGGGCGGGCGCCGCCGTCCACGTACACGGCGATCTCCCCGGTGCCCGCGCAGTGCGTCACGCGGACGCCGTGCCACTTCTCGTCCGTGATGGCGGGCGGCGCGCCGTGCGACCGGTTGGCGTTCCACTGCTGGTCGATGCGGAGCCGGTCGGCGCCGTTCACCACGAAGATCCCGTTGTGCGGGTAGATCGTGTTGTCGCTGGACAGGTGGGCGTAGTAGAAGTGCGTGTCGTCCCGGTAGCCGAACACGATGATCACGTCACGGTTGCTGATCTCGACCGGGGTGTCGAGCCGGACCTCGGCGTCGATCCTCGCCGACGCGAACACCGGGCCGGACTTCAGCACCGCGTACTCGAACGGGCGGCGCGGCCCCGGACGCTGGACGCCCTCCTCGGCGAGGATGACCTCCCGTCCCGGGAACCTCCACTTGGACGGCGTGACCGGCGCCCAGTTCTTCGCCGCGGCCACGTGGCTCACGCGCTTCGGCCCGGGCTTGCACCCGGCGTACTGCTTCGTGCCGACGATCTTCCAGATCTTCCCGTTGGCCTTGGCGAGCAGGTACAACTCGCCCTTGGCGTCCGACCCGTAACGCAGGTCGACGCGGTTGTCGCCGGCGAGCTGCTTCATCGTGACGGGGTTGCCCGCGGTGTCGTAGGCGGCGAGCTGGTAGATCTGCGCGCGCTTCTGACCCGTCGGGTCCTGCTTCATCTCCCGCTCGTTCGTGTAGAACAGGCGCCCGTCCACGATGTCGGTGAACAGGTACTTGCCGCGCAGCGCGGGCAGCTTGCCCCGGTACACGTAGCCGCCGGAGATCGCGTGGCCGGTGTCGCTGGCGCAGTCCCAGTTCGCGGGCGGGTCGTGGTCGTACGCCGCGACCGGGTAGTCGTAGCCGTACTTCGCGTCGTCCGCGGGCAGCGGGTAGAGGTGGCAGCGGTCGTCCTTCCGGAACGTGAACGCGCCCTCCCGCTCGCTCCAGCCGAGGTTCGAGCCCGCGTCGATCTGGTGGATCGACTCGATCTCGTGCTCGCCGATGTGGGCGAGGAACATGCGGTGGCTCCCGCCGGTGTCCCAGCTGAACCGGTGCGGGTCGCGCATCCCGTAGGCGTAGATCTCGCCGACCTTGCCCGCCTGCCCCGCGAACGGGTTGTCCGCCGGGATGCCGTACTTGCCGTTGGCGCTGTTCGTCCCGGACGGGTCGATCCGCAGGATCTTGCCCTGCGGCACGGCGAGGTTCTGCGGGTCGCCGCCGTTGTCGCCGACGTTGCCGTTGCCGCCGTCGCCGACCGCCAGGTAGAGCTTGCCGTAGTCGGCGTCACCGCGCCTGGCGTTGGGGTTGAAGTCGATCTGCTGGACGTTGTGGATGCGGCCGGAGAACCCGATGCGCAGGATCTCGCGGTGCGTCCCGCTGAACGTCCCGGCCTTCGGGTCCGTCGCCGTCCACTCGTCGATGACGCCGTGGAAGCCCGTCTTCGGCTGCGGCGTCAGGTCGGGGGTCTTCGTGGTGAGCGCGTTCCCCGCCTCGACGTGGGCCGTGTAGAACTTGCCGTTCCGCTTGAAGTCAGGATGGAACGCCACGAACCCGAAGCCCTGGCCGAGCCCCGCCGCCGAGAAGAAGTCGGGGTCGAACGTGGCCTTGACGTCCAGGTACACGCTCGGCGTGCGGGTCTTCTTGTCGAGGAAGTACAGCTTGCCGTTCAGGTCGGGCACGTACAGGCGCCCCGACCCGTCCGGCAGCTCGCCGACGTGGTTGATGCGGTTCCACCGCACCAGCCGCGGGTCGGTGGGCGGCGCCGAGGGCTCCGACTTCGGCAGCCGGGCGACCTCCTGGAGGACGAGGCCGAGGCCGGAAGGGGCGGGATCGTCGGGAATCGGATCGAGGATCGGGGCGGGATCCTGCGCGGCGCTCGCCGGTGGAACGGCGAGGACGGACGCCAGCAGCGTCGCGATCGCCAGCAGGCACCATCTCAGTCTTGTCATTCCGGCCGTCCAAGGGTGGGGGTTGGGGGTGGCTGGAAAGCGCTTTCTGGAAGCGCTTTCCAGAACGTAAGGCCGACCAGGCCCGACGTCAAGAACGAAATCCGGATCGCATCCGGAGGTACGCGGCGTGCAGGACGGTCGCGGCGGCGGACACGGCGAGCCCCGCGGGCGCCGCCGCCGCGTGGCCGGCCGCGGTCAGCGCCACGGCC
>NZ_CAACUY010000279.1 GCF_900659615.1 Actinomadura fibrosa | reverse complement strand
CAGGGTCTCCTTGAGCGGGGCCACGAGGTGCTCGACGGCCTGCTGGCGCCGCTGGAGCTCGCCCGCGGTGCCTGCCGCGTAGCCGCCCGTGTTCGCCGGGCCCGCGGAATATCCACCGGTGCCCGCACCGCCCGCCGGGTAACCGCCGGTGCCGGTCGCACCTGGCGAGTAACCGCCCGTGCCTGGGCCGCCCGCACCGCCCGCGCCGGGGCCGCTCTGCCGTCCCAACCCGTAGCCACCGGCGTCGGACGCGCCGCTGAACCCGCCCTGCCCGTAGACGGGCTGCTCGGACGACTGCCGCGGCGTGAACCACTCGGGCGTCTCACCGGAGGCCCCCGGCGCACCGGCCCCGGGCACGCCCGCGGCTCCCTGCGCGGGCATCCCCTGACCGGGCGTCCCGCCGGCGGGCGCACCGGGCGCACCGCCCTGGAGGCCCTGCCCGGACGGCCGGCCCTGGCTGTCCCGGGCGCCGAACCAGTCGGACGACCCGTCGTTCGCAGGACCGAAGACGGGCGTAGCGGGGTCGTAGCCGTCCTCGCCCGCCCCGTCGGGGAAGTCATTGCGATGACGTCCGCTCATGCCTGCCCTCGATTCACCAGAAACCCGCCGATGTTCCCCGGCACTGTAGTAGTACGAACCAGAGGTTACAAAGAACTCAAAACTGATGATGACGCAGGTCATGCGCGTGCGCCCCGGAAACCCCGGCATCCGTTCGTCCCGCTACGCGATGCGATCGCCGCGATACCGGGCGCCAGGGCAAACGGCGGCCCGGCCAATCAAGATCAAATATCGAGGGGATTCGGCCACAAGTGGCCTGAAGTCACTCACTTCTCAACAGTCCCAGGGCCGATCGGCTCCCGCCGGACGGCCGCGACGCCCACCGGACCCGGCAGAATCGGGGGATGGCACGCCTGGTTCCCGTCTCCGACCCCGCCGATCCGCGCCTCTCCGACTACGTCCGGCTACGGGACGTGAACCTCCGCAAGAGCCTGGAGGCCGAACATGGCCTCTTCGTCGCCGAGGGGGAGAAGGTGATCCGCCGCGCGGCCGGCGCCGGCTACCCCGTCCGCTCCCTCCTCATGGCGCGCCGCTGGGCGGAACCGCTCGCCGACCTCCTCGACGGCCTCGACGCCCCCGTCTACATCGCCGACGACGCGACCATGGAGGGCCTCGTCGGCTTCCAGGTCCACCGCGGCGCCCTGGCGTCCTTCGAACGCCTCCCGCTCCCCACGCTGGACACCCTCCTAACCGGCCCACCCCCAGCGCTCCCGAGAACATCGAACGCCCCGGCCCCTCCAGGCGCCACAGAGACTCCGAGCACTCCGGACGCCGCAGAGACTCCGAGCACTCCGGACGCCGCAGAGACTCCGGGCGCTCCGGACGCTCCAAGCGTGGCGAGTGCTGCGGGCGTCGCGGGCGCTCCGAGTGTGGCGAGTGCTGCGGGCGTCGCGGGCGTCGCGGGCGTCGCGGGCGCTCCGAGGGCCGCGGACACTCCGCATGCTCCGGGTGCTCCGAGTGCTGCGGGTGCTCCGAGCGCTGCGGGCACTTCGAGTGCCGTGGACGCTCCGCATGTCCCGGGCGCTTCGCATGTCCCGGGCGCTTCGAGCATCCCTGGCGTGTCGGGGAGGGCTCCGCGGCGCGTGCTCGTCTTGGAGGACCTCGTAGACCACGGCAACGTCGGCGCGATCTTCCGGTGCGCCGCCGCGCTAGGCGTCGACGCGGTGCTGCTGTCGCCGCGATGCGCGGACCCGCTCTACCGGCGCGCGGTCAAGGTGTCCATGGGCGCCGTGTTCGCCATCCCCTACGCGCGCATGACCGACTGGCACAACGACCTCGGCAGGCTGCGCGCCGCAGGCTTCACCCTGCTCGCCCTCACCCCCGACCAGTCGGCCGTCCCGCTGGAGAAGGCCCCGGCGGGCGACCGCGTCGCGCTGATGCTCGGCTCGGAGGGCGACGGCCTGTCGTCGCACTGGCTCCGCGAAGCCGACGAACCCGTCCGCATCACCATGAGCCCGGCGGCGATGAACGCGGGCGTCGACTCCCTCAACGTCGTGGCCGCCGCCGCCATCGCCTGCCACACACTGACCCACCTCTGACCACGACCCCAGCCCCGACCACCAGCGCTGGCCACCCGGGCCCGGACGCCCACGTCCGGGGATCACCGCGTCCAGGGATCACCGCGTTCGGAAGTCACCGCGTCCAGGGATTATCGCGTCGGGGAATCACCGCGTCCGGGGATCACCGCGGCCTGAACGCCGCGCCGTCGGGGTCACTTGGCGAACATGCCTCGGCGGCCGCGGCGGTGCGCGCCCTTGGACTTGCGGGCCGCGACGGCGGCCGGCGAGTTCCGGCGTCCGAGCCGCAGCTGGGTCAGCAGCAGCGAGAACGCCACCAGCAGCGCCGCCAGCCACGCGATCTGCGTGCTGGCCATCCGCTCGAACGTGAGCTCCTGCGCGACGGGCGCCTTGTTATTGCGGATCCGGCTCACCGGCACCGTCGCCCCCGGACTCGGCGCCGCCACGGACGGGCTCGGCGCCGCGATCGGCGGCAGCGCCACCTGCGGGTTCTGCGCGCCGAACGACGAGTTCGGCGACGGCAGCACGCTCCCGGCACCCCCCGCGCCGGTCGTGGTCCCGGTCGTACCACCGGACCCAGAGCCAGAGCCGCCGCTCCCGCCACTGCCGCTTCCCGAACCACCGCTGGACGAGGACGACGGCGTCGGCGAAGGCGACTTCGACGGCTTCGGTTTCGTCTTCGTCGGCGTGGGCGTCGGCGACGGCTTCGGCACCACGTACGTGAGGCTGGTCGTGGCGGTCTTGGCCGCCAGGTCGGTGGCGGTGACGGTGATGGACAGCTTGACCGTGAGCGTCTTCTTGATGCTCTTCGGCACCTGCACCGTCGAGGTCACCCTGTCGCGCTCGCCGTCCGCGAGCTTCCCGACCGCGCAGCCGTCCGAGGTGAAGGGGGCGGCGCACTCGCCGCCCACGGTGGCCTTGGAACTGCTCGCCTTGATGCTGGTGACCTTGATCCCCGAGACGCTGCCGCCCTTCGCGGTGATGTAGGTGATCACCGACACGCGCTCGCCGGGGTCGGGCCTGGTGACGAGCGGCGTGGCGCTCACCGTGAAGGTACCCGAGGTCTCCGCGGGGGTGGAGGTGGTTTCCGAGGGGGACGGGGAAGGGGACGAGTCCGACGGGGTCGGTGCCGCCTCACCTACCGCGGACCCGGACCCTGCGGCCAGGACGGCCGCCGTTCCCAGTCCTACGAGGATCGGTTTCACCGCCGATCGGGTGACCACCACCGCCGCCGCACCTCCGTCGCGTCGCCTTTGAGCGCCTGAGCCCCGGTTCGCCTTACCCGGATGTCCGTCACCGGAATCATGCGAACACGGATCTACGAACCATTTCAACCCCGAGTTGCCCACGGACGTCGATCATGTGAACTCCTCGCGGAGATCCTCGACCTCCGACGCGGGCGCCCACGCCTGCCAGACGCCCTGGTCGATGCGGTCGAGCCCGAGCCGCTCGGCCACCGGCGCCCGGCCGCCCGCGTACTCGACTCGCAACCACGTTTCGTGCTCGCCTACCACGATGAACCGCTCGCCGCGCCACCTGCACGTCGTCCGCGCGTACCGCAGCTCCTCGATCTCGGACGCCGGGACGACGCGCCGGAACCGGCCCGGCCGCAGCTCCTCGAACCCGTCGGTCGGCTCCGGCGCGTACAGCCGGACCTCGCCGTCCGCGCCGGGTGCCGCCTCGAAGTCCCGGCCCAGCCAGCGCGCGACGTACCCGTCTCGGATCACTGCCCGGCCTCCGTCCGTCCGTCCCAGCCGTCGGCGCCCGTGGCCGCCTCGGGTCGCAGCCACGCGAGCCGGTCCGGATCGTACATGGCGACGAACCGCTCGGACCGGTCCATGCCGAGGTAGTACATCTCCGCACCGTAGGGCAGCCGGACGCTGTCCACCTTGTACTCGCGGATCGAACCGGCGCTGCCCGGCGCGAACCCGGTGCCGAGGAACGGCGGCCGCTCGATCACCCAGCCCGCGTCGCCCCAGGTGGCCATCTCCTCCTCGTCCCGTCCGCCGAACGGCACCCGGTAGAGGTCGGGGCAGTAGGCGGGCCATCTGATGACGTAGACGCCCTCGTCCGATGGGGAGAAAGGAGAGTCCTCGTAGAGGAGCCCCAGCGCCTCGTACAACTGGACGGGCGTCTGGAGTTCGGTGACGTCGCCCGTCGGATGCACGAATCCGCCCACGCGGTCGTAGCCCTGCTCCAGGTACCAGCCGACATGCCCGTGCGGGACGACCTTCTGCATGATGGTCGGCTGCACGACGCGGTCGGTGTCGAAGTCGGACGCCGCCGACGGCGTGGGCCGCATCCCGGCGACGGGCTGCCGCGCCGGCACGTCCGCGAACGGATCCGCCTGCGGCTCAGGCTCAAGTTCCGGCTCCGGCTCCGGCTTCGGGGAGGCCGCGAACGAGTCGGGCGCCACGGTGTCGTGGGCCGTCACGTCCGGGGATGGATCGCTCGGCAGCGGCATCTCGGTCCTGGGCTGGACGAGCCCCACCCGGACCGCCCACTCGCTCAACGCCTGCACCTGGTCGCCGCCCAGCGACGCGCCGATGCGCGTCCCCGGGTTGAGGAGCATCGCCCAGTCCTCGCGCGGCCACGAACCGATCAGCTCGCGGAACTCGGCGTACACGAACCGCGACTCCGGCAGCACCTCCCGCAGCCGCACCAGCGACGTGAACACCCGCACCGCCGTGCCGTTGTGGAGGGCGGCCTCCCAGCGGAAGTCGTCCTGCACGGGCGTCACTTCGAGCGGCGCGTCCTGCGGGATCGGGACCAGCACGTTCGCCGCCAGCAGCACCCGGAGGAACGCGTCGGAATCGCCGCTCTGCGCCGCCTCGTACAGCTCCTGGTCGATCCGGTTGCCCGGCTCGAACTCAGGCTCCACGGGACGCAGCCGCTGCGGCGCATCCCCGGCGGCCGGAGGGTCTGGGACGGCGCTCGGTGTGTTGGGGGCGGCGGTCGGCGCGTCCGATGCGGCGGCCGGCGCGTCCAGTGCGGTGGACGACGGTGACGTGTCCGGCGTGGAGGGCTGCGGGGCCTCGGGCACGTCCGGTGCGGGAGTGTCCGGGGTGCTGCGCGGACGGCCGCTCAGCGCCCTGACCTGCTCGCCGGGCATCGTCGCGTCGATGGGCGTGCCCGGGTTGAGGACGAGCGTCCACCCGGTGTCCGGCCAGGCCGACACCATCTCCAGCAGGCTCGGCATCACGAACCGCGACGAGCCGATCGCCTCGTTCATCCACTTCAGCGACGTGAACACCTGGATGGAGAGCTGCCCGTGGACGCCCACCGGCCGCCACGGGAAGTCCGGATCGTCCGGCGCGATGCCCCACGGCGTCTCCGGCTCGGCCGGGACGAGGACCTGCGCGCCCAGCAGCACCTTGAAGAAGGCGTCGGTGTCCCGCCGCCGCGCCGCGTCGAAGAGCCGCTGCTCCACGTCGTTCTGCGGCTCGAACCCGTCCGTCATGCGCTGCGCGGCGCGCTGGTCGGCCCACCGGGCGAGCCCCGGCAACTGCTGCGCGAGGATCGTCCCGCCCGCCGGGGAACCGGAGTTGATCGCGAGCTGCCAGTCGTGCTCCGGCCAGTAGCGCAGCACCACGGCGAACGGCAGCTTGATGTACTCCGTCCCGGCCCCGGCCGTCCGCGCCGCCTCGATCAGCCGCTCCGGCGACGTGAACACGGGCACCACGGTCGAGCCTTGCAGCTCCCTGGTCTGCCACGGGAAGCCAGGACGTCCCGGACGCAGCGTGTAGTCCATGTCCTCAGGGATGGGCAGCAGCACCTCCGCCCCGGCCATGGTCTGGAGGAACAGGTCGTGGTCGTTGTTTGCGGCGGCCCGCAGCAACTCCCGCTCGACCTCGTTCGCCGGACGGAACTCCGGCCGGGGCTCCTCGCGCGGCAACTCGCGGTGCTGCGCCTGCAACTCCTCCCAGGGCGCCCCGTCGTCTTCAACGGCCGCCGGCCGCGTCGGCTCGACCGAAGGACTCGGCACATCGCGCCCGGCCTCGGTCGCCGTCGGCCCCTCCTGCGCCCCGGCGCCGCCGCTCGCCGCGCCGCCGGACGAACCCGCCCCGGCCTGCGGTACCGCGTCGCCGACGGCCGACGTCGCACCCGTGACGGAGTCACCCGGCAAGCCAGCGGAAGCCGCGCCGCCCACGCCAGGCGAGGCCGAACCTTCCTCGCCGTCCGGGCTGCTGTGCGCACTTGAGCCTGGTTGCGAGGCGGAGTCGCTCCCCGCGCCGGGTCCACTCTGCGGCGCAGGATCCCTAGGCGTAGCGGACTCACCGGCCGGAGCGCCCGCCCCGTGCACCCCCGCCGCCCCAAGCCCAGCCGAGCCACCACGCGGGGCCAACTCGCCCGGACCCGCCGAGCCGCTCTGCGCCGCCGGGTCGCCCGGACCTGCCGAGCCCCCACGCACCGCCGGATCACTCGGGTTCACCGAGCCGCTCGGCGCCATCAGATCACCCGGACCTGCCGAGCCACCGCGCGCCGCCGAGTCGCCTGGACCTGCCGAGCCGCTCCCCGCTGCCGGGCCGCCCGGGCCTGCCGAGCCGCCGCGCGCCGCTAGGTCGCCTGGGCCTGCCGAGCCATCATGCGCCGCCGGGTCGCCCGGGCCTGCCGGGCCGCTGCGCGCCGTCGCGTCGCCCGGAGCTGCCGGGCCGCTGCGGGGCGTCGGGTCATCTTGAGCCGCCGGACCATTGCGCGGCGCTGTGTCCCCCGGCGGGACGGTGCCGTCCTGCGGCGAGGTAGGTCCTGCTGAGCCCGGGACGCCCGAGATGGGCGTGACAGCCTGCGGGCCGGTGTCACCGTATGGCGCGGACCCGCCGGGTGACGTTTCCCCCGGCCGCGTCGGTAGGTCGCCTCGCGATTCGGGTCCTTGCGGTGGCGTGAACCCGGTCCGCGTAGCAGCGGTGTCCTGCGCACCGATGCCGTCCTGCGAAGCGGTGTCGCCGGGCGCGCCGTGGGCAGCCGGGCCGCTCGGGGTTGTCGGGCCGCTGTGAGTGCTCGCAGTCCGTGGTGGGACGGTGCCGTCCTGCGACGCGGCGGGGTCGGCCTGGGCGCCGAGGCCGCTCTGTGGTGAGTCGCCGCCGGGTGCTGTGCGGCCGCCGGTAGAAGTGGAGGCGGCGTGCGATCCGGGTGCGCCGTGGGCGGTGCGGTCGCCCGGGATTGTCGGGCTGCTGTGAGTGCTCGCAGTCCCTGGTGGGACGGTGCTGTCCTGCGACGCGGCGGGGTCGGTCTGTGCGCTGAGGCCGCTCTGTGGTGAGTCGGCGCCGGGTGCTGTGCGGCCGCCAGTAGTAGTGGAGGCGGCGTGCGGGCCGGGTGCGCCGTGGGTGGGGCGGTCGGGCGGGGTTGCCTGGCCGCTATGGACGGCCGGGCCGCCTGGCGTCGCCGGGCTGCTGTGGGCGGTCGGGGCGCCTGGTGGGACGGGGCCGTCCTGGGGCGAGGTGGGACCTGCCGGGGCCGGGCCGCCCGAGATCGGCGTGATGGCCTGCGGGCCGGTATCGCTGTGGGGCGCGGGGCCGCCGGGTGAGCGCGTCCCTGATTGCGTCGATGGGCCGCCTTGCGATCCGGGACGCGGTGGCGTGAGGCCAGCGCGCGTCGCGTCGTCCTGCGCAGCGGTGCCGCCGGACGCCGCGCCGGGCGGGATGGTGCCGCTGGCGGCGGTCGGGTCGCTCGCGGGCGCAGGAGTGTGCTGCGCGCCTGGACCCGCTTGCGAAGTCGGGGCGGTCGGCGTGCCGGGGCCGCCTTGCGGTGCTCCACTGGGCGCGCCGAGGTCGCTGGACGGAGGGCCAGCGGCGTGCGATCCGGGTGCGCCGTGGGCAGCCGGGTCGTCCTGCGGTGACTTGGCGCTGGACGTTATGGGGTCGCCTGGCGCGAGGCCGCTGGCGGGAAGCGCGCCGCTTTCCAGTGGCCCGCCGGGTGCGGTGAGGTCGCTGGACGGGGACGCCGCAGCATGCGATCCGGGCGTGAGGTGTTGGGCGGGGTTCGCCGGGGTCGCTCGGTCGCCATGGGCGGTGGGGGCGCCTGGGCTGTTGTGCGCGGTTGGGGCGCTTGGTGGGACGGGGCCGTCCTGCGGGGAGGTGGGTCCTGTCGAGGTCGGGCCGTCCGGGATGGGCGTGACCGACTGCGGGCCGGTGTCGGTGGGGGAGCCGGGCGTGGGCGTCCCTGGCTGCGGCGATGGACCACTTTGGGACGCCGACGCGGGCGTGGGTGCAGTCGGTTGGGTGAGTCCCGTGCGTGCTGCGGCGTTGCCCTGCGGAGTCGGGCCGCTGGGCGGTGCGTTGGGTGGGATGGTGCCGCTTTGGGAGGCCGAGTCGCTCGCGGGGGTGGGGATGTTCGGCCTACCTGGGCCCGCTTGTGAAGTGGGGACGCCCGGCGTGCCGGGGGCTGCGAGGTTGCTCGGCGAGGATGCCGTGGCGTGTGATCCGGGTGTGCCGTGGGCGGTGGGGTCCGCCGGGGTCGTCCGGCCGCCATGGGCGGTGGGGTCGCCTGGGCTGTTGTGCGCGGTTGAGGCGCCTGGTGGGACGGGGCCGTCCTGCGGGGAGATGGGGCCTGTCGAGGTCGGGCCGCCATGGGGCGTTGGGTCGCCCGTGCTTGAGACGGGTGTGACTGCCTGCGGGCCGGTGTCGCTGCGGGCGCCGGGCGCGGGCGTCCCTGGCTGCGGCGATGGAGCGCTTTGGGACGCGGACGCCGATGCGGACGCTGATGCGGGCGTGGGTGCCGTTGGTGGGGTGAGGCCGGGGTGCGCTGCGGCGTCGTCCCGCGGAGCTGCGGCGTCCTGTGGAGAGGTGGGGGTGCCGGGGGCTGCGGGGGGCGGCATCAAGCTGCGCTGCGCAGCTGAACCGCTCTGCGCAGCTGAACCGCTTTGCGCGGTCGGGGTGCTTTGTGCGGTCGGGGCGGGGCGCGCGCCGGGGACGGCTTGTGTGGGGCCGCCTGGGGGCGGTGGGGTGTCGGTGGGACGCGTGTGCGGCTGAGGGCCGGTGTCGCTCGGCGTGTGGGCGGCAGGCTGGGGTGGCAGGTGCCCGGAGGAGCCCAGGCCGCCGGGTGCGCCCGGAACGCCCGGGACGTCCTGGACGCCGGGCGTGTGAGTGGGCGTGTACTGCGGTGTCGTGAAGCCCTGCGGCGGGACGGACCCCAGGCCGGGGGACGGGGATGGGGACGGGGCCGAGCCCGAGGCCGGGGGCATCAGGTCGGGGCGGCCCACCTGGGGTGGGCGGCCATCGCCGTCGGCGACCTGGCGGACGAACCAGGCGGGCAGGCGGGCCTCGATGGGCAGGGCGATGCCCGTGGCGCCGCGGGCGGGGGCGTCGACGGCCAGCCACCAGCGGGCGTCGGGCCAGGTCGCGGCGAGGTCGCGGAACCGCAGCGTCATGAAGTGCCGGTAGGCGGGGCCGAGGCAGGCGCGCATCGCCGCGGCCGAGGTGTAGACCAGGACGTGGACGCGGCCGTCCTCCTCCTGGGTCGGCCAGGACGGCTGGGCCTCGTTGGCCAGCACGCCGTCGATCAGGTCCGGTGGGACGGGGACCACGAGCTCGCTGTCCGCGATGAGGCGGAAGTAGCCCTCCTGGTCTCCAGTCCGGACAGTATCCTCCAGTCGGCGCTCAAGTTCCGACGTGGGTCGCCATGCGTCGGCCACGGCCGGCACCCCCTGTTTTCTCCCGCCACGTCTTGCCATCCCCGACCCGCCGGAGCCGGGTGGGCGGTCCCGGCGGGAAGTCGCGCGACTGCCTACGCTACATGGGCGAACAGGAACAAAGAGCCTAATCGCCGGGCTGGACGTTCGACTTCGCAGGTCAGCGGCCTGCCAGCGCGGCGAGTGCGGCGATGAGGCGGTCGATGTGCGCCGCGGTGGTGCCGGCGCCGAAGCTGGCGCGGACGGCGGTTCCGTCGCCGCCGAGGCAGTCGCCGCCCGCGGTGCCGACGAGGTGCCGGACGAACGGGTGCGCGCAGAATTTACCGTCCCGGACGCCGATGCCGTGCTCGCCGGAGAGGGCGAGGGCGACATCTCGGGCGCTGAGGCCGTCCACGACGAACGAGACGATGCCGACGCGGGGGCCTCGGCCGCCCCACAGGGTGAGCTCGTGGACGCCGGGGATCGCGTCGAGGCCGGCGCGGAGGCGGGTGAGGAGGCGCTCCTCGTGCTCGGCGAGGGCGTCCCAGCGAGCGGCGAGGGTGTCGCAGGCGGCGGCGATGGCGATGGCGCCGAGCACGTTGGGGGTGCCCGCCTCGTGCCGCTGCTCGGGCCCGGGCGCCCAGCGGACGTCGTCGCCGTGGCCGGTGACGGACGCGCTGGCGCCGCCGCCCTTCAGGTAGGGCGCGGCGGCGCGGAGCCAGTCGCCGCGGCCGGCGAGGACGCCGGCACCGAACGGCGCGTACAGCTTGTGGCCGGAGAAGGCGGCGTAGTCGAGGCCGAGCGCGGTCATGTCGAGGGGACGGTGCGGGACGAGCTGCGCGGCGTCCACGGCGATGCGGGCGCTCGCGGTCGGGAAGCTGCCGAGCTGGAGCGCGCCGCGCTCCCCGCTCGCCACCGTCCGCAGCTCCCGCTCCAGCGTCGCGAGCGCCGA
>NZ_CAACUY010000278.1 GCF_900659615.1 Actinomadura fibrosa | reverse complement strand
CGGCCCGAGCGGTCGGCGCCGGGGCGCTCGCCGCCCGCGCCGAGCGCGAAGTCGTCGTCCCGGCCGGCCTTGCGGAACCGGCCGAAGCGGTCACGGGGCTGGTTGCTGCGCGGGCGCACCTGGCGCGCGTCCGGCCGCTGCCCCGCCTCCGGGGGCGAGGGCGAGTACGCGGTGTCGTCCACGCGGCCCGCCCGGCCCCGGGAGGCCTCCCGATTCCTCAGCTCCCGGGGCTTGCGGTGGATGCCTTTGAAGCGCATCAGGCTCCTCTGTCAGCGGGATCCCGTGCTTCCGGCGAGCGACCGGGTCCCCGAGGCAGGGTAAGCCGGAACCCGACTCGGCGTCATCCCCGGGAGTCACCACTTACCCTTGGTGCATGGCATATGTCCTGGTCACCCTGCTTTTGCTTGGAACATGGCTTTTCTGCCTGATCGACGTTCTCCAGACGGATTCATCTGAAATGCGCCATCTGTCCAAGACTGGCTGGTTCGTGGTCACGCTGTTCGGCTTCCTGCTCGGCGCCCTGCTCTGGCTGCTCGACGGGCGCCCCCGCCGCTCCGCCCCCGCCCGCCGGACGATGTGGACCCGCATGGCCGCCGACGGCCCCATCGGCCCGGACGACGACCCCGCGTTCCTCAGCGAGCTGGAGCGGCGGCTGCGCGGCGACGACGTCCCGTAGGACGCTCGCGAGCGGCGCCTTCGGCTCAGGCGTAGGAGTGCAGCCCCGAGAACATGTAGTTCACGCCGAAGAAGTTGAACAGCAGCGCCCCGAACGCCACCAGGGACAGGATCGCCGCCTTGCGGCCCCGCCACCCCGCCGTCGACCGCGCGTGCAGGTAGGCGGCGTAGATGATCCAGGTGACGAAGGACCAGATCTCCTTCGGGTCCCAGCCCCAGTAGCGGCCCCACGCCTGGTCAGCCCAGATGGCGCCCATGATGATCGCGGCCGTCCAGATCGGGAACGAGAACATCGTCACGCGCAGCGCCAGCCGGTCGAGCGCCTCCGCCGAGGGCACCCGGGACATGAGGCTCCCGGCGGCCACGGCGCCCCGGCCCTCGGCGCGGACCTTCAGCAGGTAGAGGACCGTCGCCGCGCCCGCGACCGTGAACGCGCCCGTCGCGGTGATCGCGGCCGTCACGTGGATGGCGATCCAGTACGAGTTCAGCGCCGGGCTGACCGGGCCCACCGAGTCGTAGAGCCAGATGTTCGCCACGCCCAGCGCGACGACGGCCGCGGCCATCACGAACGCGCCGAGGAAGCGCGCCTCGTAGCGCCACATGACCACGATGAACGCGGTGACGGCGGCGAACGAGATCGCGGTGAGGAACTCGTACATGTTCCCCCACGGCCAGCGGTCCGCGGCCAGGCCCCGCGTCACGAGGACGCCGAGGTGCGCGGCCCAGCCGAGCACGTTCAGCAGGACCGCGAGGCGGGCCCAGTCGGCCTTGCGGCCCTCCGGCTCCCCGGCGTCGTCCGCCGCGGCCCCGGACGGCGCGGCCGTCCCGGACGGCGCCGGCTCGGACGCCTCGGCGCCCGCGACGCCCACCAGGACCTTGGCCTCGGCCCGCTCCGCCGCGTCCGCCCGCGCCGTCCGCCGGCCGAAGCCGAGGTCGGCCGCGTAGGCGAACAGCGCGACGATGTAGAGGACCACCGTGGTCAGCATGAGCTTGTCGCTCAGGTTCGCGAGGTCGGCGTTACCCACCCTCGTTCACTCCTTCGGTTCGGTTGCCGACCCGGGATCCCGTTCGGCGCCGGGTTCGTCGCCGGACCCGGTCTCGTCGGCGGGCTCCGTCTCGGGCCCCTTCTCACCGGGCTCCGCGTCGGGCCCGTCGTCCTTGCTCTCCGCGGGCTTCTTGCTCTCCGCGGGCTCCCCGCCGGTCGCCGCAGGCTCCCCGCCGCCGGTCGCCGCGGACTCCTCCCCGGCCGGTCTCTCCGGGCCGCCGAGGGCGGTCACGATCTCGTCGAACTCCGCGGTCGGGTTCCCCAGCGTGAGACCCCCGACCTCCACCACCGTACGCCCGCCCTCTCCGGCGCTCGCGCGGACCCACACCCGCCGCCGCCGGACCATGAAGGACGTCGCCACGCCCGCCACCGCGAGGATGGCGGCGATCAGCGCCGGGATGCGGCCGGGGTCGTGGTTGACCGACAGGGTCACGTACTCCTGGAGCCCCTCGAAGGTGATCGAGCCGGAGCCGTCCGGGAGCTTGAACGTCTCGCCGGGCTCCAGCAGCTTCTGGCCGTTCCTGACGGGCTGGAGGGTCTTGCCGATCCCCTCCAGCTTGTAGACGGACTGGGGGTTCCCCGAGTCCAGCCCGATGTCGCCCTTGAACGAGCTGACCGTCACGACCGGGCGGAGCGGCGCGGGGAACGCCGACACGATCTGCTTGCCGTCCTGGCTCGCCACGGCCGTCGGCCACAGGATCGCGTAGAACGCGAGCTGGTCCGGCTCGGCGTCCGGGACCTTGATCACGCCCTCGGACGTCAGGTTGCGCGGCTCCATCGCGAGGAACGGCACCGAGTCCTTGAAGGCGACGTTCCCCTTGGCGTCGCGGACGGTGAAGACCGGCGAGTAGCCGTGGCCGAGCAGGTACACCTTGGCGCCGCCGACCTTCAGCGGATGGTTGAGCCGCAGGTCGTAGGGCGTGCTCTTGCCGTCGGGGGTCTCCCGGTAGTGGATGTTGGCGTGGAAGTCGGTGGCCTGGCCCCGCTTGTCGCCCTTGGTCTCGTAGGTGGCCTTGAAGTCGTCCAGCGTCATCGAGAACGGGGCGAGCTCGTCGGTGCCGAACGCGCGTCCCGGCGTGAACTGGTCGTACTGGCTGAGCGAGTTGGCGAACGACTTGCCCTCGGACAGCAGCACGTCGCCGCGGTAGCCGAACAGGTTGCCCATGCCGAGCGCGAACAGCAGCGCGAGCAGGGCCAGGTGGAAGAGCAGGTTGCCGGTCTCCCCCAGGTACCCCTTCTCGGCGGCGGCCGAACCGTCCGCCACGTCGACGCGGAAGCGCCGCCCCTTCAGGACCTTGCGGGCCTCGGCGAGGACGTCGGCGGGCGACGCGTCCGTCTCGAACGACGCCGACTGGGGCAGCCGCCCGAGGTTGCGGGGCGCCGCCGGGGGCCGCGCCCGCATCGACCGGTAGTGCTTGCCCGCGCGCGGGATGACGCATCCCGCCAGCGAGACGAACAGCAGGATGTAGATCGCCGCGAACCAGGGGGCGGCGAACACGTCGAAGAGCGAGAACCGGTCCAGCCACGGCGCGAGGGTCGCGTGGTCGGCGAAGTAGGCGGCGACCTTCTCCGGGGCCTGGCCCCGCTGCGGCAGGATCGAGCCGGGCACCGCGCCGAGCGCCACCAGGAACAGCAGGATCAGCGCCGTGCGCATCGTCGTGAGCTGGCGCCAGGCCCAGCGCAGCCAACCGAGCGGGCCGATGCCCGTGGGCCGCGGCACCTCCTCCGGGGCCTGCCGGGCGGCGGGCGCCTCGGTGCCCGACTCGGTGCCCGAACCGGCGCCCGTTTCCTTGTCCGTGGTTCTCGTCATCTCAGATAACCGGTTGGAAGCCGCTGATCCACGACTTCAGCTCGATGGTCAGGTCGCCCCACAGGCCGCTCACGAGCAGCACCCCGAGGGCGACCAGCATGCCCCCGCCGATCCGCATGACCAGCGGGTAGTGCCGCTTCACCGCGCCGAACGCGCCGAGCGCCCGGCGGTAGGCCAGCGCGGTCGCGAGGAACGGCAGCCCGAGGCCCGCGCAGTACGCCAGCGACAGTAGCGCGCCGCGCCCCGCGCTCGCCTCCGTGATCGCGAGGCTCTGCACCGCGCCCAGCGTCGGGCCGATGCACGGCGTCCACCCGAGCCCGAACAGCACGCCGAGCAGCGGCGCGCCCGCGAGGCCCGCCGCGGGCAGCCGGCCCGACTTCACCGTCCGCTGGAGCCCCGGGACGAGCCCCATGAACGCGAGCCCGAACACGATCGTGACGGCGCCGAGGACCCGGGTGATCGGGTCCTGGTACTCCAGCAGCCACCGGCCGAGCCCGCCGAAGAGGACGCCGTAGCTGACGAAGACGGCGGTGAAGCCCGCGACGAACAGCGCGACGCCCGCGAGGAGCCGGCCGCGCCGCTGCTCGGCGAGGTCGGCGCCGGTCATCCCGGTGACGTACGACAGGTAGCCGGGGACGAGCGGCAGGACGCACGGCGAGGCGAAGGAGACCAGCCCGGCGAGCGCCGCCAGCGGCGCCGCCGCGAGCAGCGACCCGCTGGTGACGGTGCCGGCCGTGTCCATCCCGGTCGCGAGGATCACTGGTCCGCGATCATTTTTCCGCCAGGACCTTCGCGACCACCGGGTTGAGCTTGGTGTAGGTGGTCGCGCCGATCACGCGGGCGGCGATGCGGCCCTGCCGGTCGAGGACGAGGGTGCTCGGGATCGCGCTCGGCGGCACCTCGCGGAAGGCCAGCGTGACGCGGCCGTCCGCGTCGAACACGCTCGGGTAGCCGACCTTGAACTTGCGCTCGTACGCCTTGGCGTTGTCCTTGGCGTCCTTGAAGTTGACGCCGAGGAACGCGAGGCCCTCGGCCTTGTGCTCGTTGTGGATCTGCTCCAGCGACGGCGCCTCGCCGCGGCACGGCGCGCACCAGGACGCCCAGAAGTTGACGACCGTGACCTTGCCCTTGAGGTCGGCGAGCCTGATCGGCTTGCCGTCCAGGCCCTCGCCGGTGACGTCCTGGAGGCCCTTGCGGTCGGCGGCCTTGTACTCGGTGATGTTGCCGTTGCCGGAGATGAAGCGGTTGTCGCTGCCGTCCGGCCCGTTCTGCGCCGCGTTGGTCCCGGCGCAGCCGGCCAGCAGCCCGCAGAGCGCGCCGGCGACGGCGAGTCGCGCGGGAACGGCGCGCGCGGGGACGATGCGGGGGCTCAACGGACCCTCCTACTACTACAGGACGTAGTACACAAGGTAGCGGTGCGGTCAGGCACCCGCGACACTGGGGCCCTTGGCGAGCCCGGCGGCGGGCTCGCAGTAGGCCACCTCCACCAGCCGGCTGCCGTCGAACGTCAGGCTCGTGACGCTGGCCAGGGCGCATTCCCGCTTGGCCGGATGGTGCCACAGCCGGCGGTGCTCGGCGTGCAGCCGCAGGATCCACACCGGGAGCTGGTGGCTCACGCAGACCGCCTCGTGGCCGCGCGCCGCCTCGCGGGCCCTGATCACCGCGGCGCGCATCCGGGCGGCGAGCTGCTTGTAGGGCTCCCCCCAGGACGGCCGGAACGGGTTGATCAGGAACGGCCAGTGCTGGGGGCGGACGAGCGAGCCGGTCCCCACGCCGAAGGTGTGGCCCTCGAAGTGGTTCTCGGCCTCGGTCAGCCGCTCGTCCACCGTCACGGGCAGGTCGAACGCGTCGGCCAGCGGCGCGGCGGTCTCCAGCGCCCGCTGCATCGGCGAGGAGAACAGCGCGGTGACGTCCCGGTCGGCGAACCACTTCGCGGCGGCCTTGGCCATGAGGACGCCGTCCTCGCTGAGCCGGTACCCGGGCAGCCGCCCGTAGAGGATGCCTTCGGGGTTGTGCACCTCACCGTGCCGCAGCAGGTGAACGATCGTCTTGTCAGTCATGGCGTCGCCAGGGTACCCGCGCCTTCCCAGGGCCTTGTCAACGGGCCTCAGCCCCCGGTGAGCCCCGTCTCGGTCCACGCGTACCGGTCGAGGAAGTGCCTCTCGTCCGCCGCGTACTCCGCGAAAGCCCTTCGTACGTCTGCCAGGTCGGGGACGTGCGTCCGGTAGAGCCGTCCTTGGACGCTGTCCTTGTACTCAAGCTCATACCCGCCGTCCTCCGGCGACACCTGGATGAAGTGGCGTCCGAACACGACCAGGGCGGCGAAGGGGTTCTCGGTGCCGAGCGTCCCGAGGACGTCATGGACGAGCGGCAGGTCCGGGTCCACGACGACCATGCCGTCACCGGTGTGGAACTGCACGCCCTCGTACGCGCCGGTGGGGCCGAGGTTGTGCACCAGCCGCCGGACGGGGTCGTAGCAGACCAGGCCGTGCGCCCTGGCCAGCGCGTAGACCTCGGCAGAGATCTCGTCCGCCAGCTCCGGGGCCATCCGCACCCGCGCGTAGCGGGATCCGGGCGCGGTCACGTCGGCGTCCGGACGGACCTTGGCGAGTTGCTCGGCGAACGCGGCGACGGCGGGATGCAGCGGGACGGCGCCGAAGTCCGTCCCGGCCGCCCGCGCCACGGTGACCGGCGCGGGATCGTGCCAGACGACCAGCTCGAACGTCATGACGCCATCGTCGCAGTCCCGGCCATGGCGGGCACCGGGACGTCGGGCGGCGCGGCGGCACGGAGCGCCGTCACGGCGGCCCGGATGGCGGGACGGCGGGCGGCCTCCTCGCGCCAGAGGGCGTAGACGCGGCGGGTCAGGGGCTCGGCCAGCGGGACGATCGCGACGCCGGGCGGGACGTCGCAGCGGCCGAGGCGGGGCAGGATCGCGTTGCCGAGGCCCGCGCCGACCAGGGCGAGCTGCGTCGCGAACTCGTAGGCCATGTGGGCGATGCGGGGCTCGCTGTCGATGGCGCGGAGGGTGCGCAGCAGCCAGTCGCAGCAGATGCTGTCGGGCGAGGAGCTGATCCACGGGTCGCCGGCCAGCTCCTTCAGCTCGACGGCGTCGCGGTGGGCGAGGGGATGGACGGACGGGAGCGCCACGTCCGCCACGTCGTCGCAGATGACGCCCTTGCGGAGGCCCTCGGGCAGCGGCAGCGGCTCGTTGTTCCAGTCCTGGGCGATGGCCAGGTCGAGGTCGCCGCGCGAGACGAGGGGCATGCTCTGCATCGGGTCCTCTTCGCGGAGCTGCACCCTGAGGTCCGGGTGCTCGGCGCCGAGGCGGCGCAGGGCGGCGGGCATGAGCCCCCGGACGGCGGTGGGGAACGCGGCGATCGAGAGCTGCCCGACGACGGAGCCGCGGTGCGCCTCCAGATCGGCCTGCGCCTGCTCGACGAGCGACAGGATGCGCTCGGCGTGGGCGACGAGCAGCTCGGCGGCGTCGGTGAGGCGGACGCCGCGCCCGTTGCGCTCCAGGAGCTTCTGGCCGGTCTCCCGCTCCAGCTTCGCGAGCTGCTGCGAGACGGCGGAGGTGGTCACGTGGAGGACGTCGGCGGCGGCGCTGACCGAGCCGTAGGTCGCCACGGAGTGCAGGGCGCGCAGCCGTTCCAGATCCAGCATGAAGCAATGCTAAAGCGAGGTGTCAAGGAGTTCTAGCTTGTCCTTAAACAAAGGGCTCGGGACCATCGGGGAAGGGAGCCGCCCGCCCCTCGCTCCCGCCCGAAACCCTCAGACGAGGTGAGACCGTGCACGGAATCCACGCGTCCCTGGTGACGCCCTTCACCCCCGCCGGCGAGGTGGACGTCGCGTCGCTGGAGCGGCTCGCCGCCCACTGCCTCGACCAGGGTGCCACGGGACTGGTGGCGCTCGGCACGACCGGTGAGGCGCCGCTGCTGAGCCCCGCCGAGCAGCGGACGGTCCTGGAGGTGTGCCGGGCGGTGTCGATCGAGCGCGGGGCCCCGCTCACCGTCGGCGCCGGGACCATGGGCACCGAGGACTCGATCCGCGAGGCCCGCGAGCGCGCGCCGCTCGCCGACGCCCTGCTCGTCGCCGTCCCCTACTACCTGCGCCCCTCCGACGACGGCGTCATCGACCACTTCGCGGCCGTGGGCGCCGCCGTGGACGTCCCGCTCGTCCCCTACAACATCCCGTACCGGACGGGGAAGCACCTGTCCGCCACGGCCCTGGTCCGGCTGCTCGCCCTGGACTGCGTCGCGGGCGTCAAGCACTGCCCCGGCGCGATCGACCACGACACCCTGGCGCTGCTCGCCGCGCGGACGGGCAAGGCCGTCCTGTGCGGGGACGACGCCTACGCCTACCCGATGCTCCAGCTCGGCGCGACGGGCGCCATCGCGGCGTCCGCGTGCCTCGCGCCGGAGGCGTACGCCGCGATGGCCGGGGCCGTCCGCGCCGGGGACGCGGCGCGCGGGCTCGCGCTCCACTCCGGCCTTCTCCCGCTCGCCGAGGCGCTGTTCGCCGAGCCGTCGCCCGCCGTCCTCAAGGCCTGCCTCGCCGAGGCCGGCCTGATCGAGCACCCCGCCGTCCGGGCCCCGCTCCATGCGCCCGCGCCCGAGACGGTCGCCCGGGCCCGGCGCGCGTTCCGCGCGATGCCCCTCCTCCCCCCGCGCCACGCGGCGGGGGGATGCGGAGGGACGTCCCCCGCCGGGACGCAGTGCCTCCTCTCGCGCCGCTGAGAGGCGGCACGCGCCCCGGCTCAGGCGACCTGGGCCGCGGCCCGCGCCGCGTGGGGAAGGGCGTCCAGAATGCGGTTCAGCGCCGTCTCGTCGTGCGCGGCCGACAGGAACCACACCTCGTACGCCGACGGCGGGAGGTAGACGCCGCGGTCGAGCGCGGCGTGGAAGAACGCGGCGTAGGCCCGGGAGTCCTGCTGCTGCGCGGCGGCGAAGTCGCCCACCGGCTGGTCCGTGAAGAAGATCGAGAAGAGGTTGCCCGCGTTCTGCAGCCGGTGCGGGACGCCCTCCGCCGACAGCGCGTCCGAGGCCGCCTTCGACACGACCGCCGCCGCCTCGTCGATCGCCGCGTACACCTTGTCGGTGGCGCCGCGCAGCGTCGCGAGCCCCGCGGCCGTGGCGAGCGGGTTCCCCGACAGCGTGCCCGCCTGGTAGACGGGCCCGGCGGGGGCGAGGCGGCCCATGATGTCGGCCCGCCCGCCGAACGCCGCCGCGGGCAGCCCGCCGCCCATCACCTTGCCGAACGTCACGAGGTCGCCCGGCACGCCCTCGATCCCGTACCAGCCGGACCGCGACGCCCGGAACCCGGTGAGGACCTCGTCGATCACGAGCAGGGCGCCGTTGCGCTCGCAGAGCCGCTTCAGCAGCGCGTTGAAGTCGGGCAGCGGCGGCACGACGCCCATGTTGCAGGGCACCGCCTCCGTGATGACGCAGGCGATCTCGTGGCCGTGCTCGTGGAACGCCAGCTCCACCGCGGCGACGTCGTTGTAGGGCAGGACGAGCGTGTCGGCGGTGGTGGCGCCGGTCACGCCCGGGGTGTCGGGCAGCCCGAAGGTCGCGACGCCCGAGCCCGCCGCGGCGAGCAGCGAGTCGACGTGCCCGTGGTAGCAGCCCGCGAACTTCACGATCTTCGAGCGCCCGGTGAAGCCGCGCGCCAGCCGGATCGCCGACATCGTGGCCTCGGTGCCGGAGTTGACCAGCCGGACCTGCTCCACCGGCGCCCGCGCGACGATCTCCTCGGCGAGCTCGACCTCGCCGGGCGTCGGGGCGCCGTAGGACGTCCCGCGGCCCGCCGCCTCCCGCACCGCCTCGACGACGGCGGGATGGGCGTGCCCGAGGATCATGGGTCCCCAGGAGCAGACCAGGTCGACGTAGGTGTTCCCGTCGGCGTCGGTGAGGTACGGGCCGTCCGCCGAGACGAGGAAGCGGGGCGTCCCGCCCACGGCCCCGAAGGCCCGGACCGGCGAGTTCACCCCGCCGGGGACGACGCGGCCGGCGCGGTCGAACAGCTGCTGGGAGCGATCGGTTCCAGTCACGGCCCCAGTCTCTCAGTTGCAGTTCGGCGACTGCCCTTGACCGCGCCGGGTACGGGCCGATATTCCACCAAGTACGACATCGGCGCCGGTCGGAGGCGCCCCTTGGCTCAGACCGGCGTCGGCCGTATCGGAGGGATGGCTTTCAACGTGGTTGACGGCTGGACGGTCCCGGGCTTCACCCACGAGCGGGAGCTGGGCGGCGGCGCGGCGGGCCGGATGGTGCTGGCGGTCGACGACCTCACCAGCACGAAGGTCGCGATCAAGTACCTCGACGGCGGGCTCGGCGCCGACGAGGCCTTCCTCGCGCGCTTCCGCGCCACCGCGCGGAGCCTGTCCCAGCTGGAGGACCCGAACGTCGTCGACTTCTACGACTTCGTCGAGACCCCCGACGGCGCCGCGATCGTGATGGAGCGCGTCGACGGCGTGAGCCTGCGGCACATCCTCGCCGTGCAGGGCCCCGCCGGCCCGCTCGCGGCCCTGTCGATGCTGGGCGGAACGCTCCTCGGCCTCGCCGCCGCCCACGAGCGCGACATCGTGCACGGCGCCGTCCGCCCCTCGAACGTCCTGGTGGACCGGGAGGGCAACGCCCGCCTCGCCGACTTCGGCACCGCCGCCGCGGGCACCGAGGCGCAGTCGGGCCCGCCGTACGCGGCGCCGGAGCTGTGGGACGGCGTGCCCGCGAGCGTCGCCACCGACCTCTACGCCGCCACCGCGATCTTCTACGAGTGCCTCACCGGCCGGCCGCCCTACAGCGGCCGGAACATGGCGAAGCTGCACCGCGAGGCGCCGATCCCGGCCGAGGAGGTCCCCGGGCCGCTGCGCGGCCTCATCGCGCAGGGCCTCGCCAAGGACCCGCACGAGCGCCCGAAGTCGGCCGCCGACTTCCTCGGCGCGCTGGAGGACGCCGCCGTCTCGGCGTACGGGCCGTCCTGGGAGGCCCAGGGCCGCGGGCGGCTCACCGAGCTGGCCGCCCAGGCCGCGTCCCGGCCGGAGCCGCCGAAGCCGAAGCCGTCCCGCGCCAGCGGCCGCAACCCGATCGTGGCGGCCGCGCCGTCCGGCGGCGGGTCCCGGG
>NZ_CAACUY010000277.1 GCF_900659615.1 Actinomadura fibrosa | reverse complement strand
GCGCACCGAGACCCCGGCCGCGCCGCAGGGCGCGGCCGCGCCGCAGAACCCGCAGTCGGCCCAGTCCGCCGACCGCGAGCAGGGCGAGGGCGCCGGCCGCGCCCCCGCGCCGCGTCCGGCCGCCGACCCGTCCCCGTCCCGCGTGCACGCGGGGGAGAACGAGGGCGGCCCCGCCTCGACCGGGCAGCGCCGCCGGCCCGTGGTCTTCGACGAGGACGACGACCTCGACGTCCCCGACTTCCTGAAGTGATCACCACCGTCGCCCTGGGCGACGGCGTCGGCGCCGGGTTCACCGGGCGCGCCGGCGGCGTGAGCACGGCCCCCTACGACTCCCTCAACCTCGGCGGCGCGGTCGGCGACGACGACGCCGCCGTGCGGGCCAACCGGCGGCGCGCCGCCGCGGCGCTCGGCGTCGACCCCGCCCGCACCGTCTGGATGCGCCAGGTCCACGGCGCCGACGTCGCGCAGGTCACCGGGCCCTCCGCGGGCGGCGTCCCCGGCGCCGTGGACGCGGTCGTCACGACCGTGCCCGGCCTCGCGCTCGCCGTCCTCGTCGCCGACTGCGCCCCCGTCCTGCTCGCCGACCCCGCCGCGGGCGTCGTCGGCGCCGCCCACTCCGGCCGTCCCGGCACGGCCGCCGGGGTCGTTCCGGCGCTGGTCGAGCGGATGCGCGCGCTGGGCGCCGACCCCGCCCGGATGACGGCCGCGATCGGCCCGGCGGCGTGCGGCGGCTGCTATGAGGTCCCGGCCGCGATGCGCGACGACGTCGCCGCCGTGGTCCCCGCCGCGTACGCGGTCACGTCCAAGGGAACCCCCGGCCTCGACATCCGCGCCGGGATCGCCGCGCAGCTCGCCGCCGCGGGCGTGACCGACGTGCGGACCGACCCGCGCTGCACCATCGAGACCCCCGAACTGTTCTCCTACCGCCGCGACGGCCGCACGGGCCGCTTCGCCGGCTACGTCTGGCTCCAAGACGACGAGCCGGACACGACCGACGCCCACGGCGACGCCCACGGCGACGCCCACGGCGGCCCCCACAGCGGCGCCCGCGGGGACGGCCACGGCGGTGTTCGCGGTGGCGGTCGTGATGATGCTTCGTGGGAGGGGCGATGACGGGCGTGGCCCGGGAGCCGGGGGAGCGCCGTGCCGAGCTGGCCGATGCCCTCGCTCGGGTGCGTGAGCGGATCGCGGACGCCTGTGCCGCTGCCGGGCGGGCCGAGGACGAGGTCACGCTCATCGCGGTGACCAAGACGTTCCCCGCGTCCGACGTCCGGCTGCTGGCCGGGTTGGGACTGACGGAGGTCGGCGAGAACCGCGACCAGGAGGCGCGGCCCAAGGCCGCCGAGTGCGCCGACCTGCCGCTGACCTGGCACTTCGTCGGGGCGTTGCAGACCAACAAGGCGCGTGCGGTCGCCGGGTACGCCGACGTGGTGCACTCCGTCGACCGGTCCCGGCTGGTCCGGGCCCTGTCGGACGCGGCGGTCCGCGCCGGGCGCACGCTGCGCTGCCTCGTGCAGGTGTCCCTCGACGAGGACGTCCCGGACCAGGAGCGGGGCCGCAGCGGCGCCGTCCCGAAGGCGGTGCCGGCCCTGGCCGACGAGATCGCGGGCGCGGACGGCCTGGAGCTCGGCGGCGTGATGGCCGTCGCGCCGCTCGGCGCCGACCCGCTGCCGGCCTTCACGCGGCTGGCCGCGGTCGCCGCGGAGGTCAGGCGGGCGCATCCCGGGGCGGCCGTCGTGTCGGCCGGGATGAGCGGCGATCTGGAGCAGGCGATCGCGTGCGGCGCGACACACCTGCGGGTCGGTACGGCGTTGCTCGGCGGCCGACGGGCAATCGTCAGGTAATGTCCCCCCAGTGGTACCTGCCGGAACGCGGACCACGTAGATGGACCAGTCCAATGGCGGCGCCCGACGCGCCAGGTGCCGCGGCCACAGGACACGGAGGGACATATGGCCAGCGCGATGCGCAAGATGGCGGTCTACCTCGGCCTGGTGGAGGACGACCGCTACGACGACAAGTACGGCAAGTACGACGACTACGACGAGTACGAGGTCTACGACGAGGAGACCGACGCCGGTCAGGGACGCCGCCGCGAGGACGAATCCGGCGGTCAGCTTACCCGAGCCGAGGACACCCCGGACCGGGATCGCGATCATCACTCTCCGTCACCGGTGGAGCGACGCTCCGTGGCTCTCTACGAGAGCGGTACCACGGACCTTGCGCGCATCACTACGCTGCACCCTAGGACCTACAACGAGGCAAGGACCATCGGGGAGCACTTCCGTGAGGGCACACCGGTGATCATGAACCTGACCGAGATGGTCGACAGCGACGCCAAACGGCTCGTCGACTTCGCGGCAGGTCTCGTGTTCGGCCTGCACGGGAGCATCGAGCGTGTTACCAACAAGGTGTTCCTCCTCTCACCGGCCAACGTGGAGGTGACGGCGGAGGACAAGGCCCGGATGGCAGAACGAGGATTCTTCAACCAGAGCTGACAGCCACATGCGAGAGTGTTCGTGAACATCGTTGGACTCGTACTGCAGTACGTGTTGTATCTCTTCCTCCTCTTCCTGATCGGGAGGTTGATCCTCGAAGTCCTGCAGTCGTTCGCCCGGCAATGGCGTCCGACAGGGGTGGTGCTGGTGATCGCTGAGGCGACCTACACCATCACCGACCCGCCACTGAAGCTTCTCAGGCGTTTCATTCCGCCCATACGGCTGGGTAACGTGGCGTTGGACCTCAGCTTCACCTTCCTCATCCTTGTGGTCTGGGTCATGATCATCTTCGTGCAGAGGCTCTGATCGGATACCGTCCTTTGGGGACAGACTCCAAGCGCGCCAAGGAGACGAACATGCCGCTGACACCCGCCGATGTGCGGAACAAGCAGTTCAGTACCACCAGGCTGAGGCCGGGGTACGACGAGGAGGAGGTGGACGCCTTCCTCGACGAGGTCGAGGCCGAGCTCGACCGCCTCATCCAGGAGAACGAGGAGCTGCGGGCCAAGCTCGCCGAATGCCTGCGCGGCAAGGTCCCCGCCATGGCAGCGCCGATCGTGGAGCCCAAGCCGGACGTCCAGAAGATCCCCGAGCCGCCCCGCCCGGAGCCGCAGCCGCAGCCCGAGCCGGAGCCGATGCTCGGCGGCCTGGGCATGGCGCCCGCGCCCACCGGCGAGGACAACATGGACACCGCCGCGCGCGTGCTGGCGCTGGCCCAGCAGACCGCCGACCAGGCGATCGCCGACGCCCGCCGGGAGGCCGACGAGACGCTCGGCCGCGCCCGCCGCGAGGCCGAGGAGATCCTCGGCAAGGCGCGCCGCCAGGCCGACCAGATCGTCAGCGAGGCCCGCTCGCGCGCCGAGGCCCTCGACCGCGACGCGCAGGAGCGGCACCGCCAGGTCATGGGCTCGCTCGTGCAGCAGCGCGAGGAGCTGGAGCGCGAGGTCGACCACCTGCGCGCCTTCGAGCGGGAGTACCGCAGCCGCCTGAAGGTCTACCTGGAGGGCCAGCTCCGCGACCTCGAAGCGGGCAGCACCGAGACCGGCGCGTTCGCCGCCGTCCCCGGAGCCGCCCCCGCCCAGCCCCAGCCCGGACCGCAGACCGGCCCGCAGAGCTCCCTGTCCCACGGCGACCGGAACGGCGCCGGCGGCTCGAACCCCGCGGGCCCCTCGTTCCCGCCGCCCGCCGAGCCCGCGCAGCACGCCCAGCAGGTGCAGCACTCGGCGACCGGCGCGTTCCACTCGGGCGGCGACAACCCGCCGCACGAGAGGCGCTGACGCGAGCGCCGCAGGCGATAGTGTCGTTCCGATCGCCGCGCCGAGGATGGCATGCGCCATCCCGGCGGCGACGGCGGGTCGACCACCGGGCCATGACGGCGGCCCGGAGCCGAGCGGTCTGAACGAGGGAGAGACCCCGTGATCATCCTGAGTGGCGTTCTCGTGGTGGTGGCGATCGCCCTGCTCGTAGCGGGAATCGTCGCGGGCAACGGCGACAGCGCCCAGGTCTTCGGCCTGGACGCGCTGGTCGTGATCTACATCTCGATCGCCGTCAGCATCGTCTCCGCGCTGTGCCTCGCCATCGGGGTGTTCCTGCGCCGCAAGGAGCTGTTCGGCGGGGGCGCCCCGCCCGCCGTCGCCAAGCGCAAGGCCAAGGACAGGAAGCGCCGGAGGTCGGCTCCTCCCGCGCCCGCCAAGGGCGCCGGGAGTCCCCAGGAGCCCGTGCCGCCGGCGGAGCCCGCCGCCGACGACGAGGTGGAGATCCCCGTCCAGCCCGTCGACGTCCCCGACGACGCGGTGGTGTTCGTCGTCCGCGGCCGCAAGCGCTACCACCTGGACACCTGCCGGCAACTCGCCGGGCGGGACACCGAGGAGCTCACGTACGCCGAGGCCAAGGAGGAGGGGTTCAGCCCCTGCACCGCCTGCATGCCCGACACCGCACTGGCGGCGCGCGCCGCGGTGTCGGTCCCCGCGTCGGCCGACGCGAGCAGGGCGGGCGAGTCCCCGAAGCCCGGCGGCGAGCGCTCGCCGTCCCGGTCCGAGAGCGGCCCGGCGGGCCTCGGCCAGCCCTCGCCGTACATCCCGCCCGCACCGCAGTCCACCCGGCCGTCCCCGGCCGTCGGCTTCGAGAAGCCGGCCGGTTTCGAGAAGACGGCCGAGATCCCGCGGGCGTCGCACGAGCGGGCGTCGCACGAATCGGGCGAGTTCCCGTCCGCGGGCCGCGACGCCGGCACGCCTTCGTCCGGCACCTCCTCCTCCGGGACGCACCGCGCGTCCCCCGCGGGGCCGACGCTGACGGATCTGCCCGTCGGAGGTCCCGGCCCCGCCGACAAGTCGGCCGATAAGCCCCTGAGCGCCCCGGAAACGGCCTTGGACGAGCCCGTCGACGCGGAACGCCGCTCCGAGCCGGAACGCTTCCCTGCGGCCGACTCCGCGCCGGGTGACGCGACGGTCGACCTGGGGCCCGCCCCGGCGTCCGTCCACGGCACCACCGCGCCCCGTCCCCGCGACACCGACGAGTACGACGCCCCGGCATCCGACAGGAGCCGGTCGGACGACCCGCTCGGCTCGACGGGCATCGGCGAGCCGGAGCCCGCGTCCGACCCCGCCCCGTCCTCCGACCCGGAACCCGCCGCCGAGGCCGACCCGGAGGCGCCCACCGGCCCGGTGGACGTCCCCGCCGACGACGACGGCCCGCAGGTCCGCATCCTCAGCGGCACCAAGCGCTACCACCGCGTCGACTGCGCCCTCATCGAGGACATCGGCGACGAGGCGGACGACCTGGAGTCGCTGTCCCGCACCGAGGCCAAGGCCCGAGGCTGCACCCCCTGCCTGGTGTGCCAGCCCGATCGCTGAATTCATGCAATCCCGGCCCACCGCACTCGCCTGGCGGCTCGTGCGGTGACCGTGCTTGGGCGAGCGCTGCATCGCTGTACTAATGCAATCCCGGCCCAGGGGGCTCGCCTTGCGGCTCGCCCCCTGACCGTGCTTGGGCGAGCGCTGCATCGCTTCGCGATCTTCCCGAGTGGGGCTCGCCTTCGGCTTCGCCCCACTCGGTCAGTTAACGCGCTCGCGTGCGTGGCTGGGCTCGCTTGGGCACCATGACGCCAGCCGGTCCGCCGGCTGTCCAAAGGGGCGGGCTCTCAGGCGATCAGGCGTCTGGTCAGGCCCGCTCCTTCCTCTGAAAGGGCGGGCCTTCGGGCGTTCTGGCGCTGATTGGTCAGCGGTGGCGGCGGCGTTCTTCGCGGAGTTCGCGGAGGTGGTCGCGGCGCTCGTCGCGGCGGCGGCGGTGCTCCTCGCGGCGTTCCAGGTGGCGTTCCAAGTGCTCCTGGTGCCGCTCCAGATGCCGCTCCATGTGCTCCAGGTGGCGCTCGCGTTCGCGGCGGCGGCGTTCGCGGCGGGTCTCGCCGACCTCGCGGCGGGTGATGGAGACGCCGCCGAACAGGTTCATGCCGGTCAGCTTGATGACGGGCGCGTCGGCGTCGATGGTGTCGTCGCCCGGCGAGTCCGTCCCGCCGAAGATCGAGACCATGGACGGCTGCACCCGCACGCCCGGCGGGACGACGATGTTCACGCCGCCGAACACGCACGTGATGTTGACCGTCACCTCGCGCCTGCTCAGCACCGCCTGCCGGAAGTCCAGTTCCGCGCCGCCGAACACGCAGGCGACGTTGGTCTGCTCCTCCACCAGCCAGCGGCCCTTGCGCTCCACCCCGGAGAAGATCGCCACGAGCGTGGACGACTGCGGGGGAGGCGGGGGGAGGACCTCCTCCTTGCGGAGGTCCACGCGGGGGCGGGGCGCCTGCTCGGAGGGCAGGTCGGCGAGGACGGGCTCCAGGTCGGCGTAGGTCTTGGCGCTGTAGACGGCGTCGATGCGCTCGGCGTGCTCCTCCGGCGTGATCCGTCCCTCCGCCAGGGCCTCGCGCAGGCGGTCGGCGACCGAGTCGCGGTCGGCGTCCGATGCGCGCATCTGCGCGGGGGACGGGGAGTCGGAGGGCTGCTCGGGAAGGTTCACCCCGACATCATCGCAAACGCGATGTGACGCGAAAAAGGCCTGACCGGAAGTTCCCCGGGCGGCACGCGGACTCGTCGGCCGCGGTGACCCTCCGCAGGCGTGTGTGCCGGGTGCCGGGCGGCGGGCGCGACGTGATCTACGGGCTCGGAAACCGGCAGGTACGGCGTGCGCGGCGCCGGGGACGGCCGGTGAAGGTCCGGCCGTTCCCGGCGCCGCGAGCCGTCAGGCCTTGCGGAGCCAGTAGGTGAGGCCCAGCTCGTCGTCGCGGCCCGCGTCCAGGCCCTCGGGGCGGCCCTCGGTGACGGAGGCGGCGAGGACCTCGGCGGCGACCTCGGCGCCGTGCGCGCGCAGCGCCTCGGCGAGGTCGTCGCCGGCGGCCTCCCACCACAGGTCGATGCGGTCGGTGACCTCCAGGCCGGCGGCCTTGCGCGCCTCCTGGACGAGCCGGACGGCCTCCCGCACGAGGCCCGCGCGGCGCAGCTCGGGCGTGACGGTGAGGTCGAGGGCGAGGGTCTCGCCCGCGGCGCTCTCCACCGCCCAGCCGCTGCGCGGCCGCTCGGTGACGATCACGTCGTCCGCCGACAGCCGGACGGTGCCGACGCCGTCGGCCTCGACCTCGGCGGCGCCCCCGTCGCGGAGGGCGTGCACGAGCGCGGCGGGGTCCGCGGACGTGACCGCCTTGGCCACCTTCGGGGTGTCCTTGGCGAACCGCTTGCCGAGCTCGCGGAAGTTCGGCTTGACCTCGTACTCGACCAGGTCGCCGCCGATCGAGGACAGCTCCTCGAACGCCTGGACGTTCAGCTCCTCCGCGATCTGGGCGCGTAGCTGCGCGGGCAGCGCCGACCAGCCGGGCGCGCCGACGAGGGCGCGGCCGAGGGGCTGGCGGGTCCGGACGCCGCTGGCGGCGCGGGCGGACCGGCCGAGCTCGACCAGCCGCCGGACGAGCCCCATCTGGGTGACGAGGTCGCTGTCGAGGAGGTCCTCCCGGACGGCGGGCCAGTCGGCGAGGTGCACGGACTCGGGGCCGTCCTCGGGCCGGATGACGTCCCACACGTGGTCGGTCACGAACGGCACCATCGGCGCCATCAGGCGCGTCAGGGTCTCCAGGCACTCGTAGAGCGTGGCGAACGCGGCCGCGCCCTCGGGGCTCTCCGGGCCCTCCCAGAAGCGCCGGCGGGACCGCCGCACGTACCAGTTGGACAGGTCGTCGACGAACTCGGCGAGCCGCCGCCCCGCGCGGGCGGTGTCGAACTGCTCCAGCGCGGTGTCGACCTCGCCGACCGTGCGGTGCAGCTCGGCGAGCGCCCAGCGGTCCAGCAGCGGGCGGTCGGCGGGGGCCGGCGCCTCCGCCGTGCGGTCCGGCGTCCACGCGCGGCCCTGCGCCTGCGCGGCGTTGGCGTACAGGACGAAGAACGACGCGGTGTTCCAGTACGTCAGGAGCACCTTGCGGACGATCTCCTCCAGGGCGGTGTGGCCGACCCGGCGGGACGCCCAGGGCAGCCCGCTGGCGAGCATGTACCAGCGGAGGGCGTCGGCGCCGTGCTGGTCCATCAGCGGGATCGGGCGGAGCACGTTGCCGAGGTGCTTGCTCATCTTGCGGCCGTCCTCGGCGAGGATCAGCCCGAGGCACAGGACGTTCTCGTAGGACGACCGGTCGAACACGAGCGTCCCGACGGCCATGAGGGAGTAGAACCAGCCGCGGGTCTGGTCCTGCGCCTCGCAGATGTACTGGGCCGGGTAGGAGGCCTCGAAGACGTCCTGGTTGCGGTGGGGGGCGCCCCACTGCGCGAACGGCATCGAGCCCGAGTCGTACCAGGCGTCGATGACGTCCGGCACCCGCCGCGCCTCGGCGCCGCACTGGGGGCACCCGAACGTGACGTCGTCCACGAAGGGGCGGTGCGGGTCGAGCGCGGACATGTCGCTCCCGGCCAGCTCGCCCAGTTCCTTGAGCGACCCGATGCAGGTGATGTGGTCCTCGTCCTCGCCGCACACCCACAGCGGCAGGGGCGTGCCCCAGTAGCGGCTCCGCGACAGCGACCAGTCGACGTTGTTGCGCAGCCACTCCCCGTACCGGCCCGTCTTGACCGTCTCGGGGAACCAGTTCGTCTTGTCGTTCTCCTCCAGCAGCCGGTCCTTGATCTGGGTGGTGCGGATGTACCAGGCGGGGAGCGCGTAGTAGAGCAGCGGCGTGTGGCAGCGCCAGCAGTGCGGGTAGCTGTGCTCGAAGTGGCCGCCGCGGAACAGCAGCCCGCGCGCGCGCAGGTCGTCGGTCAGCGGCTCGTCGGCGTCCTTGAAGAACTTCCCGCCGACCAGCGGCACCTCGCGCAGGAACCGCCCGTCCGGGCCGACCGGGTTGACGATCGGCATGCCGTAGTTCTTACAGACGGTCATGTCGTCGGCGCCGAACGCGGGCGCCTGGTGGACGAGCCCGGTGCCGTCCTCGACCGTGACGTAGTCGCCCAGGACGACGTAGTGCGCCTCGGGGATGTCGACCAGCTCGAACGGCCGCCGGTAGGGGGTGCGCTCAAGCTCGGTGCCCTGGAACGTGGCGAGCCGCTCGGCGCCCTCGCCGAGGACCTGCTCCAGCAGCGGCTCCGCCACCACGAGGACCTCGTCGGAGTCCGCCGGACGGGCGGCGACGTAGGTGACCTCCGGGTGGACGGCCACGGCGGTGTTCGACACCAGCGTCCACGGGGTCGTCGTCCAGATGAGCAGCGACGCGCCCAGGTCGGCGAGCGGGCCCGAGGTGACCGGCATCCGCACGTACACCGAGGGGCTGCTGACCGTCTCGTACCCGCCGGGCTGGCCGAGCTCGTGGTCGGACAGGCCCGTCCCGCAGCGCGGGCAGTAGGGCGTGATGCGGAAGTCGCGGAACAGCAGGCCCTTGTCGAAGACCTGCTTGAGGGACCACCACACGGCCTCGACGTACTCGGGGTCCATGGTGCGGTAGGCCTGGGACATGTCGACCCAGTAGCCCATCCGCTCGGTCATCTCCTCGAACGCGTCCACGTGGCGCAGCACCGATTCGCGGCAGCGGTCGTTGAACGCCGCGACGCCGTACTCCTCGATGTCCTTCTTGCCGGTGAGGCCGAGCTCCTTCTCGACGGCCACCTCGACGGGCAGGCCATGGCAGTCCCAGCCCGCCTTGCGCGGGACGTGGTAGCCCTTCATGGTCCTGTAGCGCGGGAAGACGTCCTTGAAGACGCGGGCCTCGACGTGGTGGACGCCGGGCATGCCGTTGGCGGTCGGCGGACCCTCGTAGAACACCCAGCGGGGCCCGGACGCGGTGCGTTCCAGGGACCGCTCGAAAACCTTGCCCTCCTGCCAGCGGCGCAGCATGTCCCGCTCCAGGGCGGGCAGATCGACCTGCGCGGGCAGTGGCCGAAAACTCCGGCTCACGATGGCGGACCTCCGGATCGACGCGAGAACTGCACGTGGACCGGAGGGACGAGACGCCTGCCCGGATCGTTCGGGCGGGGGCCCCGCGGTACCACCCTCCTTGACCGTGCCCGAGGGGCGCGGTCCGCTTCGTTCGAGTCTCGGCCACCGGGTCTACTGGGCCCCGGGCGCGGGCCCGGGACGGTTCTTCCGGCGGCTCCGGGGTGATCAGACCGCCGGGCTCGCCCCCGGGCTCGCACCGTCCCCGGGTCGCTCATGGCTGCGTGCGGCGGCAGGTGTCCCCATCAATGCCTGCCGATGCGACTGCTGTGCCGACTTTAACGCACCCGCGGCGCAACCTCTTCCCGTTTACCGCCCGGCCACCGTCCAGGCGGGGCGTCCAGGCGGCGCCGTCCCGGCGGGATCCGGGCGGCCGCGCGCCGCGTCCTTGACGAGATCGGGCGAAACCCGAGGGTTTCCGCACGCGCGGCGACCGGGCATAAGCGGTCGGTAACAGACGCAGGTTGTTGCCGTGTCGCGAAAGGGGACTTATGCTGCCCGCACTGCCCGTCGAGGCGACCAGCGCGAGGGAGGCCGACATGGCCGGCGCGGGGAGGGCCACGTCGCCCTCCGGTAAGAAGACCCGGGGTACGCGGCCGTCTCCGGCGAAGGCGCCCGCGAAGGCGCCGGCCGGCCGGCCCGACGCCGGGGACGGGGCCGCGAGACCCGCCAAGCCCGCCGCGAAGACCGCCGCGCGGCGCGGCACCGGGCGCTCGAAGATCGTG
>NZ_CAACUY010000276.1 GCF_900659615.1 Actinomadura fibrosa | reverse complement strand
CCACGGCCCTGCTCGCGGCGGCGGCCCTGCTCGCCCCAGCTGCCGCCCCCGCTGCCGCGGACACCCGCGCCGCCGCGCGCGGGCACGGCCCCGGCTTCACTCCGGGCGCGCCCGGTGGCGGCGACCCCTACTTCCCCGAGGAGGGCAACGGCGGCTACGACGTCCGCCACTACGACCTCGCGCTCGACTACGACCCCGCGTCCAACGCGCTCGCCGCCACCGCCCGCATCACGGCCCGGGCCACCCAGAACCTGTCGCGGTTCGACCTGGACCTCAAGCAGCTCACCGTCAAGAGCGTGCAGGTGGACGGCCGGTCCGCGGCGTTCACGCGCAAGGGCCAGGAACTCGTCGTCACGCCGCGCAAGGGCCTGCGCAAAGGCGCGGGCTTCACCGTGACCGTCGCCTACGCGGGCACCCCGAAGCCGGTCGAGCGCCCCGACATCGGGACGTTCGGCTGGATCAGGACACCCGACGGCGCGTACGTGGTCTGCGAGCCGGACGGCGCGTCCACCTGGTTCCCGAGCAATGACCACCCGCAGGACAAGGCCACCTACACCTACCGCGTCACCGTCCCGGAGGGCACGCAGGTCCTGTCGAACGGCGAGCCGGGCGGGCAGACGACGCGGGGCGGCAAGTCCACGTTCGTGTGGAACGAGCGCTCCCCCATGGCGAGCTACCTGGCGATGCTCGCGATCGGGAAGTACACCGTCCAGAAGGGCAGGACGCAGGGCGGCGTGCCCGTCATCACCGCCGTGGCCCCGAACCGCGCGAGCGAGCTGAAGACGATCCACGAGAAGACGATCCAGGCGGTCGACTGGGAGGAGAAGGTCTTCGGCAGGTACCCGTTCGCGTCCACCGGCGGCATCCGGGTCGGCGTGGACGTGGCGTTCTCGCTGGAGACGCAGAGCCGCCCGATCTACGGCTACGAGCCGGACACGCCGACGATCGTCCACGAGCTGTCGCACCAGTGGTTCGGCGACAGCGTGAGCGTCCGGCGCTGGAAGGACATCTGGTTGAACGAGGGCTTCGCCACCTACGCCGAATGGCTGTGGGACGAGCAGCACGGCGGCCCCACCGCGCAGGCGACGTTCGACGACCTCTACAAGCAGCCGGAGAGCTGGACCTACTACAAGGAGCTGTGGCTCAACCGGAAGACGGGCGACCCCGGCGCGAACGAGCTGTTCACGCTCACCCCGTACTGGCGGGGCGGCATGACGCTCCAGGCCCTCCGCGGCCGCATCGGCGACAAGGCGTTCTTCGCCCTGCTGAAGACCTGGACGCGCCTGCACCGCAACGGCAACGCCACCACCGAGCAGTTCATCGCCCTGGCCGAGAAGATCTCCCACAAGCAGCTGGACGGCCTCTTCCACGCCTGGCTCTACACGAAGACCAAGCCGAAGAGCTGGTAGCGGTCCTGCGGGACCCGCCCGGGCGGGCGGGTCCCGCGGCCGTCAGCCGCGGGCGGCCTTGGTGAGGGCGTCGCCGGTGAGGCGGTAGGTCGTCCACTGGTCCTGGGGGCGGGCGCCGAGGGACTCGTAGAAGCCGATGGCGGGCGTGTTCCAGTTCAGCACCGCCCACTCGACGCGCGCGTAGCCGCGCTCGTCGGCGATGCGGGCGAGTTCGAGGAGCAGCGCCTTGCCGTACCCGTGGCCGCGCACGTCCGGGCTGACGAACAGGTCCTCCAGGTAGATGCCGTGGACGCCCTCCCACGTCGAGTAGCTGAGGAACCACATCGCGAACCCGACGACCGCGCCCTCGTGCTCGGCGACGTGGGCGAAGACGCGGGGTTCGGCGCCGAAGAGGCTCTCGTGCACCTGCTCCTCGGTGGCCTTCACCTCGTGCAGGGAGCGCTCGTACTCCGCCAGCTCACGGATCAGCCGAAGGATCGAAGGGACATCGTCGGACACCGCGGGTCGAATCATAAGGCCAGGTTAGGTCCGAGTTCAGTCGAGTGCGGGCAGGGGGGCGGCGGGGTCGGCCCAGCGGTCGTTGGGGACGAGCGGGTACCAGCCGGGGCGGCCGGGGTCGCGGTCGTAGGGGTAGCCGCCGAGTTCCTTGTAGAGCTCGGCGTACTCGGCGACCTTGTCGCGATCCAGCCGGACGCCGAGGCCGGGCCCGGACGGGACGGCGATCCGGCCGTCCGCGTAGGCCATCGGCCCGCCCTCGATCACGTCGTCCGCCAGGTGGTGGTAGTGCGCGTCGGCGGCGTAGGTGAGGTTCGGCAGGACGGCGCCGAGGTGCAGCATCGTGGCGAGCTGGACGCCGAGCTCGCCGGAGGAGTGGACGGCGACGCCGATCTGGAACGTCTCGCAGACGCCCGCGGCTTTCACGCAGGCGCGGATGCCGCCCCAGAACGTCGTGTCGAGCAGGACGACGTCCGCGCCGCGGCGCAGCACGTTGGCGGCGAGCTGCTCGAAGTTCACCACGACGGTGTTGGTGGCGAGGGGCACGTTCACGCGCTCCCGGACGAGCCGCAGCCCTTCGAGGCCGAGGACGGGGTCCTCCAGGTAGTCGTTGTCCAGGTCCTCGATCGCCTTGCCGAACCGCAGCCCCTCGTCGAGGCTGAGCACGGAGTTCGGGTCGTAGCGGAGGCGGTCGCCGGGGAACGCGTCCGCGAGGGCCCGGTAGCACTCCAGCTCGTGCGCGGGCGGGAAGACGCCGCCCTTCAGCTTGTGGACGGTGAAGCCGTGCGCGGCCTTGAGCGCGCGGGCGTGCTCGACGAGCTGGTCCGGCGTGCGGACCTCCGGCGATCCGCCGGCGCCCGGGTAGCGGTAGAAGAGGTAGGACGCGAACGGGACGCTGTCGCGGACCCGGCCGCCGAGGAGGTCGTGGACGGGCACGCCGAGGTGCTGGCCGACGAGGTCCAGGCAGGCGAACTCGATCGCGGCGAGCATCTGCGTGCGGTTGTTGTACAGGCTCGCCGTCGGATTGGCGATCTTGAAGCGGAGCGCCTCCAGCTCGAACGGGTCGTGCCCCGCGAGGTGTGGCGCGAGCGCCGCGAACGCGGCCTCCGCGCCCTCCCCGCCGCCGCCCATCTCGCCGAGGCCGACGAGGCCGTTGTCGGCCTCGATCTCGACGAGCGTGCGGACGAAGCGGCCCCAGTGCGCGCCGTTGCTGTGCAGGAGCGGCGCCTCCAGCGGCACGGTGACCGTGGTGGCGCGGATGGCGGTGATCCTCATGTGCGGTCGTCCCCGATCTGGTGAGGCGCTGCCGGCAGGCGGACGGTGACGGTGGCGACGCCGCAGGCGGGGAGCCGGACCGTCATCGCGCCGTCCCGGACGGGCAGCTCCGCCGGGTCGCGCTCCAGGCCCGCGCTGACCAGGGCGGCCGTCGCGCCCGGCACGCGCAGCGCGGTCTCCACCGGGCCCGCCGCGAGCGACTGGAGCCGGACGGCGAGGCCCTCGCCGTCCCGCGCGCGGCCGACGGAGGTGACGAGGACGTCCGGGTCGTCCACCTCCAGGAAGGCGCCCGAGGCGACGGGCTCCCCGGCGGTCTCGGCCGTGCCGGTCGCGAGCGTCGCCACGAACGGGTCGGTGAGGCCCGCGGCGGTCCGGGCGCCGAGCCGCCGCCCCGATCCGGGCGGGCCGGACCCGAGGGCGTAACGGAAGGTCGTCTCGCCCTGCTGCTGGGACGGAAAGTTGGTGTCCCAGATGTTGTTCAGCGCCCAGGAGTAGACGGTGCCGTCCTCCTGGTCGAGGGTCGGCGGGAACGGCGCGTACGGCATGTGGATGGAGCCGAACTGGACGAGCGGCGCCTCCAGCGTCGCCCACGCCACGGTGAGGTCCGGGTCCTCGAACGCGACCCAGTGCCGGATCGGGCGCATGTGCTCGGCCGAGCCCGGGACGCTCGGGACGCCGGTGCCGCCGACGCCGCCGGTCAGCTCCCAGGCGGCGGGCGGCCCGTCCACGGCGAACGGGAACGCGAAGAACACCGCCTCCTTGGCCGCGGTGGGCTGCTTGCCGAGCTGGTAGCGGACGTCCACGCGGGGCACGCCCGCGTACAGGTCGATCGTCGTGCGCAGCCAGTCGACGCCCTTGCCGTGCGACTCGATGACGAGCCGCTCCCCCGCGGGCGTCCGCTCCGCCCGGGTGACGGTGGCGTGGGTGGCGACGGCGCGGTCGCCGAGCATCGTCTTGTCGTGCACCAGCATGTGCCCGGACATGTGGTTGAAGTGCGGCGCCGTCGCGTACCGGTCGTAGATGTACTGCCCGAACCCGGCGATCGCGTCGCCGTTGACGAGCTCGCGGCCCGCGGCCTTGTCGAAGACCGAGGCGATGTGGCCTTCCTTCAGGTCGTAGGAGACGCGGTAGTGCTCGTTCTCGATCGTCCCTCCGGTGCCGAGGTCCACGGGCTCGGGCGACGGAGCGTCCGGCCCCGCGGGGACGACGTCCACGCGGACGTGGCCGTGCCCGGGGACGTCCGGGACGACGATGTCCAGGTGGCGGCCGATCGGGCGGGTCGGCCATTCCTCCGGGTCGACCTCCTCCTCGCGGTGCGGGACGGGCGCGCCGGTCTGGGCGTCCAGCAGCGTGATCGGGACGTCGGGCGCGACCACGTCGCGGGGCAGGAACGCGCGGGCCACGTCGGTGCGGGCGGCCGTGCCGGGGTTGACGACGACGAACGAGGCGAGCGCGTCCGGGGACGGGGCGAACGTCGCGCCGAGCCGCCCGGCGCCCGCCTGGAGCAGGTCGAGGGCGTCGTCGTGGGCCTGGTAGCCGACCTGGGACTTGCGGGTCCACTGGAGGCCGCCGGAGTCGTTGCCCTCCTCGGCGTCCTCCCAGGGGTTGGCGGCGCCCCACGTGTGCTCGTCGAACAGCGCGGCGAGGTCGTACGCGGCGTCGATCGCGGCGGGCGCGCCGGTCCGGTCGCCGCTGCGCTCGTCGGCGAGCGCGTGCAGCGTCTCCGCGGACCGCAGGACGCCCTGCGCCCGGCGGACGTACCCGAGCGGACGCGCGCCGGAGCCGAGGCCGTCGGCCCACCAGTCCGTCCAGTCGCCCTCGTGGACCTGGAGCCGGTCGGCGTGGTGCTCCTCGACGTGCGCGAAGAAGTCGGCGTTGGTCGCCGTCCGCAGCCGCGGGTACGCCCAGGTCTCGTTCCAGCGCAGCGCGATGTCGGCGGGCATGATCGACGGCCCGGCGTTGTCGGCGTGCGCGCCCTGGACGCGCAGGTGGACGGCGTCGAGGAGGTCGGGGTCCTTGGCGGCGCCGACCTGGCCCGGCGCCGCGTACCAGCCGAACGTCCCGGGCCCGTAGGGGTAGGGGCGGTCGGCGAGCGAGCCGAGGTAGCGCGGCAGCAGGTCCTCGGCGAGGTCGTAGCCGTCCACGAGGCCGACGGTGTTGCCCTCCATGTACGCCATGCCGTGCGGGGTGTCGGTGAACCAGACGAGCAGCTCCCCGCCGCCCGGCGACCGCCACCGGAACGGCCGGGCCAGCCTGTCGCCGCCCGTGATGTACGGGACGGACCGCCCCGCCCAGTTGTGCGCCGCCGCCAGGTACCGCACCCCGGCCGCGTTCAGCGCGTCCACGGTCCCGACGACGGCGCCCGGGATGTCGGTGTGCATCGCGGAGCGGACCTCGATGCCGTACGCGCTCCGCAGGTGCTCGACGAAGCGGAGCTGCCGGTACAGCTCCTCCGTCGAGCACGCCTCCGTGTGGAGCTGCATCGGGAACGCGGTCACCTCGATGTCGCCCGCGCGGGCCCGCGCGGCGAACTCGGCGACCTGGTCGTCCGGACGGGTCGCGAGCCAGCGCAGCGCGGGCAGCGACGACTCGACCGACCAGCGGAACCGCGCGTCGTCCGGCCGCCCGTCGGTCTCCCTCGCCAGGCGCAGCGCCGCGTCCAGGTAGTCCAGGTGGTGGCGGAGGACGGTGCCCTGCGTGTCGGTGTAGCCGATGTCGAGGTGGGAGTGGTGGACGACGAAGACGGTCCACTTGCGCTGCGGCGTGACGTCGAGCGGCGCCGCACCGACCAGCCCGTCCGCGTCGCGCACCTCCAGCGTGACGCGCCGCGCCGCCTCCACCTCCGGGACGAGCAGCGTGACGGTCTCCTCGTCCGCGCCGCCCTCGGCGGTGGCGGACGCGAGCACGTCGGCGCCCTCCTTCAGCGCCGCCTCCACCCGGCGGCCGGCGCCGGACAGCGTCAGCCGGACGGCCTGGCGGAGCGCACCGGCCTCGTCCCGCCTGAACAGCGGCAGCACCGCGGCGCGCACGGACAGGCCGCGCACCGCGAGGACCTCGGTGGAGGTGTCCTGCCGCAGCGCCGCGCGGATTCCGTCATAGTCGGGCGAGCCCAGGCTCGCCTGGAGCAGGCGACTCGTCATCGTTCCGCCGTCTCTCCCTTCAAGAGGTGGTTAGAGCTGGGCGAGCGTGAGCCCGCGCGTGAAGAGCCGCTGCGTCGCGAGGAACAGCACGACCGTCGGCAGCGAGACCACGAGTCCGGCGGCCAGCGCGATCGGCACCGGCGTCCCGGCGTAGACGTCGGTGGTGAGCGCCGACAGCTCCGCCCACACCGGCCGGACGCTCTCCGACTGCGACAGCGTCAGCCCGAACAGCAGGTCGTTCCAGACGTAGGTGAACTCCAGGATGAACACCGCGGCGAGCGCCGCCGAGGACAGCGGCAGGTAGATCCGCCAGAAGATCCGGAACGTCGACGCGCCGTCCAGCCGCGCCGCCTCGAAGATCGACACGGCGACGCTCCCGAAGAAGTTCCGCATGACCAGCGCCGCGAGCGGCACGCTGATCGCCGTGTAGACGAGCACGAGCCCGACGTGGTCGTCGTACAGCGACACCTTGCTGTAGCCGACGAACAGCGGCACCAGCAGCATCTGGAACGGCACCACGGTCCCCGCGAAGATCACCACGAACCAGGCGAAGCCGTGCCGGAGCCGCAGCACCACGATCGCGTACCCGGCGAGCGCGCCGAGCAGCACCGCGAGCGCCGGGGACACGACGCTGTAGGCGAGCGTGCTGAGCAGGGTGCCGCCGACGCCGGTGCGGTCCCACGCCGCGGAGACGTTGTCGAACAGGCCCATCGAGGACGGCGGCTTCACCGCGTCGGACGGGTCGTAGTCGTCCGCCGGGCGGACCGCGTTCGCCACGATCAGGTACGTCGGGAACAGCCAGACGAGCCCGAGCACGGCCAGCACGGCCCGGCGCGCGATCCCGGCCGCGCCCGCCCGTTCCCGCCGGACCGTTCCATCCGCGTCCCGCGCGCTCATCGCGCCTCCTCCCTGCCGGCCTGGCGGCGCAGGTAGACGTACGACGCCAGGCCCGTGACCGTGGTGAGCAGCACCGCGACCGCCGACCCGTAGCCGTACTCGTCGGCGACGAACACGTCGCGGTACATGGTGACGGCCAGCGTCTCGGACGACCGCCCGGGCCCGCCCTGGGTCATCACCCAGACGATGTCGAAGTTCTTCAGGCCCGCGACGAGCGCCAGCCCGAACACGACCGTGGTGATCGGGCGCATCAGCGGCCAGATCACGTGCCGGAACAGCCGCCAGCCGGACGCGCCGTCGATCCGTGCCGCCTCGATCGGCGCCTTCGGGATCGACTGGAGCCCGACGACGAACAGCAGCATGTTGACGCCGAGCTGCTGCCACGTCCACACCACGATCATCGCGAACGTGTTGCGCGGGCCGTCCTGGAGGAAGGCGGTGTCACCCCCGGGCATCCCGAGGAAGGTCAGGATCTGGTTCGCCATGCCGTCCGGCTGGAGGATGAAGCCCCAGATCACGCCGAGGCCCGCGCCCGACATCGCGTAGGGCAGCAGGAACGGCAGCCGGAACCACGAGCCCCGCCTGAGGTCGTAGGACAGCACCGCGACGAGCAGCCCCAGCCCCACCGGCAGGACGACCGTGCCCACCACCCACAGCAGCGTGTTGCGGACCGAGGTGAGGAGCGCGTCGTCCTCGAACAGGCGCCGGTAGTTGTCGAGACCGGTGAACACCGGCGACGCGAGCCCGTCGTAGGTCGTGAAGCTGAGGTAGGCCGTCCACAGGAACGGCAGGTAGAGCAGGACGGCGACGAACACCAGCGCCGGGGAGACGTAGACGTGCCGGAACCTGCCGTACAGCGCGAAACCCTTGCTCATCGGCGGGTCAGCTTCCGGCCTTGTGCGTCTTCCAGTACTCCTCGTTCGCCTTCTGGATCTTCTGGAGCACCTTCATGTACGTGTCGGGCTTGTTGAGGAAGCCGTCGAAGCCGCTCAGCGCCTCGGTGAGCACCGGCGCGGGCGCCGCCTCGAAGTAGCGCAGGACGAGCCGGTTCCCGGGCCCCGCCGCCTGCTTGGTCACCTTGTCCAGCTCGGGGTCGGCGACCTTCACCTTCGGGTTGCCGGACACGTCGCCGCGCGCGTTCGCCCACTTCTCCTGGGCGGCGGGGGTGATCCACCACTTGAGGTACTTGGTGCTGGCCTCCGGGTCCGGGGCCTTGCGCAGCGAGCAGAGCGGGCCGCTCTCGAAGACCAGCGAGGTCTTCGGCAGCGACGGCTCGACGTTCGGGATGAAGAAGAACCCGTAGTCCGTGCCCTGCTTCAGCCCGCGCTGGGTCATGCTCGTGTTGAACCACGTCCCGCTGATGACCATGGCGGCGTCGCCCGACTTGAAGTGGTCGGCGGGGTCGGCCTTGTCGCCGGGGTCGCTGAACCAGCCGGCGTCGATCATCGACTTCCAGCGCTCCATCACCTTCACCACGGCGGGATCGGTGTAGGACGCCTGGCCGGTGGACAGCCGCTCGTACAGGTCGGGGTCGGTCCCGGCGAGGAGCTGCTCGAACCACGCGAACGAGAACAGCGACGTCGGCGTCGTCTGGTTGAAGGGCACCTGCCCCTTCGACTTCAGCGTCGTCGCGACCTTCTCCAGCTCCGCCCACGTCGTCGGCGGCTTCAGGCCGTACTTCGCGAAGACCTTCTTGTTGTAGAACATGCCCCAGTAGGCGGTGTTCAGCGGTACGCAGTACTGCTTGCCGCCGACGGTGTAGTACTTCTTGAGGCTCTCCGACAGGTCGCCGCTCGCGATCGCGTCCGTCCAGATCGCGGAGGTGTCCGCGACCTGGTTCTGCTTGACGATCTCCTCCAGGCGGCCGCCGGTCGTCCAAGTGAACAGGTCCGGCTTGACGTTGGTGCGGAACGAGCTCTTGATGAACGCCGTGTACGTCGGCTCGTCGGTGTAGCCGACCGGCTTCATGCCGAGCCCGGTCTGCTGCTTGCCGAGCGCGCCCATCTGCTCGAAGAACGGCTTCCAGGCGCCCTTGTCGTTGTAGAGCTTCAGCTCCGACTTGCTCCCGCCGGAGCCGCCGCCGGACCCGCAGCCGGTGGCGATCAGCAGCGCGCCCAGGGTGAGCGCCGTAGCCCGCAGTCGCTTGGACGACAGCATGGTGGGCCTCCTTCATCGGGGGTGGGTGCGCGGCCGCCTCAGGCGAGCCGCTGCTCGATCACGCGTTTCACGTCCGCGAGGTGGGCCCGCATCAGCTCCTCCGCCGCGTCCGCGTCCCCGCGCTCGATGGCGTCGAGGATCGCCCGGTGCTCCTCGTGGTCGCGGGTGCGGTCGTCGAAGAGCCGCTGTATCTCGCGCTGCTCGGAGGCGTGCACGGACAGCAGCGAGTCGATGACCTCGCAGAGGACGGAGTTGCCCGCGGCCCCGGCCGTGGTCCGGTGGAAGGCCATGTTCGCCTCGTGCAGCCGCGCCTCGGCTTCGAGCGCGGCGGTCTCCAGCGCGGCGGCCTCCGCGGGGCCGGCGTCCGCCGCGCCGTCGCGCCGCGTCCCGGCGAGGTGCCGGGCCGCCTCGTCCAGGACGCCGCGGAGCCGTTCGAGGTCGGCGGGCTCGGAGCGGCGGGCCGCCCGCGCGGCCAGCGGCGGCTCGATCAGCAGCCGCGCGTCCAGCAGGTGCAGCAGCCGGTCGCTCTCCAGCGCGCGGACGTTGGGGTTCGGGATGACGAGGCGCTCGATGTCGGCGCCGACGTAGATGCCCGAGCCGTGCCGGAGCTGGACGGCGCCGGTGGCCTCCAGCCGGCGCAGCGCCTCGCGCAGCGTCGGGGTGGTCACCGCGAAGCGCCGCGACAGCTCCCGCGCCGACGGCAGCCGGTCGCCGGGGCGCAGGCCGCCCGACCTGATCAGCTCCAGCATCCGCTCGGTCAGAGCGTCCGCCAGGCTGGGACGGGCTACATCCTGTGACATCGCCACCTCGCTCCAAGAAGTAAAGTCATCTAATCACTTAGTCGGAGGGCTGTCCAGAGTCCGGAGCCGCACCCGGCGCCGGGTGCAGCGCCCGGCGCAGGGCGGCCCGCTGCTCCGCGAACGCCCGCCGTCCGATCCGTGCCGACAGGATGCCGTCGAACCCGTGGCACGCGCCCGGGACATGGTGCAGTTCGGTCGGGACGCCCGCGAGGATCAGCCGGTGCGCGTAGGCCAGGGCCTCGTCGCGCAGCGGGTCCATCTCGGCCGCCAGGATGTAGGCGGGCGGCAGGCCCGCGACCTCGGCGGCCCGCGCGGGGGCGGCGTACGCCGGGACGTCCGCGCGCCCGCCCAGGTAGTGCCGCCACATGTGCGCCGCGTCCGTCCGGTTGAAGAGGGGCGGGTCGGTGAAGGCCCGCATCGAGGGGGTCTCCATGCGGTCGTCCAGCACCGGGTAGAGCAGCATCTGGAACGCGAGCGGCGGGCCGCCCTCGTCGCGGGCCCGCAGCGCCACCGCGGCCGCGAGCGCGCCGCCCGCGCT
>NZ_CAACUY010000275.1 GCF_900659615.1 Actinomadura fibrosa | reverse complement strand
GTCTCGTCGACGAGCTCCTGCGCGCGGGCGGGCCGGACGGCGGTGCGCACGCCGCCGCCGGCGCCCAGCGTCTCGGCGAGCTCGCGGGCGCCCGCCCCGCCCGCCGGGACGTCGACGATGAACTCGTCCACCACGCCTTCGGTGTCCATCTGGACGGAGAGGCCGAGGATGTTCGCCCCCCGCTCGGCCAGCGCGGCGGTGAGCAGGGCCAGCCGGCCCGGCCGGTCCTCGATCTCGGTACGGATGCGGAGCAGCGGCATTGGAGCGTTCCCTTCACGGGTCCGTGGGGCGCCGTTCGTCACCGGCTCGGTCGCGACCACGCTCGCGCACGCCTGTTACGCAACCGCTACGTCATCGTGTGCGCGGGGTTTCACATTCCGGACAGGGCTTGAGAGGGCCGCCCGGACGGCCTAGCGTGCGGTAAGTGATCGACCCCGCAAACGGTGAGCACGTCAACGAGCGACCGAGGCGCGAGCCGTTCGCGACGCGCCTCCCCCTGCTGTTCCCCGGCTCGCTCGGCGACGAGCAGCGGGCGGTGTACGAGGCGGTGACCGGCGGGGCGCGCGCCGGCCGGGCGCCCGCGTCCGCGGCGGACGGCCCGGCGAAGGCCGCCGCCTTCCGGTTCGTGGACGACGCCGGGCGGCTCCTCGGCCCCTTCAACGCGATGCTCTACAGCCCGTCCGTCGGGCAGCCCCTCCAGGACCTCGGCGCCGCGCTGCGCTTCCGCACCGCCTTCACCAAGCGGGAGCGGGAGATCGCGACGCTGGTCGTGGCGGCGCGGCTGCGCTCGGACTTCGAGTGGTACGCGCACGAGCGGATCGGGCTGCGCGCCGGCCTGGAGGAGCACGAGGTGGACGCGCTGCGGGAGGGCCGCGCGCCCATGCTCGCCGACGTCCGCGAGCGCGTCGTGTACGAGGCCGCCCGGCAGCTCGCCGCCGAGCACGACCTCGGCGACGCGGTGTTCACCGAGGCGGTGGCGACGCTCGGCCGCGCCGCCGTGGTCGAGCTGGTCACCCTGGTCGGCTACTACGCGGCGCTGGCGCTGCAACTGCGGGTGTTCCGGGTGGGCGTGCCGGACGGCGAGCCCGCCCCGGTGTGGCCGCCGGAGGACGGCGAGGACTGAGGACGGCGATGACCGAGGACGGGGATGTCCGGGGTGCGGCGACGAGCGGGGTGCCGTGATGACCGAGGTGCCCTGATGACCCAGACCCTGCGCACCGGGCGGCTCGCGCTGCACCCGGTGAGCATGAGCGATCACCGCGCGCTGCTGGCGCACTGGACGGGCCCGCTCGTCCGGCGCCACCTGTTCGACGACCGGATCATCTCGCCCGCGCAGGTCACCGAGATCATCGCGGCGAGCCAGCGGGACTTCGCGACCGAGGGCTACGGGCTGTGGGCGCTGCGGGCCGCGCGGCGCCGCTGGTCGGCGGGCCCGGCGCTCGACCCGGGCGTGGACGCGGTGCTGCCCGGCGCCCCGCTGGTCGGCGTGGTCGGGCTGCGCGGCCTCGACGGCCGGCGCGGCGGCCCGGACCGCCCGGTCGAGATCATCTACAGCCTGGAGCCGGACCGCTGGGGCCAGGGCCTCGCCGCCGAGGCGTCCCGCGCGGTGCTCGACTACGCGTTCGGCGTGGTCGGCCTGCACCGGGTGACCGCCGAGATCGACGCGGGCAACGCCTCGTCCGCCGAGATCGCCGAGCGGCTCGGGATGCGGCCCTGGGGCGGCGGACCGGACGGCCCGGACGGCGCCGCCTACTACGCGGCGGAACGGACGCGCTGGCTCGGATCCCGTCGCGCCATCGACGCCGTCCGATAGAATCCGTCGCCCTCTACCGGCGGGAGTAGCGGATACAGCAGTATGGGCGCATGAGCGCTCTGCTGTGCCAGGGCCCGCCCGCGCGGGCCCCGCTCGCTCCCGGCTTCGTCAACGGCGGCGTCTCGCACTGGTACCGGGAGGCCGGCCGCCCCGAGCCCGGGCCGCGGCTGCCGGGCTCGCGCACGGCGGACGTGTGCGTCGTCGGCGCCGGCTACACCGGGCTCTGGACGGCCTACTACCTCAAGCGCGCCCGCCCGGACCTGCGGATCATCGTGCTGGAGCGGGAGTTCGCGGGGTTCGGCGCGTCCGGCCGCAACGGCGGCTGGGTGCTGGGGGAGATCGCCGGGTCGCGGGAGCGCTACGCCGCCCGCCACGGCCGTCCCGCCGCGGTGGCCTTGCAGTACGCCATGTTCGGGGCCGTGGACGAGGTGGCGCGGGTCGCCGCGGAGGAGGGCATCGAGGCGGGCCTGGTCAAGGGCGGCGTCCTGCACGTCGCCCGCAACGCCGCGCAGCTCGCCCGGCTGAACGCCATGGTGGAGGAGTCGCGCTCGTGGGGGTGGGCTCAGGGCGACCTGATGTGCCTGTCCGCCGCCGACCGGGACGAGCGGCTCCGCGTCGAGGGCGCCGTCGGCGCGGCCTGGAGCCCCCACTGCGCCCGCGTGCAGCCCGCCGCCCTCGTCCAGGGGCTCGCCCGGGCCGTCCGCGGCCTCGGCGTGGAGGTCTACGAGCGGACGCCCGTCCTGCGGATCACGCCCCGGCAGGGCCCGGCCGAGGCCGCCGCTGTCACGGCGTCCGGCACGGTCGCCGCCGAGTACGTGCTGCGCGCCACGGAGGGCTTCACGGCCGGGCTGGCCGGGCACCGCCGGGACTGGCTGCCGATGAACAGCTCGATGATCGTCACCACGCCGCTGCCCGACGCGGTCTGGGACGCGATCGGCTGGCGGCGCCGCGAGCTGCTCGGCGACATGGCCCACTACTACATGTACGCCCAGCGCACGGCCGACGGCCGCATCGCCTTCGGCGGGCGCGGCCGGCCGTACCGCTACGGGTCGCGCGTCGACGACGGCGGCCGCACCGAGCCCGCGACGGTCGACGCGCTGTGGGCCGTGCTCACCTCCATGTTCCCCTGCGTCGCGGACGCCGGCCGGGTGGCGCACGCCTGGTCCGGCGTCCTCGGCGTGCCCCGCGACTGGTGCGCCACCGCGCTGCTGGACCGCGCCGCCGGGATCGGGCACGCGGGCGGCTACACCGGGCACGGTGTCGCCACCGCGAACCTCGCCGGCCGCACCCTCCGCGACCTCGTCCTGGGGGAGGACACCGAGCTGACGGCGCTGCCGTGGGTGAACCGCCGCGTCCGCCGCTGGGAGCCCGAGCCGCTGCGCTGGCTCGGGGTGCAGGCGATGTACGCGCTGTACCGGGCGGCCGACGCCCGCGAGTCCGGCTCGTACTCGCCGCGCACGTCCGTCCTCGCCCGCCTCGCCGACACGATCACCGGCCACTAGGGCGGCGGCACGGGAAGGCTGCCTAGGGGATGAAGACGGCCCGCGCCAGGCCGCCGGGGGCGGTGCCCGCCTCGGCGAGGAGCTCGCCCTCGGCGGACCAGATCCCGGACCGGCCGGACGTGCGGTCGAAGCCGCCGCCGGTCGGTCCCGCGAAGGCCGCCGTGGCGACCCACACGCCGTGGTCGGCGGCGACCCTGCGGGCGCGCTCGCCGTGGAGCTCGGCTTCGCGGTCGGTGTGGACGATCCCGGCGACATAGCCGTCGATGCCGAGCGCGGCGGTCTTGGCGGCGTGCTCGGGGACACCGGTGTCGCGGCAGACGGCCAGGCCCAGCCGCCAGCCGTCCACCTCGATCACGGCCGGCTCGCCGGGCCGGAAGCGCACGGCCTCGGTGTGGTGCAGGTGCACCTTCGCGTACGCGACGCGCGCGCCCGCGCCGTCGACCGCCAGGACGCCGATGTGCGGACCCGGCACGGGCGCGCCGGCCAGGGCGAGCGTCCCGGTGGCCGCGCACGCGGCGATGATCGGCGCGAGCCGCCCGTCGCCGGGCGCGACCACGTCCGCGTCGAGCTCGTACCCCGTCAGCGACATCTCGGGGAACACCACCACCCGCGCGTCCGCCGCCCGGACGGCCGCCGCGTGCGCCATCGCGTTCGCCGCGACGTCATGGGCCGCGGTCTCCGGCTGCGCCACCGCGATGCTCAGTGCCCGCCGCATCCTGGCCTCCTTCGTCCGTCGCGGAACCAAGATCAGCCTAATCGGGGACGATTGCCGCGAGGTTAACGCGGACGCTCCGGGCTGCCCGCGACCAGCCGCTGGACGTCGGCGTAGGACGGCGCCGGGGGAGCGGCGGCGTCGCCGTCCGTGACGGCCAGGGCGGCGGCGACCGTGGCGCGGAGCGCCTCGCGGAACAGCAGGGAGCCGCAGCTCACCCGGTGCACGCCCAGGCGCGCCAGGGTGCCGTAGTCGGTGCGGCCCGGCAGGTGCAGCACGTTGAGCGGGACGTCCACGGCGTCGAGGACGGCGCGTACGTCCGCGTCGTCGGCGATCCCGGGGACGAACACGCAGTCGGCGCCCGCGCCCGCGTAGGCGCGCACGCGGCGCAGCGTCTCCGCGCGGTCGGGGCCGCCGTCGCCTGCCAGCCAGAACGTGTCCGTGCGTGCGTTGAGGAACATCTCCGGCGCCGCGTCCTTGACCGCGCGGACGACCGCGACCTGGTGGTCGAGCGGAGCGAGGGTCCCGTCGGCGCGGCCGTCCTCCAGGTTGACGCCCGCGACGCCGAACGCGGCCAGCTCGGCGGCGAGGTCCGCCACGTCCGCGGGCCGCTCGGAGAAGCCGCCCTCGATGTCGACGGTGACCGGGACCGGCAGCCGGACGAGGCTCCGGGCCAGCGCGACGGTCTCCGCGCGGGTGCCGCCCGCCGCGTCCGGCTTGCCCGCGGCGGCCGAGACGCCGAGGCTCGTCGTGCCGACGGCGGGGAAGCCCGCGTCGGCCAGGACGGCGCCGCTGGCGAAGTCCCAGGCGTTGGGGAGGAGGAGCGGGCGCCCCGCGCGGTGCAGGTCCCGGAAGCGGGCGTTCATCGGACGGCCTCCTTCGATCGGTATCCCGAACCTACGACCGATACGCTTCGCCGCCCGTCGAAACGGCACCCGGACCCGCGCCGATGCCCGCTCCCTAAGCGAAGGTCGTGCTGGCGGCGCTTCCCGGCGGGCCGCCGCGCCAGGACGGGAGGGGGCGGCGGCCCGCGGCCGCCTCGAACGCCGCGCGGGCCAGCAGCCGCGTCGAGTCGAGGGTGGGCAGCGGCGACACGTCCGGCGTCACCAGCAGCGGGATCTCGGTGCAGACGAGGGCGACGGCGTCGCAGCCCCGGGCGGCGAGGTCCTCGACGACGCGGACGTACTCCCGCCGCGAGTCCTCGCGGAGGACCCCGTTGACCAGCTCCTCGAAGATGATCCGATCGACGGCCGCCCGCCCGGCGGCGTCCGGGACCTCGGCGGCGATCCCGCGCGCGGCCAGCTCGCGCGGGTAGACCGGGCCGTCCATGGTGAAGCGGGTGCCGAGGATGCCGACGCGGCGGCGGCCGTCGCGGGCGGCCCGGTCGGCGACGACCTCGGCGATGTGCAGCCCCGGCAGCGCCAGGTCGGCGCCCGGCCGTTCGAGCGCCAGGTGGGCGGTGTTGTCCGGGCAGGCGAAGAAGCCGGCGCCCGCCGCGGCGAGCCGCCGGACGCTCTCGGCGAGCACGGCCCGGACCGCGTCGTGGTCCCCGGCGTTCCAGGCGGGCATGCTGCGCGCGAGCGCGATCAGGTCGAGCGTCACGTCGGGGTGGTCGTCCGGGCCGAGCTCGCGGAACCCCTCGTGGCAGAAGCTCCGGAAGCACAGCGCGGCGCCCTCCGCGCTGTGGGCGAGGATGCCGAGGTGCGGCATGGGCGCCCCTCCTGTCTGTTCGGCATGATGAACACTCGACCATTACACTGAACGAGCCACCGAGTGTTCGTCAAATCGAACGACCGACCGATGGAGCGAACCATGCCCGAGCTGATCGCCCGGATCGCCGCGTCGATCCGCCGCGAGCGCGAGCGCGCCGGCCTGTCCCAGACCGAGCTCGCCCGGAGGGCGGGGCTCGCCAAGTCGACGCTCTCCCAGCTGGAGGCGGGTACCGGGAACCCGAGCGTCGAGACGCTCTGGGCGCTCGGGACGGCCCTCGACGTCCCGTTCAGCCGCCTGGTGGACCCGCCGCGCCCCGCCGTCCGCGTGATCCGCGCCGGGGAAGGCCCGGTCACCCGCTCGGAGCAGGCCGACTACGCGGCCACGCTGCTGGCGTCCTGCCCCCCGAACATCCGCCGCGACCTCTACCGGGTCGTCGCCCAGCCCGGCGACCCGCACCTCTCCGAACCGCACGCCCCGGGCACGGCCGAGCATGTCGTCCTCGGCTCCGGCCGCGCTCTCGCGGGCCCTGCCGACGCCCCGGTCGAGCTCCTGCCCGGCGACTACATCGCCTACCCCGGCGACGCGCCGCACCTGTTCCAAGCCCTGACCGCCGACACCACCGCCGTGTTCGCCATCGAGTACGCGTGACCTTTCAGCAGGCAGCCGGGGCGCTGGACGCCCGCCCGCGCGCCCAGGCGGGCCGCCGCCCCGGCCGCCCGCTGCGACGGCACCCGCCGCCTACTCCACGGTGGCCGGACGCGGCACGGGGTCGAGCCCGAGGTGGTCGCGCAGCGTGCTGCCGGTGTACTCCTCGCGGAACAGGCCGCGGCGCTGGAGCTCGGGGACGACCGCGTCGACGAAGTCGTTGAACGACCCCGGCGTCTGCGCGGCGGAGATCATGAAGCCGTCGGCCTCGCCGCCGCGGAACGCCTCCTCCAGCTGGTCCGCGACGTCGGACGCGGTGCCGACGAACTGGGGGAGCAGGACGCCCTGCGAGTACAGCTTGCCGATGTCGCGCAGCGTCAGGTTGTCGCGGGCGCTCAGGCGGCGCGCGACGTCGAACAGGCCCTGCGTGCCCGGCACCTGGAGGTCCTCGACCGGCGCGTCCAGGTCGTGCTGGGAGAAGTCGTGGTCGGTGTGCGTGGACAGCGTGATCAGGCCGGAGACCGGGTCGGCCAGCTCGTTGTGGAACGCCTGCTTCTCCCGGGCGATGGACTCGGTCTCGCCGACGAACGTCAGCACGGCCGGGAAGATCAGCACCTGGTCGGGGTTCCGGCCGGCGTCGGACACCCGCGACTTGACGTCGTCGTAGTAGGCACGGCGGCCCTCCGGCGTCGGGTCGATCTCGAAGATCGCCTCGGCCCAGCGCGCCGCGAAGTCCCTGCCCTTCGGCGACGAGCCCGCCTGGATGTAGACCGGCCGCCCCTGCGGCGAGCGCGGGACGTTCAGCGGGCCGCGCGTCCGGTAGAACTTCCCGTCGTGGTCCACCCGGTGGACCTTGCCCGGATCGGCGAAGACGCCGGCCGCCCGGTCGGCGACGATCGCGTCGGCGTCCCAGCTCTCCCACAGCTTCGCGGCGACCTCCACGAACTCCTGCGCGCGGTCGTAGCGCAGGTCGTGCTCCAGGTGCTCGGCGGCGCCGAAGTTCTGCGCCTCCGCCTGGCTCAGCGAGGTGACGATGTTCCACCCCGAGCGCCCGCGGCTGAGGTGGTCCAGGGACGCGAAGGCGCGGGCGACCTCGTAGGGGTGGAAGTACGTCGTGCTCTTGGTGACCGCGACGCCGAGCCGCCGGGTCACGGCGGCGATGCTCGTCGCCACGAGCACCGGGTCGAGCGTCGCGGTCGCCTGCGTCCCGCGCCGCAGCGCCTCCTCGACGCCGCCGCCGAACCGGCCGGGCGCCGCGAGGAGGTCCGCGAAGAAGACGAAGTCGAACTTGCCGCGTTCGAGGATCCGCCCGACGCGGTGGTAGTGGGCGTGGTCGAACACGGCGGGGTCGGAGCCGGGGTGCCGCCACGCCGCGTGGGAGTGCGTGACCTGCGAGGCGATCTGGAACCCGCCGAGGTGGAGCTGTCGGGGCATGGGCCGTCCTTCGTGTGGCGTCTGGTAATCCCATAATACCGACAGACTTAGTCGGAAATGGCCGTGACCAGCGTCGCATTCCATCCCGGGACGGTCGGCGGTGCCGCCCCCGGCGGGCCGCCGCCGGCCCCGATCCCCGGTGGCCGCCGCCGGACCGTCCCGTGTCCCTAGGATCGTCACCGTGACCAACGAGACCGCCGCCCCGCGGAACGCCGGCACGGAGACGGCCGGACGCGCCGCCGACGTCCTGCTGCTGTTCGCCGGGGGCCCGCAGCACCTCGGCGCCGGCGCCATCAGCCGCGAACTGGGCATCTCCGAGGCCGTCGTCCACGGCATCCTCCAGTCGCTCGCGTCGCGGGAGCTGCTGGAGACCGCCCCCGGCACCGCCGGCTACCGGCTCGGCCCGGCGGCCCTCGCGCTCGGCGTCAGCGCGCTGCGCGGCTTCAACGTCCGCAACGTCGCCGCGCCCGTCCTGCGCCGCCTGCGGGACGAGACGGGCGAGACCACCGCCCTGTCGGGGCTGGTCGGCGACGAGCGGGTCTACCTCGACCAGTTCGAGAGCCCGCACGAGGTCAGGATGACGGTCGAGGTGGGGCGCCGCCTCCCGCTGCACGCCGGCTCGCCGGGCCGGGTGATCCTCGCGTTCCTGCCCCGGGAGCGCCGCGAGGCCGTCCTCGCCCGGCCGCTCGCCGCGCTCACCGGCCGCACGGTCACCGACGCGGCGGCGCTGCGCGCGCAGCTCGCCAAGACCGCCGCCGAGGGCGTCGCCGTCTCCCTCGGCGAGCGGCAGCCCGACGCCGGCTCCGTCGCCGCGCCGCTGTTCGGCCCGGACGGGGAGGTGCACGGCTCGGTCAGCGTCTGCGGCCCCCGGCACCGCTTCACCTCCGAGGCCGTCGAGCGGTACCGCACTCTCGTCCGCGACGCCGCCGACGAGATCGGCCTGAACTGGACGAGGCCCGCCTAGGACGGCGGCCTCAGACCGTCCGGTAATGGGTGGTGAGCCGCCGGTCGTCGTCCAGGACGTGGAACGCGATCCCGGGCGGCGCGTCGAGATCGACGATCCCCTTGCCCTGCCCCGGCAGGACGAGGGTGGAGACGACCCCGGGCGCGACCAGGAGCGGCCGCCCCGCGAACGTGGTCGCCGCCGCCGTGTGGGCGTGCCCGCACAGGACGGCCACGACCTGCGGATGCCGCGCGACGACCGCGGCGAGCCGCTCCTCGCCGAACTGCCGGATCGCGTCCACGTACGGGATCCCCAGGACGACCGGCGGGTGGTGGAAGCAGACGAACGCGGGCACGTCCGGCTCGGCCGCGAGGACGCCGTCCAGCCAGGCGATCGTCGCGTCGCCGAGCATCCCGTGGGCCTCGCCCGGCACCGACGAGTCGCACATCGCGAACAGCGCGCCCCCGATCCGGTGGACGCGGTCGACCGGCCCGCCGCTCGGCTCCTCGTCCAGCAGCACCGCCCGGTACGGCTCCCGCCTGTCGTGGTTGCCGGGGCACGTCAGCACCGGGGAAGGCGACCGGAGCAGCTCGCGGGCCAGCGCGTACTCGGCGGCCTCGCCGTGGTCGGCGATGTCGCCGGTGACCAGGATCGCGCCGAGCGGCGCGGCTAAGCCGTTCAGATGGTCCATGACCCGGCGGACGCGCTCGGCGCTCCGCTCCCCGGCGTCCAGATGGGTGTCGCTGATCTGCGCGAAAACGAACATGGCCCGAAGGCTAGGGAACGGCCGGACCGATCTTAAGATCCAGTCGCATGCCGGAAACGTGGACCACTTCGCCCAGGAGGAGCGGCCCGGCGACGTCCGGCGGATCATGCACGACGTCACGCGGGCGTCCCCGGCCGCCTACAAAACATGATCGGCCGGGTTTGTCGGGACCGCGCCTTGGCCCGGCGGGCGCCGACCGGCGAGGATCATCGACCATGAGCCTTCTCGACACCCTCTCCGGCAAGGGACTGCGGCGCGAGCCGCCCACGCGGGACGAGGCGCTGGCGGTGCTCGCCACCTCCGACGACGACCTCCTCGACGTCGTGGCCGCCGCAGGCCGGGTCCGGCGGCACTGGTTCGGCCGCCGCGTCAAGCTGAACTACCTGGTCAACCTCAAGTCCGGGCTGTGCCCCGAGGACTGCTCCTACTGCTCCCAGCGCCTCGGCTCCAAGGCCGGCATCCTCACCTACACCTGGCTGAAGCCCGACCAGGCCGCCGACGCCGCCGCGGCGGGCATGGCCGCGGGCGCCAAGCGCGTCTGCCTGGTCGCGAGCGGCCGCGGCCCCACCGACCGCGACGTCGAGCGCGTCGCCGACACGATCGCCGCGATCAAGGCGCGGGACGAGGACGTCGAGATCTGCGCCTGCCTCGGCCTGCTCCGCGACGGGCAGGGCGAGCGGCTGCGCGAGGCCGGGGCGCACGCCTACAACCACAACCTCAACACGTCCGAGGCCCAGTACGCCGACATCTGCACCACCCACGGCTTCGGCGACCGCGAGGACACCGTCCGCAAGGCCCACGACGCCGGCCTGTCGGCGTGCTCCGGCCTCATCGCCGGCATGGGCGAGACCGACGAGGACCTCGTGGACGTCGCGTTCGCGCTCCGCTCCCTGGACGTCGACTCCGTCCCGGTCAACTTCCTCATCCCGTTCGAGGGCACCCCGCTCGCCGAACGGTGGACGCTCACGCCGCAGCGCTGCCTGCGCATCCTCGCGATGGTCCGGTTCGTGTGCCCGGACGTCGAGGTCCGCCTCGCGGGCGGCCGCGAGATCCACCTGCGCTCGCTCCAGCCCCTCGCCCTGCACATCGTCAACTCGATCTTCCTCGGCGACTACCTGACCAGCGAGGGCCAGGCCGGGCGGGCCGACCTCGACATGATCGCCGACGCGGGCTTCGAGGTCGAGGGCGCCGACGTCCCCTCCCTGCCCGCCCACCGCCGCCCCGGCGCCCCGCAAGAGGCGCCCCTGGCGGACGCGCCGCCCGCACAGGCGCCCGCCGGGGACGCGGCCCCGGCGCGCGAG
>NZ_CAACUY010000274.1 GCF_900659615.1 Actinomadura fibrosa | reverse complement strand
GTGCGCGCGGCGCAGCGGCGCGACCGCCCGGGCGCGCAGCGGCCGCCACCGCAGCGCCGGGACGAGCAGCAGCAGTACCGCCAGCGGGACGGCCAGCGCGGTCGTCGCGAGCGCGCGGGCGTGCGGGTCGGCGAGCAGCGCCACCAGCCCGATCACCGTGTACGCGGTCGTCGTGATCACGCCGCCCGCCAGGATCACGGCGGTGGCGAGCGAGGCCGACGCGCCGCCCCGGCGGAACTGCCGGAAGGTGTAGACGACGCTCACCGCCGGGCCCGCGGGCAGCGTCGTGGACAGCGCGTTGCCCGCGTACGTGATCGCGAAGGCGCGGCGCAGCGAGATCCGCAGCCCCCCGATGCGCAGCAGCCGCCGCTGGAGCCGGGCGAACGCCCCCATCGACCCCGCCTCGGCGACGACGACCAGGACGAGCCAGGCCGGTTCGGCGTCCCGCGCGAGGGACCACATCACCCCGAGGTCGGGAAGGTCCGCGTCCACGAACGGAAGGACGGCGACGGCCGCGACGAGCAGCGCCACCTGGGCCAGAAGCCCGATCCGGCGCCGCCACCAGGGCCGCGCGTCGCCCGTCGTCTCGGCACTGACGGCAGACGTGATCTCCTCGTCCGCGACCGTGACGGACGGCTCCGCCATGGCCGGGACACTGACGGACGCAACCACCGTCTCCTGCATGCCCCGGTCACCTCGCAGCCTCGCCCTGGTCAACGCAACCTATGGCGCAGGTAAGACATTCCCCGAAAGTGATCACGAAATCGTAGATTTCAGTGCATCGCCCTCGGCGGTCCGCCCCGGCGGGCCTTCCCTCAGCGGGCGCTGCGGGCCACCCCAGGTCCTCTGTCCTCCCAGGAGGTTCCATGCCGATCGCCAAGAAGCCCGTCGTCCCCGGGCTGCATCCGGACCCCAGCGTGTGCCGCGCCGGTTCCGAGTTCTACCTGGTCAACTCCAGCTTCGAGTACGCGCCCGGGGTGCCGATCTTCCGGTCGGGTGATCTGCGCCACTGGAGCCCGATCGGGCATGTGCTCGACCGTCCCGATCAGCTGGAGCTCGCCGGTTGCCGGCACTCCGGCGGCGTCTACGCGCCGACGCTCCGGTACCACCGCGAGCGCTTCTGGATGATCACGACCAACGTGCACGACCAGCCGGGCCAGGTGCTGGTGACCGCCACCGACCCGGCCGGCGCCTGGTCCCGGCCGATCCGCGTCCCGGACGCGGACGGCATCGACCCCGATCTGGCCTGGGACGACGCCGGGACGTGCTGGCTGACCTGGTCGGGTGAGCTGCCGAAGGGCAGGCAGGGCATCATCCAGGCCGTCCTCGACACCGAGACCGGTGCGCTGCTGACCGAACCCGCCGTGATCTGGCGAGGCACCGGCGGCCAGTTCCCCGAAGGCCCCCACCTCATCAGGCGGGGATCGACGTGGTACCTGTTCATCGCCGAAGGCGGCACCGAACGCGGCCACGCCGTCACCGTCGCGCGCGGCCCTCGGCCGGACGGCCCCTTCGAGCCCTGCCCTGACAACCCGCTGCTCACCGCACGCGGATCGGCCTGGTCGACGCAGAGCACCGGCCACGCCGACGTCGTGCAACGCCCGGACGGGAGCTGGGCGATGGTGTTCCTCGGCGTCCGGCTGCGCGGCTCGGCCCTTTGCTGGCATGTGCTCGGGCGCGAGACCTTCGCCGCCGAGCTCGACTGGGAGGACGGCTGGCCCCGCCTGGGCGAGCCGATCGAGGGAGACGCGGCGGGCCCGGTCGTCGAGGAGCTCACCGGTCCCGGTCTGCCGCACGCGTGGGTGGCTCCGGCCCGCTTTCCCGCCGATCTGCTCCGCTACACCCCTGAAGGGCACTGGCATCTGACCTCGCCTTCGCACGAGGAGGTGTTCGTCGGACGCCGTCAGCAGCACTTCTTCATCAGCGCGCAGGCCCGGGTCGATCCGGGCGCCGGACGCGCGGGAGTGGAGCTGCGCATCGACCCGTTCCACCGCGTGACGCTGTCCGTCGAGGGCGATCAGGTGCGCGTGACCGCCTCGATCGGCGGTGTGCAGGCCGTCCTCGGTGAGACCACCGTCACCGCCCCACCGGTGCTTGAACTGCGAACCCGGCCTTCCGAAGGGGCGGAGGGCACTCCCTGCCAGGGGCCCGATCTGATCGTCGCGGGCGTGCGGGAGGCCACCGGCTTCCGGGAACTCGGTCGGCTCGACGGCCGCTACCTCTCCACCGAGGTGGCCGGGGGGTTCACCGGACGCATGATCGGGCTGGTCGGCGCCGACGCCGCCGTGCGGTCGTTCGTCTATCGCGGAAGCGACGACCTGACCGACCTGGACGACTGACTCTGCGACGGGCGACGCGGCCGGGCGCCTTCACCGGCGCTCGGCCGCGCCTCCCAGGGGCCGCTAAGGGCGATTGGTCGGGTTGACGGCGTCCGCTTCCGCGGGGGCGTCGGAGCCCAGCTGGTCGTCGTCGTCACCCGGGCGGGCGGTCTCCTGCTCGTACCGGGTGATGCCGAGTCCGTCGGGCGGGAGGTTCTCCGGCTCCTCGATGACGTGGTCGTCGGGAGGGTCCTGCACGTACCGCTCGGTCAGGGCGATCTCGTAGGACTGCTCGTCGTCGCCCATCTCGTCCATGTCCTCGCGGAAGTCACGGTCCTCACCGGGCTGGCGCTGTCTCACGGCCCCCTCCATGTTCGATCGGTTGCGCTGATCGGTCCGGTATCCCCGCTGGAGGGCTCCCTACTCGTGATCTCGGACGGACACCAGCCCGCCGACCACGCCCACGTAGGCGGTGCCGTCGGGACCGAGGGTGATCGGCGCCCAGTTGTTGTCGAACCACTTGCCGGTGCCCGTGAGCACCTTGTAGACGGTGCGGCCGGTGTGCGCGTCCACGGCCGTGAAGTACCAGGCGTCGATGAGGTCGCCGCGCGGTTCCTTGGTATAGAGGTAGAGGAGGCCGGCGGGGACGGACGCCTTGGCGACCGTGGACGGTGAGCGTTCCGTGCTCGTCCAGACCGTGTGGCAGCCCCGCCCGTCCGCGTCGACGTCGACGCGGCTGACTCCGCCGGTGGACGAGCCGCCAGGAGGCAGCTCGAAGAAGTTGCGATAGCCGTAGTTGTTCTCCACGAAGAGGCTGTCGCCGTAGCCGACCAGGGAGTTGTCGGTGGCGCTCGCTCCGCTGCCGAAGACGGGCACCTGGCAGACGAGACGGCCGTCCTCGCGGTCGCGGACGACGACGTGCATGCGGTCGTCGGCGTTGTCGGTGATCGCCACGTAGCGGTCGCCGAGGAAGGTGGGGGTGGTTCCCGAGCCCTGGTCGATCTGGCCGGGTTTGCGGCCGCTGCCCCGGTCGTAGGTCGCGCGCCAGACGACGGCCGGCGTGCCGTCCGCGCCGGTCCGCATCCGGTAGAGGGCGTGGTCGGACACGATCGACACGCCGTCCTCGGCCGCCGCGAAGGAGTTCTGGATGCCCTCGCCGGGAAGGCGGGTCGCGCGGACGGCCCCGGTGCGCGGGTCGATGGTGCCGACGCGGCCGTTCCGCGTGATCCACCAGATGAGGCCGTCCCAGTCGGGGCCGACGGCGGTGATCGGGTCGCACTCGCCCTTGGGCCACGGGTTCGTCCAGGTGGCGCAGTCGTGGGGGAGGTGGCCGCTGAGGTCCCAGTCGTCGGTGACGGTGAACCGCCATGCCCCGTCGGGCCCCTTCTCGTGCGCGAACCGGCGCACGTGGAACGCCGAGTCGGCGAGGACGGCCCGGTCCTGCGGGTCGAGGTAGTAGTAGGCGCCGCCGGAGGTGTCGGTGAGGACCTTGTCGAGGCTGCCCGAGAACACGGCCTCCACCGTGGACGGCCTGGGCGGCAGCTCGTAGGTGGCGAGGTCGCGCAGGGTCCTCGGGTCGATCAGCCGCAGGGTGAAGGTCTGCCCGCGGGTGCACTGGGCGACGATCAGTCCGGTTCTGCGCGCGAACGTCACGGTGGAGCACAGACCGGGGAGCAGGCCGCCGCCCTTGGCCTCGTTCTGCACGCGCGGGTTCCGTCCGAGCGGTCCCAGGAACGGATACGTGTCGGACGCGTAGCTGTCGGCGTGCATGGAGGACGTGCCGGCGGGCCCCTGGTGCGGGTTCGCGGGGACCGGACGTCCCGGCAGCGCCTTCGGTGTCGCGGGCCCGCCGATGTACTGCGGGACGAGGCCCTTGCCGGGGCCGTCCGGGATGGTGTCGGCCGCGGCCGGGACGGCGGCGGTGAGAACGGCGAGGAGGGCGAAGGCGAGCAGGGGCCTGCGCAGGACGATCCACCGCATGGATGGATCATCGCGCGAAGCGCCCGTATGGTTACCATCCCGGCATGGGCGTTGAAGCAGTGATCTTCGACTGGGGTGGGACGCTGACCCCCTGGCACGACCTCGAACTGGCCGACATGTGGCGCGCCATCTGCGAGGCGCACCTTCCTCCCGACGACCTGGACAAGGTCATCGCGGCGCTGGTGGAGGCCGAGCTGGAGCTGTGGCGCCGGGGGACCGAGGAGCACCGCAGCGCCACGTTCGCCGAGCTGTTCGCGATGGCCGGGGTCGAGCCGACCGACGCCTTTCTCGACACCCACTTCGAGGTCTGGACCCCGCACACCCACACCGACCCGGCCGTGCCGGAGCTGTTCGCCGCCCTCCGCGAGCGCGGGATCAAGATCGGCGTGCTGTCCAACACCATCTGGCCGCGGGACTGGCACGAGCGCGTCTTCGTCCGCGACGACGTCCTCCACCTGCTCGACGGCGCCGTCTACTCCTGCGAGATCCCCTGGACCAAGCCGCACGCCGAGGCGTTCCGCGCCGCGATGGACGCCGTCGGCGCCACCGATCCGGCGTCGTGCGTCTTCGTCGGCGACCGCCCTTACGACGACATCCACGGCGCCAAGGGCGCGGGCCTGCGCGCCGTGCAGATCTGGCACCAGACGACGCACGCGTTCACGCGTCCCGGCCTGACGCCTCCCGACGCGCTGATCCACGACCTGGGGGAGCTGCTCCCGCACGTCGAGCGCTGGCACGCCGCCTGACCGGTCAGGGCCTCCGCGCCACGATGAGGTCGCGGGAGATGGCCTGGTCGACGCGGTGGCGGAAGCCGAGGTAGGGCTCGGAGTCCTGGACGTCGAGGCCGCTGCCCGCGAGGATCGCCGCGAGGTCCTCGCGGCGGCCGACGAACGTGTTCCAGGAGATGCCGATCGCGCCGCCGGGGCGCAGCAGCCGCGTCCACTCCGGGACGGCCGCGGCGAGCAGCTCGACCGGGCTGCGCGATAGCGTCCCGCCCCTGCGCCCCTGGCCGCCCTTGGCGCGGCTGCCGTGCTGGACGCCGTACGGGGCGTCGGTCACGATCAGGTCGAACGAGCGGGGCCGGAAGAATTTGCCCGCCTCGACGGAGTCGGCGTTCACGACGGTGATCTCCATCGTCTCGCCGCTCTTGTACCGCTCCTTGGACGCGCCCAGCGTGACGTGCAGGCGCCGCCCGAGGACGGCCTTGTCGCGGCGGATGCTCGTCACCTCCGCCTGGTGCTTCACCCGGTTGTTCTTCAGCCACGTCTTGATGAAGGCCGCGTAGGCGTCGAAGTCCTTGCCGTCGATGTCCATTCCCGCGGCGTCCAGGCCGTACATCATCGCCTGGTTCAGCGTCGTGCCGCGGCCGCACATCGGGTCGAGCAGCCTGGGGCGCCCGGTGACGAGGTCCATCGGCGCGTCGGTGGCCATGGCCGTGACGTTCAGCAGGAGCTTGGTGAAGTTCTCGTTCGTCTTGCCCGAGTACTTCTGGATCGTGAGGAGATCGCTGCCGAACAGGTCGAGCGGCGTGATCGTCACGGGGCGGAGGAGGCCGTCCTCGATCTCGAACAGCGCGTACAGCGACGACAGGTTGGACAGCAGCCGCAGGTCGGTCTCCGTCAGGCCGTCCGCGGAGAACGTGACGTACGGGACGCCGCCGATCGAGGTCTCCGCGATGTCCCGGACGCGCCCGCCGAGGGCGCGCTCGCTGAACACGGAGAGCTCCGCCCTGACCAGGTCCGCGGCCGCCTGCGCGTAGACCCGGTTGTGCGACGGAGAGACGAGGAGGCCGTACGCGGTCATCCGGTCGAGGTTAGCAGCGTGCGCGGCGTGCCGGACGCGCTCCGGCGGCGGCCGGACACGGGGCGGGTGCCGCCGGAAGACTGCGCTCCCGGCGGCACCCGCACGGCCCATGGGCGGGCCGTTCCTCCCCGGTCATCCCGTTCGGACGGGCCTCCGCTTGGCGCCCCGGGCGTTCCGCCTGTCGACGGCCTTGCGAACCGGTTCGCGGGGCGCCGTCTCGCGCCTCGCGTCCTGCCCGGGCTCCGGCGCCGCCACCCGTGCGGCGTCGGGACCGCCGGCCGGTAGCGCACGGACCGGACCGGCCGGTACCTCCAGGGCGGGCTGCGCCGACGCCTCCAGGACCGGCTGGGCCTTGGCCTCCAGGACCGGCTGGGTCTTGGGCTCCACGACCGGCTGGGTCTGCGCCTCCAGAGCCGGCTGCTCCGGGGCCTCCAGAGGCTCCAGGTCGGGCAGATGCCGCGCGGCGGCGGTCAGCAGTTCGTGGACGCGGCTCTGCAGGCTGGCCAGGTCGGCGCGCGCCACGGCCGCCTGCGCCTTGGCCCGGCGCGCCTGCCGCCGCGCCTCGTCGCGCTCGCTCGCGAGCTGCTTGAGCTGCTCCTGGTAGGCGGCCCGCAGTTCCTCCAGGGCGCTTCGCTTGCCGGTGTCGTTGCCGTGCGGGGCGATGGTCATGGCCGTCGGAACTCCTCCCCCGAGTGATCCAGGTCAACAGAGATCAACGCGTTCATGGAGCCCCATCGTTCCCACCGTGGGGCAGATCACTCACCCGGTTCAGGACGCGGGGACAGCGCCGCAGGAGGGAGCCCGGGGAACGCCTCGCGCGGCGCCGCGGCGCCGCCCTTCTGCCGCCAGCCCGCCGACCGCGCCATGGCGTTCTGCGCGCAGCCCGCCGCGAACCGGCGCAGTTGCGGGTGGGACGCGCCGGCGAGGCCCACGTAGGCGGGGACCAGGGCGTCCTCCAGCGCCGCGGCGAGCTGGACGGCGCTGCGCGCGGACGTCACCCGGACGGGCAGCCGGTACGCGGCGGCCGCGGCGACGGGCTCGGCCGACAGCAGCGCGACCAGGCGGTCGCGCTGGGTGCGGTGCGCCTCCCAGACCGCCTTCGCGGTCTGCTGGAGCGGCCCGCGGAGCCGGGCGCCGAGCAGCCCGTACCCGTACACGGCGGCGTGCTCGGCCGCCAGCGCCGTCTGGAGCGCCTGGAGGTCGAACTTGGGCATCGCGGACGGCGCCGGGTCCCTGACCGTCCCGGCGTGGCCCGCCTCGCACGCGCCGATGCTCGCCAGGAGCTGGGACAGCCCGGGGCCCGCCTTGCCGGTGTCCTCGCTACGCGCCGCGGCGGCGCGCTGCTCCTCCGCGCGCAGCGCCGCCATGATCGCGGTGGCGCCGCCGGGGAGCGCGATCGCCTTCGGGGACGGGATGGCGCCGCCCTCGTGCGCCCGGTCGCCCGACCCCGGCAGGTAGTGCCGCTTCAGGACGGCCAGATGCTCGCGGTGGTGCGCCAGGACGGGGTCGATGCGGCGGGCCAGCGACGCGTCGGCCGACCGGGCGGCCTCGTACGTGGCGACGAGGTCCTGCTCGGAGGAGATCGCCTCCACCAGCGTCGACACGTCCTCGCGGGGGACGGCCTCGGCGGTGCAGCCGGCCGGCCACGGCAGGGCCAGCGCTGCCGCGCCGCCCAGCAGCGCGCGGCGCGACACCCGAGGCGGGCACGGAACGGCCTCTGGCAAGGGGGTCTCCTCACCCGGTGGCATGGTGACGGGGGCCCGCGGCGGTCCCGGTCCCCGGACGCGTCCATCGGGCCAGCTCAAGCATTCCATATCCGCCGCGCCGGTGAGCTGTTCGAAAGGCCGCTGCGGTGTCCGGCTGTCGATAGTCTTGAGGGGCCGGCGGACCAGCGGTGGATCCGCGGCGAGCACGGACGGCACAACAGGAGGAGGGTCCCATGAGCGTCGAGTCCCGCGGTGGCCGCGCTCAGGGGGGCCGCGGCGACGCGTCCGCGCGCCCGTCCCGCGACGCGGCCGTCGCCGAGCTGGGCCGCCTGCTCGCGCCCGCCGTGGCCCGGGCCGGGTTCGACCTGGAGGAGGTCGACGTGCGCCCGGCCGGGCGCCGCCGCCTCGTCCGGATCGTCGTGGACGGCGACGACGGCGTCGGGCTGGACGACATCGCGAAGCTGAGCGAGACGGCGTCGGCGCTGCTCGACGAGTCCGACGTCATGGGCACCTCGCCGTACGTCCTCGAAGTGACCTCGCCGGGCGTCGACCGTCCCCTCACCGAGCCGCGGCACTGGCGCCGCGCCGTCGGCCGGCTGGTCGTCGTCCCGCTGGCCGAGGGCGGCCAGATCGAGGGCCGCGTGGTGGCCGCCGACGACGAGGCCGTGGAGATCGAGGTCGCCGAGAAGCGCCGGGGCAAGGGCCCGGGCAAGGGCCCTGCCAAGGGCGGCTCCGCCGGGCCGAAGACCGCCGCGCGGCGCCGGTTCGCGCTCGGCGAGCTGGGGCGCGGCCGCGTGCAGGTGGAGTTCAAGGCCCCCGCGGGCGACACCGGGGGGACCGGGGGCACGTCCCCCCGCGGCGGCGCCGCCGAGGCGGCCGGCGAAACGCGTTCTCCGGCCGAGCCGGACTAGAGGGGGGAACCTCGTGGACATCGACATGACCGCCCTGCGCGGCCTGGAGAGCGAGAAGGACATCTCGCTCGACGTGGCCGTGAAGGCCATCGAAGACGCCCTGCTGATCGCCTACCACCGGACGGAGGGCGCGGCGCCGCGGGCCCGCGTCGAGCTGGACCGGGAGAGCGGGCACGTCACCGTGTGGGCGACCGAGACCGACGAGGAGGGCGCGGCCCTCCGGGAATACGACGACACCCCGTCCGGTTTCGGACGTATCGCGGCGACGACCGCCAAGCAGGTCATCCTGCAGCGGCTGCGCGACGCCGAGGACGAGCTGACCTTCGGCGAGTACGCCGGCCGCGAGGGCGACATCGTCAGCGGCATCATCCAGCAGGGCAAGGACCCGCGGAACGTGCTGGTCGACCTCGGCAAGATCGAGGCCGTCCTGCCGCCGCAGGAGCAGGTGCCCGGCGAGCGGTACGAGCACGGCGAGCGGCTGCGCGCCTACGTGGTGCAGGTCCGCAAGGGCCACCGCGGCCCGTCGGTGCAGCTCTCGCGCACCCATCCGAACCTCGTGCGCAAGCTGTTCGCGCTGGAGGTGCCGGAGATCGCGGACGGCACCGTGGAGATCGCGGCCATCGCCCGGGAGGCCGGCCACCGCACCAAGATCGCGGTGCGCTCGCGCAAGCCCGGCGTGAACGCCAAGGGGGCCTGCATCGGCCCGCTCGGCAGCCGCGTCCGCAACGTGATGGCGGAGCTGCACGGCGAGAAGATCGACATCGTCGACTGGTCGGACGACCCGGCCGAGTTCGTCGGCAACGCGCTCTCGCCCGCCCGGGTCTCCGCCGTCGAGGTCGTCGACGCCGACGGCCGGGTGGCGCGGGTGATCGTGCCGGACTACCAGCTCTCGCTGGCCATCGGCAAGGAGGGCCAGAACGCCCGGCTCGCCGCGCGGCTCACCGGCTGGCGGATCGACATCCGGTCCGACACCGAGCCGGCGGAGGGGCGGGGCGCCGAGCGCCAGCAGCCCGCCCGCCCGGCCCGGCAGGGGGAGTCCCGTGCGGGATCGTCCCGTCCGGGCGAGGCGCGTTCGGCGGACGCCCGGCCGGGTGCCGCGTCGCCGGAGGGTGACCGGTCCCGGACGCCGGAAGGCCGCACGGCCGAAGCGTCCGGCGGGACCTCTGGCGGGGCGTCCGGCGAGGCGGCCGCGGGGGCCGCGACGGGTTCGGAGGGGACGCCCGCGAAGGGCGCCGGAACCGGCGAATCTGGATCTTCTGCATCCGGAGAGCATGCGACAGGTCCCGCCGACGCCTCGGCGCGGTAGACTCATGACACGTGGCCGGGCGGTTCCACGACGCACGTGCGTGGGCTGCCGGGTTTGCACGGCCAAGTCCGACTTGCTGCGCCTGGTGGTGGTCGAGGGCGAGATCGTCCCCGATCCCCGCGGGCGGCTGCCGGGACGGGGCGCGCATCTGCACCCCGACCTGGAGTGCCTCGACCTCGCAGAGCGTCGTCGGGCGTTCCCGAGGGCGTTCCGCCTCCCGGGGCCGCTCGATGGCGGTGCGCTGCGGGCGTGGCTTGCGGAGCGGGCCGTGCCGCAGCAGGATGGCCGAACGATAAGCGACGTCTAGTCGGAAGCAGGTCGAGATTGCTATGAGCGCTCGATGAGCACGCCGCGATGAGTACGGCAAGTTAGCGACGGTCCGGAGGCCGCACCCCCGGACCGAGTAGGGAGTGCAGTGGCCAAGGTCCGGGTTTACGAACTCGCCAAGGAGTTCGGTGTCGAGAGCAAGGTCGTCATGGCCAAGCTCCAGGAAATGGGCGAGTTCGTACGGTCGGCGTCCTCCACGATCGAGGCGCCGGTCGTTCGCAGGCTCACGGAAGCCTTCTCCAGTCCTTCGTCCTCCAAGCAGGGGGACAAGCGCGGCGGTCAGAAGCGTCCTTCGGGACCGCGCCCGTCCGCGCCGCGCCCCGGGCCCCCCGGTGGCGCCTCCGATTCCCAGGGCGCGCGCCCCTCGGCGCCGCGTCCCGCCGCCCCGCGTCCCGCCGGTCCCCGGCCGGGTCCGAGCGGCCCTTCCAACGCGCCCTCGGGCCTGCCTTCGGGCGGTCCCTCGGGCGCTCCGAAGCCGGGCCCGCAGCCGGG